>JBAUUB010000026.1:0-7895 GCA_049582485.1 Dermatophilaceae bacterium
CAAGATGGGCCTGCACTGCGACACGGTGCGCGAGGTGATCTTCGAGGACGTCCCGGTCGCGGCCGACCGGCGGATCGGGGACGAGGGCCAGGGGATGGCGATCGCCCTGTCGGCGCTCGACGCCGGCCGGCTCGGCATCGCCGCGACGGCGACGGGGCTTGCCCAGGCGGCGCTCGACGTCGCGACCGGCTACGCCAAGGAGCGGCACCAGTTCGGCCGCCCGATCGCGGACAACCAGGGACTGGCCTTCCTGCTCGCCGAGATGGAGGCCGCGGTGACCTCCGCACGGGCTACGTACCTGCACGCCGCCCGCCTGCGCGACGCCGACCAGGCGTTCTCGAAGGAGGCCGCCGTCGCCAAGCTCGTCGCCACGGACGCGGCGATGCGCGTCACGACCGACGCGGTGCAGGTCCTCGGCGGAGCGGGCTACACCCAGGACTGGCCGGTCGAGCGCTACATGCGCGAGGCGAAGGTCACCCAGATCTTCGAGGGGACCAACCAGATCCAGCGTCTCGTCATCTCCCGCCACCTCCTCGCCTGACCCCCCACCCCGCGTTTGGTGCGAAGTCATCAGTTCGGGGTGAGATCTCGCACCGCCCTGTCGAGGAACGCGCCGTCGGACGACCTCGGAACCCGGACAGACCACGGCCCCGGGATCGGGGAGCACGCCGATTCCCGGGGCCGGTGGGGATGAAGGAGTGAATTCAGATTAGGGATTGTGCAACCTTGTTGACCAGGGTGTGCAGGCGCCGACCCACGACCCCTCCTAGAGTGACCGCATGACCGAACCGCCCTCGTGGGTCCCGCCGGGCTCAGCCCCCGGCCGCCGCCCCGATGCCGCGGATGACGGCGGGCAGGTCCAGCCGGACCCACCCCGACCGGCGGCCGGGTCGGCTCCGACACCTGCTCCGACCCAGGCGAGCGGTCCGAACCAGACGGGCGGTCCGTGGCAGGCGAGCGGTCCGACCCAGGCGGGCGCCGCATACCCCTATGCCGGTGGCTACCCACCGCCCCCGGCCAAGCCCAAGCAGACACTCTCCGTGGTGTCGTTCGTCCTCGGCGTCCTCGGCTGCATCCCGCTCGCATCGATCGCCGCGATCGTGCTCGGGGCCGTCGCCCTGGCGAAGGAGCGCGCGGGGCGCGCCTTCGCCATCGCCGGCATCGTGCTCGGCACACTCTGGACCGTGCTCGGCGTCGTCCTCGTCGTCACGGATGCTCCGCAACGCTTCGCCGACTCCGTCCAGGAGTCGGTCGAGGAGCTGGGCGTGCCGGAGGACGGCGTCTTCGACTCGCGCCTGACCGAGGATCTCGCGGTCGGTGACTGCTTCGATGACCCGGCTGTCAGTGGGTTCTCGTTCGAGGTCGACCGCGACATCACCGGGATCGACTGTGCGCAGCCCCACGACCTCGAGATCTACGAGACGTTCGTGCTCGATGAGTACACGACCCCCGAGGACATGTTCCACGACTCCGACGCGGAGTGCATCGATAAGTTCGAGGAGTTCGTCGGCATCGACTACTACGACTCCGAGCTCATCGCCTACGCGTACTACCCGAGCCGCGATTCGTGGGACACCGGCAACCGCACCGTCACCTGTGCCGTCACCGACTTCAGACCAACCACCGGAACCCTACGAGGAGCGAACCGCTGATGCAGATCACCCCGACCACCGTCGCACTCGTCACCGGAGGGGCCTCCGGCCTCGGTGGCGCCACTGCCGAGCGACTCGCGTCCGACGGCGCCGCGGTCGTCGTCGTCGACCTGCCCGGCAGTGCCGGCGAGGACGCCGCCGCCCGCTTGGGCGAGCGCGCCCGGTTCTGCGCCGCCGACGTCCGTGATCCCGACCAGGTCCAGGCTGCGGTCGACACCGCCCGCGAGCTCGGCGAGCTGCGCGTCGCGGTCAACTGCGCCGGGGTCGCCACCCCCGGTCGGGTCGTCGGGCGCAAGGGCCCGCTCGACCTCGAGGCGTTCCGGACCGTCGTCGACATCAACCTCGTCGGCACGTTCAACGTCCTGCGCCTCGCCGCGGCCGCCATGCTCGACAACGAGCCGGTCGACGGGGACCGCGGCGTCATCGTCAACACCGCCTCCATCGCGGCCTTCGACGGGCAGGTCGGCCAAGCGGCGTATGCGGCGAGCAAGGGGGGCGTCGTCGGCCTGACCCTCAGCGCCGCGCGCGACCTCGCCGACAAGCTCATCCGCGTGGTCACGGTCGCGCCCGGCACCTTCGAGACCCCCATGCTCGCGGGGCTGCCCGAGGAGGCCCGCCAGGTGCTCGAGCGGCAGGTGCCGCACCCTGCGCGGCTGGGCCGACCCGTCGAGTACGCCTCGCTCGTGCGCCACATCGTCGACAACCCGATGCTCAACGGTGAGGTCATCCGCCTCGACGGCGCGCTGCGGATGCCTCCGCGCTAGTCAGGTCCTGACCCGCTCCTCGGCGACCGAGTTGCCTCCGTCGACGACGATGACCTGCCCGTTGACATAGCCCGCTCCCGGCGAAGCGAGCCACGCCACCGCGCTCGCCACCTCCTCGGCGGTACCGGAGCGACCCGGAGGGGTCACCTCGCCCTCGAGCACCTCGGCCGGCGTCTGCGACCCCGTTGCGATCCACCCCGGCGCGACGGCGTTGCAGGTGATGCCGTGCCGCGCCTCGTCGACCGCGACCGCCCGGGTCAGCCCGACCATTCCGGCCTTGGCCGCCGCGTAGCCCACCTCCGACCGCATCGCCATGACCGCCCCGGTCACGCTCGCGACGTTGACGACCCGACCGCGTCCGGAATCGCGCAGGTGCGGCAACGCCCCCCGCGTCATGAGGTATGCGGTGGTCAGGTTGCGCTCGAGCGACGCCCGCCAGCGGGTCGGGTCGGTCGACGTGAGGTCCCCTTCGAGGTAGTCGCCGTCCCCGACCGTCACCATGCCGGCGTTGTTGACGAGGATGTCGAGCCGGCCGAACCGCCCCGTCGCGACCTCGACCACCCGCGCGGCTCCCCCCTCGTCGGTGAGGTCCGCGACGACACCGAAGGCCGCGACCCCGTCGGCGTCCAGCTCGGCGGCCCGATGCTCGATCCGGTCGGTCGTCGCCGTGACGACCACAACGGCGCCGCAGCGGCCGAGGAGGCTCGCAACCGCATACCCGATGCCGGTGGCACTGCCGGCTCCGGTGACCACGGCCACCGTTCCGCTGAGGTCGAAGGCTGCGGGGATCGGACGGGCGGCGCTCACCCCGCCAGTCTGGCCCGCCGCGAGCCACGACACCGGCGGTTCGTCGGAACATCATCCGCCCGACGCGTGTCGGTCACCGGGGCGGGTCGCCGCGGCGGCTATACAGGAGAGGACCGGGCCAAGTATGAGTTGGCCCGGTCGAGTACGTCAGGTCCCGGCTGGTCGCCCTCGACCCGGTGAAACCACCCCGGGCCTAGTCAAGGTCCCGGGAGATGCCGGGAAGCAGGGTCTCGCCCTGCCGCAGCCGCTCCAGGCTGCCCGGGCTGAGCTCCTCGAGGAAGTACTTGGACTTCTGCCGGTAGCGCCACACCTGCACTCCCCCGAAGAACCAGAACACGAACATCACCGACATCGCGATGCGGAAGTCGTCGAGCGTATAGGTCTCCGGCCCTTCCGGCGCCACGATGTCGAGGATGAAGCCGATGGCCCACATCGCGGCGAGTGAGGCGACGAAGCCGCCCATGTTGACGACTCCCGTGGCCCGCCCCAGGTGGTGCGGCCGGTTGAAGGTCCGCGCCATGTCGAAGCTCGCCATCGACACCGGACCGCCCGCCGCGGTGACGATGACGAGCAGCGCGAGCACGCCGATGGGCGCCGGACCGGGCCAGAGCAGCACGACGGCCCACATGACCATGATCGCGATGACGATGCCGAGGACGATCCAGGACCGGTGATAAGGGTGGCGGGCCACGGCGCGCCCCGTGATCGGCCCCACGATGAGCGCCGTGACCGTCATGAGCATGATGAGGGAGCTCGCGACCGCCGAGGACAGGCCCTGGCCGGCGACGAGGAACGGATAGCCCCAGAGCAGGCCGAAGACGTTGGCGCCGAACATCGAGGTGAAGTGCGAGTACATCCCGAGCCGGGTGCCGGGGTTCTGCCAGATGTCGCGCATCGTCCAGGCGAGTGCCCGGATCTTGATCCGCTCGATCGCCTGTCCGCTGTAGGGCGAGTCCTTGACAACCACCATCACGGCGATGATCACGGCGAAGCCGAGAGAGGCCGCGAAGGCGAAGGTGTGGGTCCAGCCGAAGCGGGCCAGCGCATACGAGAGGGGCGCGGCGGCGACGAGCGCGCCGATCTGGCCGAGCATGCCGGTCAGCTGCGTGACGAACGGCGCCTGCTTGACCCGGAACCACAGCGCGACGAGCCGCATGAGCGAGATGAAGATCATCGCGTCGCCTGCGCCGAGGAGGACCCGCGCCAGCACCCCCGCTTCGAACGTGCCGGCGACGGCGAACCAGAGCTGTCCGGCCGTCATCAGCGCCAGCCCGCTGAGGATGAGCCGCTTGGGCCCCCAGCGGTCGAGCGCGACACCGACCGGCACCTGCATGACGACGTAGACCGACAGCTGCACCACCGTGAAGGTCGACAGCTGGGCCGCTGTGATGTCGAAACGCTCCGCCGCGAGCAGGCCGGCCACGCCGAGGGAGGTCCGGTGGAAGACCGCGAGGATGTATGCGGTCAGCGCCACCACCCAGATGAGCCACGCGCGGCGGCGGCCGATGTTGTGAATCTGCCGCTTCAGCGGCGAGGTCACCCCGCGTGCTCGGCGAAGGCGTCCTCGAGGATATCGAGACCCTCGTGGAGGAGCTCGTCAGGGGCGGACAGCGGCGGGAGGAACCGGAAGACGTTGCCGAACGTGCCGCAGGTGAGGGTCACCAGACCCTGGCTGTGGCAGTACCTGTTGACGGCGCCGGTGAGAGCGGCGTCCGGGGTCTTGGCCTCGAGGTCGCTCACGAGCTCGACGGCGAGCATCGCGCCCCGACCACGGATGTCGCCGATGACGCCGTACTTGTCGGCGAGGGTCTCCAACCGCGGCCGGAAGATCGCCTCGACCTCGCGGGCCCGGCCGCAGGCGTCGGTCTCCTCCATCCATGCCATCGAGGCGAGCGCGGCGGCACAGGCGACCGGGTTGCCGCCGTAGGTTCCGCCGAGACCGCTGACGTGGATCGAGTCCATGACGTCGGCACGTCCGGTGACCGCGGCGAGCGGCATGCCGCCCGCGATGCCCTTGGCGGTTGTCATCAGGTCGGGCACGATGCCCTCGTGGTGGCTGGCGAACCAGTCGCCCGTGCGGGCGAAG
The DNA here is from genome assembly GCA_049582485.1 of Dermatophilaceae bacterium. Classification (GTDB taxonomy): domain Bacteria; phylum Actinomycetota; class Actinomycetes; order Actinomycetales; family Dermatophilaceae; genus F2B08. The sequence goes on from JBAUUB010000026.1 coordinate 5,310, forward strand.
CCGGTCTGCACCTCGTCGGCGATGAGGAGGATCCCGTTGTCCGCGCAGTAGTCGGCGACCTTGGCCAGGAAGCCGGGGGCCGGGACGATGAAGCCGCCCTCGCCCTGGATCGGCTCGATGATCACGGCCGCGCAGTTCTCCTCGCCGACCTGCGCGTGCACGAGCGAGACGAACTCGTCGAAGGCCTCCTCGGCGCACGCCTCGGGGCCGGTCGGCCAGCGGTAGGGATAGGCCATCGGCACCCGGTAGATCTCTCCGGCGAACGGGCCGAAGCGGTGCTTGTAGGGCATGTTCTTCGCGGTCAGACCCATGGTCAGGTTGGTCCGGCCGTGGTAGGCGTGGTCGAAGGCGACCACGGCCTGCCGTCCGGTGTGGTGGCGGGCGACCTTGACGGCGTTCTCCACCGCCTCGGCTCCACTGTTGAACAGCGCGGTGCGCTTCTCGCCGTCGCCGGGGGTCAGCTCGGCGAGCTTCTCCGCCACCTCGATGTACTGCTCGTAGGGCGTGACCATGAAGCAGGTGTGGGTGAACCGCGCGATCTGCTCCTGGACGGCCTCGACGATCTTCGCGTTGCCGTTGCCGACGGTCGTCACCGCGATTCCGGAACCGAAGTCGATGAGCTGGTTGCCGTCGACGTCGACGAGGATGCCACCCTCCCCGCGGACGATGTAGGCCGGCAGAGCGGTGCCGACTCCGGCCGAGACGGCGGCCGTCTTGCGGGCGGCGAGCTCGGCGGACTTCGGCCCGGGGACGGCGGTGGCGAGGATGCGCTTCTGCTCGATCACGCCTTGATCATAGGGCTGAGCGAGGGTCATCCGGCAGGGGCCCGATCCCGCCCGGAATATGCCTAGCCGCGCAGCTTGTCCGTGACCGAGACGAGCATGTCGAGCATGACGTCGAGCTCGGTGAGGCATCGGTTGTGCGGGTCGAACTCGTCGTTGGTCCAGTCGGTGTTGGTCGAGAGGGCGACCTGGGCTCGGATGCCGTACTGCTGGAAGTTCGCCACCACCGGCCGCCAGTGCTCGACCGCGCGGACTCCGCCCATGCCGCCGTACGAGACGAACGCGACCGGCTTGCCCACCCACTCCGGACCGAGGGAGTCGTAGGCGTTCTTGAAGGCGCCCGGGACGCCGTGGTTGTACTCGGGCGTGACGAAGACGAAGGCGTCACACCGGTCGACCGCCGCGCTCCACTCCCGCACCTGCGGGGAGTCGTAGACCCGGTTGCCGCCGCCCGGCTGGACGTTGGACGTCAGGAGCGGCACGTCGAACGAGCGCAGGTCGAGCAGCTCGAACGTCGCGTCCTTGCGCTGTCGGGCGCGCTCGTGGACCCACTCCCCGACCGCCTGACCCTTGCGGCCGTCGCGGATGGACCCGATGATGACGCCGATCCTCATAACTCTCCTTGACATGTCAACCAGTTGGTCAACTCTAGGGGTATGCGCGGGTCGCCCACCCGTCCGGCGGCCGGTCGGCGACGCCCGGGGATCCGCCGCTAGCGCGAGAGCGTCTTCTCCAGGTTGGCCGCGAAGCGGTTGCCCATCTGTTGCACGACGGCATGCATGGCAGGCTCGATGACCTTGCCCGCCCAGCTGGGCGCCGGGAGCATCGCGTGAACGCTCAGGCCGATGGCCAGCCGGGTCGAACCCGGTGTCAGGGCCTCCAGCGAGTACCAGCCGTCCGCCCCCGCGAGCTCTCTACCGTCGGGGTCGTGCTGAAAGTCGATCCGCGTCGGCTCCTGCAGGTCCATCGCCTCGGTGAAGTGAGCGGCGAACTCCCCGCCGGGGTAGGGAATGCCGTGCAGCTCCCAGACCCACGTGCCGGTGTCGACGACGCGGATCTCCCGCAGGAACGGCGTCATGTGGGCGACCTGGTCCGGGTCGGATACCACGGCCCAGATCGCGGACTGGGCATAGGGGATCTCGGCGACCTTCTCGATCGAGGTGGCGAAGCGGTTCACCGTCCCACCGTATTGGGTGCGCGTCCTGCCATCGGGTGCGGGCTGGGAGGATGAACGGGTGAGCACCGGGACCGTCTTCGATCTCGCCGTCGTCGGGCTCGGCCCGGCAGGGCGCGCGCTGGCTTCTCGGGCCGCGGCGCACGGGGTGTCGGTGCTCGCGCTCGACCCTCGGCCGGACGCGGTGTGGACTCCCACCTACGGCATCTGGGGTGACGAGCTGGGGCGACTGCCGGAGTCGGTCGTGCGCTCCCGTGTGCGCGGCCCCGAGATTCGGGCCCGCGGCCGTCACCCCCTGCAGCGCGACTACCTCGTGCTGGACAACGATGCTCTGCAGCACGCCCTGCCGCTCGACGCGGTGGAGGTGCGGCGAGCGCGGCTCGAGGACGCGGACCTGGTGGACCTGCTCGGGCCGCGGCCGGGGCAGGCCAGGGTCGTCGTCGACGCGCGCGGTGCCCGACCGGAGGGAGTGGTGCCGCACGACCCTGCTCCGGCGCAAACCGCATACGGCATCGTCGTTTCGGCTGCGGACGCCGCGCCCGCGCTCGACGGGGCCGCCGCACTGCTCATGGACTGGCGCACCGACTGGGCGCAGGAGCACCCTCCTCGCGGGACTCCGACCTTCCTCTA
>JBAUUB010000027.1:0-2496 GCA_049582485.1 Dermatophilaceae bacterium
GCTCGAAGGCGAGCTGGCCGTTTGTGGACCGGCGGATAGGGAGCCGGGTGGTTGTGCCATCTCGGGCGACGGCGGTGACCGATCGGGTCGTGGCGTGCCTGTACCACGTGACGAGGCGGGTGCACTCGCCAGCGTCCGTTGCAGCGACACGCTCGCCGATGATCGCGTTGAGCAGGGTGGACTTGCCCGCCTTGACGATGCCCGCGATCGCCAAACGCAGCGGCTCTGCGAGACGGCGCTCGAGATCCTCCAGCTGTGCAGGAGGATCGCCACCATAGAGTGCGCGGGCGGTCACCAGGAGGTCGCGGACCGCGACCTCGATGGGCGCGCTCATCGGACGACGACATCCTTGGCCGTCGCCGGCGGAAGGGCGGGGAGCTCGGCCTTGAGTCGTTCGAGCTGCTGGATGTGACCCCGCAACCACGCGATGCGCTTCTTCTCGTCCTCCTGCCGCGCGCCGGCCCCCTGCTTGGCCGCGAGGGTGGCCTCTGCGAGGGAGCGGTGCATCTCGTCCGCGATCGCTCCGAAATGATCACGTCCGGTTCGCTGGACGACCCTGAGCCGATCTCTCAGCACCTTCGCCACCTGGAAGGTCACCTCGTCGATGTGCCTGCGCACGATGTTCTTGGCCTCGAAGCGCCGACGGTTGAGTCGGTTGGCGGCGTCTTCGCGGTAGGCGCGCCGACCGACCAGCACACCGGCGAGCAGCGAGAGCGGGTTGATCAGCGACAAGCCGATCAGACCGGTGGCCAGGCCCACCATGAGAACGCCGCCGTACGAGCCGCGGACGCCGATGTAGATCTTCTCACCGGCAGAGAGGTGCCCTGCCTCGAACCCGGGAAGCCGCTGCACCTGATCGAGGACCCCGTCGGTGTCCCCGACGGCGATCAGAGGGATCTCGACCTCCTCGGCGAGGAACAGTTCGGCGACCTCCTCGACGAGCCAGTGGGAACGTTCCTCGGTCCAGATGAACGTCTCCGAGACCGCACTGGCGATCCGCTCATCCAGCCACTGCGAGATCTGGTCCCAGATGGGTCCCGGATCTCCCTCGTCGATGGCCTGCTCCGCTTCCCGTTGCACTCGTCGGAGGCGGTCGCGCAGGTCGTGCTCCATGTCGGCGATGAGGTCGGTGATGCCGTCGCCGAGGCGGACGTTCCACTTCGACGAACGGCTTCGGAACTCCTCGGACCGTGCCTTGGCGCGATCCAGCTCTGCGAGCAGACGGGCGTTGTCCTGTGGGTTGAGGACGGCGCTCAGCTCACTTCGTGCGGCGAGCTCCATCTGGGCGACGACGAAGCCGAGGTCGTGGACGGCGCTTCGCACCGCTATCAGCTCGGCGCGCCCGACGATCTCCCTGCGCAGGTGAGCCACCAGGGCCGGAAATCCCGACTCGTCGTTGAGCTCGCGGTCCTGCTCCTCCGCAGCCCGCAGACGGAGGTCGCTGGACACGGCGAAGAGGGGCACCTCGCCGATCTCACGGAGGTGGCCGCGGTCGATGTCCTCGACCTCCTGCCACTGCGAGTACAGGTCGGTCTTGGCGAGGACGGTCGCCACGTTCGGCGAGACGCGCATCGCATGGCGCAGCAGCTGTACCTCCGGTTCGGTGAACTCCTGGGAGGCGTCCGAGACCATGATCACGGCACTCGCGGTCGACAGGCTCGACAGCGTCGTCAACGCGCTCTGGGACTCCGTCCCGCCCACGCCCGGCGTGTCGACCAGCTGGAGTCCACCCTGCAGGATCGCCCGGGGCAGCTGGGCTTCCCCTGCCAGAAGGTGCCGCGAGTTGCCCGGGTTGCCCGACTCGGAAACGTACTGCGCGAGCTCCTCGATGGGGATCTCGTGTCGCTCGATCTCGTCGCCCGAGCGAGCCACGATGGCCGCGGCCGGACGAGGACCGAAGCCGACGATGGTCGGCACACTCGTCGCGACGTCGTCGTCGATCGGGCAGACCGGCGCGTTGACCAAGGCGTTGATGAGCTTGCTCTTGCCCTGCTTGAACTCACCGACGATGACCACCCGGGTGTTCGGACTGCGTAGTCGCTCGACGGCGGTCCCGAGGCGTTGGACCAGGTCGTCACGTTTCGTCTCCTGTGCCATCCCAGCCAGGTCGTCGATCAGTCTCAGCAGATCCTCCGCCGGACCCGCGCCGCCGGGCTGGTCGAGCTCACGCCGTTGGCGACGGGTGAGGACACTCTCGCTGCGGGTGCCTCCTGCCGTCCTACCCATCATGCACTCCCCGTCTGTCGTGGTCCCCTGCGAGTAAAACACCTAGTGCCCGATCGCCGCGAGGGCGATCGGGCACCGGATGCCAGCAGGGATGATCAGAAGTCGAACTCGGTCTCGGCCTCTCCGCCGGTGGTGGCGGCGCCCGGGCTGAAGATGTTTCCGCTGTTCTCCCACTCCTCCGAGTTGTCGAAGGCTGCGTCCACCTCACTGGTGAACGAGTCGTCGATCTCGACCTCGAGCTCGCTGTAGGAGGACTGGTCGTTGTAGGAG
>JBAUUB010000028.1:0-4976 GCA_049582485.1 Dermatophilaceae bacterium
CGCTGCCGCGATGGCGACCGCGACCGTCCCCGATCCGACGGCCGGTCCTCGCGGCTCGTTACGGCTGGGGTTCCCGCGTCCGGTGCTGGTGGACGCGCCACCAGTCCATCGCGACGGCAGCGACCGCCGCCGGGACCGCGGGCAGCAGCAGGAACATGCCGAGCTCGGCCGTCTCGCCGCCGACGAACATGCTGGCGATGACGGCGACCAGACCCAGCACGACGACCCCGAGCCGGAGCGCGTGACGCCGTGCATGCTCCTTGAGCCCTGCCAGGTCTCGGACGGCCCCGATGACCGGCCTGGCGAGGAAGGCCACGACTGCGATCGTCGCGATGATGACGAGGCCCCACGGACCCTCCTCCTCCGCGGCCGGGCCCTGGATGAGCCACGTAAGGAAGAAGCCGGCCATGAAGACGACCCCGAACAGCGCACCGCCGAGCATGGCGCCGACGGCCGCCGCGACGAGATCCCGCCACCCGAGGTGGCGGCCGTAGATCCGCCACGCGAGCAGCGGGCCGCCGATGACGGCCAGGGGCATGGCCAGCGCCCCGACCGCCTCGAGCCAGACCGGCGGAGTCCACGACCCCAGGTCTCCACCCGCCAGCAGGTACGCGATGAGCTCTTGCGCACCGATGGCGGCCAGGAAGATCAGCGCCGCGTAGAGAAAGGCATCCGCAGCGAGGTTGTGACGCTCGCGGCTCGCGACTGCGGGCCGGTTCAGTGTCTCGGTCATTTCCGACACCTCCACGCAACCGTCGACCCAGGCGGCTGCTGGCTTCATTCTCCTCGTCCTCCGCCCATGCCGGGGCTCGGCTGTGAGCGACGAGACGGTCGGCGCGCTGCCCCGCCCTCGGGGTGACCGCCCTCACCTGGCAGAACTCCGCGATCAGCGCGATGATCGAGACATGGCACACCGGCGTCGTGACGGGGTGGGAGTTCTCGCGGTAGCGCTCGTCGTCGCCCTGGCCGGGTGTGTCGGTGACGGCTCGGGAGACGGGCCGGACAGCACCGACGGCACGGTCGACCCGACCCGGACGGTGGAGGCGACGACGTCGGTCGACCCCGATGTCCCCGTGGCCGAGGGAGCAGGCTGCGACGTGGGCGAGGGCGAGCTGCCCGACGGTCGCTGGTTCGGGACCGTAGACGCCCTGAGCGCGGAGTCGGTCGAGCTCGACATCGCGTGCTGGTTCATCGGCGAGGACGCGGTGATCGCGGCGGAGGAGGACGGTGAGGAGTCACCGCCGCCGAACGACTACTACGTCCGCAACGACAGCACCGACACGACGACGGTCGCGGTCGCTCCCGACGCGGTCGCCGTGTTCTTCCCGACCGGCGGACCGGACGGGTCGAGCGGGACGGTCGCCGATCTCGTCGCTGCGAGCGAGGACCGCGGCGGATACCCGTACGGCGTCTGGATCGAGGTCAGCGACGGTGTCGTCGTGAGCGTCGACGAGCAGTGGGTGCCCTGACCATTTCCCAATGAAGGCAAGGCTCACCACAGCCTGTCTCGTCCCTCACAAACCGCTTCCGGGGCGTGCATCTCATACCCTTGGGGGTATAGCGTCGAAGCATGGCAAAGCTCCTGATTCTGGGGGCGGGCACTGCAGGCACAATGACTGCCAACCTCCTCCGCAAAGCCCTCGATGCCTCGTGGTCGATCACCGTCGTCGACCAGGACACCGAGCACCACTACCAGCCCGGCTACCTCTTCATCCCCTTCTGGATGGAGCCCGAGCGCGTCGTCAAGGACCGCCGTGGATTCCTTCCCGACGGGGTCGAGTTCGTCGAGGCCGCGATCGAGCGCGTCGACCCGCGTGCACAGCAGGTGCACCTCGCGGGGGACCGGACCCTCGCATACGACTGGCTCGTGATCGCCACCGGCACGCGGCCCGACCCGACCCTCGTCGAGGGCATGGCCGAGGCGCTCGCCGAGCACACCACCGTGCACGAGTTCTTCACGTTCGAGGGTTCCAAGGCCCTCAAGACCGCCCTCGAGACCTTCGACGCCGGCCGGATCCTCGTGCACGTGAGCGAGATGCCGATCAAGTGCCCCGTGGCACCGCTGGAGTTCGCGTTCCTCGTCGAGGACCACTACCGCAAGCGGCGGCTCCGCCACAAGATCGACATCACCTACGTGACCCCGCTCGACGGAGCCTTCACCAAGCCCGTCGCGAGCAAGGAGCTCGGCGGCCTGCTCAAGGACCGCAGCATCCGGCTCGCCGCGGACTTCGCAGTCGAACGGGTGGACGCGCGACGCAAGGTGCTCGTCGCATACGACGGGCGCGAGCTGCCCTTCGACCTCCTCGTGACGATCCCGCCGAACGTCGGCCAGCAGTACGTCTTCGACTCCGGCCTGGGCAACGACGCGGGCTTCATCCCCGTCGACAAGCACACGCTGCGGTCGGTCGAGCACGAGCGGATCTTCGTCCTCGGCGACGCCAGCGACATCCCGACCTCCAAGGCCGGGTCGGTCGCCCACTTCGCCGCCGAGCAGTTCGTCGGCAACTTCCTCGCCGCCGTCGACGGCCGCTCCCTGCCGCACGCCTTCGACGGGCACGCCAACTGCTTCGTCGAGTCCGGCCGCGGGCAGGCCCTGTTGCTCGACTTCAACTACGACACCGAGCCGCTCAAGGGCACCTTCCCCGCCGGCCTCATCGGCCCGATGAAGCTGCTCAAGCCGGCGCGCGTCAACCACCTCGGCAAGCTCGCGTTCGAGCAGATCTACTGGAACATGCTGCTCCCCGGACGCAAGCTGCCCGTCCCGAACGAGATGTCCATGGCCGGCAAGCACCTGCCCGACGCCGGCGAGAAAGAGTGACGACCATGCCCACGAACACCATCAACGGGCGCAGCTTCGAGGTCGACGAGGAGGGCTTCTTCGTCAACCGAGGCGAATGGAGCGAGGAGCTCGCCAAGGACCTGGCGCCCCTCATCGGCATCGACCTCGACGAGGAGCACCTCGCACCACTGCGCTTCATGCGCGAGGACGCCGCAGCCAGCGGTGTCACCCCGACCCTGCGCCGCATGCAGACCGTCGGCGGCTTCGACATCAAGACCCTCTTCGCCCTGTACCCCGGCAAGCCCGCCAAGAAGATGTCCTGGCTCGCCGGCCTCCGCAAGCCCGTCGGCTGCGTCTAGGAGTCCCGACATGAGTGTCACAGATCAGACCATCACCGAGCAGCCTGTCGCGACCAACGGAACACCGACCCGGGCCGCCATCCCCGAAGGCTTCATCCTTCCCGACTTCGGTGATCGTATGCGCGTCTCCTCCGCCGCGCAGACCGGCACCTCCGAGGAGAGCGGGACCCCCGCATACACGGGTCCGCGCAAGATGGCCTTCATCTGCTCCAAGGGCAACCTCGACATGGCCTACCCAGCCCTGATCGTCGGCAACGCGGCCCTCGGCGAAGGCATCGAGGTGCACATCTTCTTCACCTTCTGGGGCCTGGACATCGTCAACACCAAGCTCAACCACAAGCTGAAGTTCACGATGGCCGGCAACACCGCGATGCACATGAACGACCTCGGCCGGCTCCGTCCCGGCTGGGAGAACGTGTCCCTGCCGCAGGTGATGGGCAACCTGCCCGGGATGACCGCGTTCGCCACGAACATGATGAAGAAGCAGATGGAGGAGCTCGAGATCCCGAACATCCCGGACTTCCTCGACCTCATGGAGGCCTCCGGCGCGCACATGTACGCCTGCAAGCTCTCGTTCGACATGGCCAAGATGATCGAGGCCGACCTCCACCCCGGTGTCGAGGGCGTGATCAGCGCCTCCGACTTCGTCGAGATCGCGGAGGGGGCGCAGATCATCTTCATCTGAAGAGCTGGTGGGGCGCCAGCGCCTGGGCGCCTCACCTTCTCCCCCAATGGGAGAAGCCGACCCCGGAGACGGACCGTTGCCCCGCAGTGCCCGGTCCGCCCGGGGTCGGTGTATGTCACCGGCCGTGCCGGTTGACCGTCTCGCCGTCGTCGCCACGCATGGACTCAGCCGCAGCAGGTCGGCGCCTGCCCCGCCCGTCGCTGGCTCGGGGTGATGCTGAAGGTGGCCCGGAAGGCGCGCGAGAAGTGCGCCGAGTCGCGGAAGCCGCTGGCGTGCGCGACCGAGGTGATGGTCAGGACTGGGGGCGCTCCGGGCGCGAGGGCCGCCCAGGCATGGTCGAGGCGGCGCCGCTGGAGCAGCCGGCCGAAGGTCTCCCCTCGGGACGCGAGCAGCTTGGTGAGGTAGCTGACCGAGATCGACACCCGACGGGCCACCTCGACCGGGTTGAGGTCCGGGTCGGCGAAGTGGGTGTCGATCTCGTCGAGGACCGCCTGCAGAAGGGCCGTCCGCGGTGACGGCGTCGACGGCCTCGCGGCCTCACTGACGGCGAGTGAGATGAGCGGGACGAGGTGCTCGGTGATGCCGGCCGTCTCGCGCGGTGAGGGGTTGACGCGCTGCGACCGGAGAGCGCGCAGTGCGCCGAGGACCATCGCGCCCGACGCCGAAGACCCGTCGACCGTGACCGCCGTGCAGAGCTCCGGTGCCGCGAGGTGCGAGTCGAGCATCTCCTTCGGGATCATCAGGCAGATGTCGTCGAAGGTGCACCCGAAGTCCAGGGTGAACGGGCGGTCCCCGTCAACGAGCATGAACTGGCCAGGCAGGGCCGTCGCCGCTCTTCCGTCCTGCACCGCGCTGCCGCACCCGCGCAGGACGAGGTTGAGGAAGTAGGTTCCCGACGGCCGCCCAGCGACCAGGTCCGCGGTGCGGGTCACGGTCTGGGCCTCGGAGGTCAGCCAGGACAGCGAGAGGTCACCGAGCCGCCGGGCCTGCACCGTGCTTCGGAATCCGTTGCCCTGCTCGTCGTCGGAACGCCGCAGGGTGACCGGGGTGAAGGCGTCGGCCACCATCTGCTGCCACAGGTCGAACTGCGCAGCGGCCGGGTGCCCGGTGGTTGTCAGCTGCATCTCGGCGAGGGCGAGCATGAGGTGAAGTG
>JBAUUB010000029.1:0-2353 GCA_049582485.1 Dermatophilaceae bacterium
GTCCGGTCCGGCCAGTTCTGCTCGGTGGGGTCCCGGTCGTCGAGCAGGTGCGCCGGCTGGACGCTCGCGCGCAGGCCGAGCCGGGCCATCCGCGGCAGGTCGGTCCGCCGGACCAGCTGGGCATGCTCGATCGAGCCGGGGGCCCCCCAGCGCTCGTGGACGTCGAGGGCCATGGACACGGCCGCGTCGCCGATGGCGTGGGTGGCCACCTCGAGCCGGGCCGCCACCGCGCGGCCGACGAGCTCGTCGAGCTCTGCGACGCTGTAGTTGGGGGCACCGTAGTTGAGGGCCGTCGGGTCGACGCCCGCCCCGTCGTGACCCCCCGCCCCGGACGGGTAGGGGTCGCAGCACCAGGCCGTGCCGGTGTTCAGCGACCCGTCGGAGATGATCTTGAGCACCGAGAACACCTGGCGGGGACCGCAGCCGGGCATGGGGGTCCCCGTCGTCAGCCCGGCCGCGAGGAAGTCGTCGAGGTAGTCGGGGTAGGCGCCGATGCGGACCTTGAGCAGGTCGGCCCCGGCGGCGACCCGCTCGCCCCAGGCCTCGACCGGCGCGGCGAACTCGAGGTCGACGACCCCGACGACGCCGAGCCGGGCGAGCTGCTCCATCGTCAGCCGGTAGGCCGCGGGTGAGGCGTCTCCGCCGAGGCCGACGTCGGTGAGCCGCGCATACGTGTCGAACCACTCGCCCTCGGCGACCACCCCCTCGCGGGGCGGCAGGCCGAGCAGGTTCAGGGCCGGGGTGTTCACCCAGCCGTGGTGGCCGTCACCGGCGATGAGGACGATCGGGACGGTGTCGCTGACCGCGTCCAGGGCCGCCACGGTGGGCTGCTCGGCCCAGGTGGCCGGGCGGTGGCCCCAGGCGACGACCGGAGCGTCCGCGGTCGCGGCGAGCCGCTCGCGGACCGCGGCGCAGGCCGAGGCGACGTCGGTCACGGTGCCCAGGTCCAGGCGTGCGGTGCGCAGCACCCACTGGCCGAGGTGGACGTGCTGGTCCCACAGGCCCGGCATGAGCCACCGACCGTCGAGGTCGACCACCTCGACGCCGGCAGTCGCGGCCGGATCGACGCGCGGGGCCACGGCGGTGACCACGCCATCGCGCACGAGGACCTCGACCGGCCGCTGCGGCGCGGGGCCGGAGACGGGGACGAGCCGGGCGCCCCGCAGGAGCAGGGAGCCGGCGGGCTCAGTCAAGCGGCCCGCCGGCGACATAGATGACCTGCCCGGAGACGAAGCCGGCCTCCTCGGAACAGAGGAACGAGATCGTCGCGGCGATGTCCTCGGGCTGGCCGACCCGCTGAACCGGGATCTGGGAGGCCGAGTGCTTGATGAAGTCGTCGAACGGGACGCCGATCCGCTCGGCGGTCGACTTCGTCATCTCGGTCTGGATGAACCCGGGGGCCACGGCGTTGGAGGTGACGCCGAACTTGCCGAGCTCGATGGCGAGGGTCTTGGTGAACCCCTGCAGGCCGGCCTTGGCGGACGAGTAGTTCGCCTGGCCGCGGTTGCCCTGGGCCGAGGAGGAGGACAGGTTGACGATCCGGCCGAACTTGGCCTCGGTCATGAACGCCTGGCACGCCTTGCTCATGAGGAAGGCTCCCTTGAGGTGCACGCCCATGACCGCGTCCCAGTCCTGCTCGGTCATCTTGAACAGGAGGTTGTCGCGGATGATGCCGGCGTTGTTGACCAGCACCACAGGCGGGCCGAGCTCGTCGGCGATCCGACGGACGCCCGCCTCGACCTGCTCGGCCCGGCTGACGTCGATGCCGACCGCGATCGCCCGCCCCCCGGCCTCCTCGATGGCCGCGACGGCGTCGGCACAGGCGGACTCGTCGAGGTCGACGACGGCCACGGCGTACCCGTCCTTCGCGAGGCGCAGGGCGGTGGCGGCCCCGATCCCGCGGGCGGCTCCGGTGACGATGGCGACTCGGGCAGCGGTCACGGATGGTCCTTCCAGGCAGATGTTTCCCGACCTCCCGATTGGGGGCGGGCCCAGCGCTTCGATAGATTAGGCGGCTGCTGTCGTCACTCTATCCAGGCGGCAGCAACCAAGAGCGCTGAGAGGACTCATCCGTGCAGGTCTGGCCGGGCAAGGCATATCCACTGGGCGCAACCTACGACGGTGCCGGGGTGAACTTCGCGCTGTTCTCCGAGGTCGCCACCGCCGTCGAGCTGTGCCTCATCGACAACGACCTCACCGAGACCCGGGTCGAGCTGCCGGAGGTCGACGGTTTCGTCTGGCACACCTACCTGCCCGGAGTCCAGCCCGGCCAGCGCTACGGCTACCGCGTGCACGGCCCCTACGAGCCGCAGCACGGGCACCGGTGCAACCCCGCCAAGCTGCTGCTCGACCC
>JBAUUB010000030.1:0-3787 GCA_049582485.1 Dermatophilaceae bacterium
GCGCTGACTCGAGCGCGCAGGTCGTCGACACCATCACTCTCAGCGAGCCGGCAACCGTGGAGTTCCGCGGCACGTTCGAGGGGGTCACCACCTCCCACGTGAACGACGAGGTCTATGCCGGATACCCACGCGGCTCCGCCTCCTTCGACGCGATGTTTCGTTCTGTCGAGGACGACTGCAGTGGTGAGGCCTGCGAGCCTGTGGCCGTGTACGGCGAGGTAGGGATTGAGGGCCCGTACACCCTCGGCGACGAGGGCGAACCGGTCGGCACCGCTGAGGCGGGCCAGCCCTTCTCGGAGTCAATCGCTCTGCCCGCCGGAACGACGCGACTCGACCTGGGCATGACCGCCGAACTCTCGCTCGTCCAGTACGGCTACGACGACAAGATCCTCATCTCCGACGCGCGGCTCGACTACGGCTCGACGACCACCTTCGAGATCGTCGTGCCTGACGGCGTCGTGGTCAGCTCCGGCTCCGGGCTGCTGCCGATCATCGGCGGGGCACCGCCACCGCAGGACACCACCGCGCCCTCGGTGACCGCGACCGTCACACCCGACCCCAACGCGGCCGGATGGCATAACGGAACCGACGCTGTCGTCGTAGCGCTGACAGCGACGGACAACGCCGGCGGAAGTGGAGTGCAATCCATCACCTACGACACCGATCAGCCGGGCACCGATCCGACCACGGTCCAAAGCGACCAGGCGACGGTGACCATCGACACCGAGGGGGTCACCACGGTGACCTACTCGGCCACCGACACGGCGGGCAACACCTCGCCCGGGGTATCCGTGACCATCCGCCTCGACCGCACTGGGCCCACGCTGACCATGCCGGAACCCATCACCGTGCAAGCAACGGACGCCGACGGCGCCGATGTGTCCTTCGATGCCCAGGCCTCAGATACCCTCGACCCGGCACCAGCACTGCAGTGCTCCCCGACGTCGGGATCCCCGTTCGCCACCGGAACCACCACCGTCACATGTACCGCGACCGACGCCGCAGGCAACCACGTCGAGGGCCAGTTCACGGTCACCGTCACGCCCACCGAGGTCGCCACGCCCCAGCAGCAAGTGCAGGCGATGCGGGACTACCTCGCCACGGTGCCAATGCGCACCTCTCTGAAGCAGCCGCTCGACTGGCAACTCCAGTACGTCGGCCAACTGATCGAACGAGAGCAAACCACATCGGCATCCCTCTACCTGAGGTTGTTCGAAGCGCAGATCATTCTGCTCGACAGGTACAACCTCATCCCGACCTCCGCGGCGACCTGGCTCATCCAGCATTCCCGCGAGGCACGAAGCAACCTGGCCATATAGGTACCCAGCATCCGCACCCGGGGTGGCCCACTCGCGCCACCCCGGGAGCCGGCCCACCAGACTGGGCACCAAGGACCAGGTGACGCCAACGACTGCACGGACGTCTAGCCCGCCACGGCGACCATCGCCTGCCCCACACCGCCGGGTATCGCCGAGGCAGCGCGAGGTCCGCGCGCGGACCTACTCATCCGGCGGTTCACCTGTCCCCGCTAGTTGCGCGCCCTGGGATGCTGCAAATTGGGTTGTGCAGGGTCGTCGGGACATGCACACTGGTTGGGTGCATTTCGGGCACTTCGTGACGCACTGATCGGGGTGTACGGGCTGGCGCCTCGCGTGCACTTGGGGTGAGCGTTGGACTCGACGTGCCCTTAACAAACCGCAGGAGCTAGGGAGCGTGGGCGCATGCGCTCATCGACCAGCCCGGCACATGCTGGGCCGTTGCCCCGGAGTATTCCTGCGTTTGCGGCTTGGCGTGACTTCGGCTGGCCGGGGAGTCGACGCCGACAGTTGCGTGCGCTACTAGGCGCCGTCTTGGGCGCGGCCATGGTGGTTGCGGGATGCGCTGGAGGGTCACTCCCTGCGGAGTCCGACCCTTCGTCGGTTGATTCCAATGTGTCGTTGCCATCAGTAGGCGCCAGCGCCGAGCGAGCTGCCGCGGTGTTCAATGCGGTGGTTGGTCCTCTCCCGGGGGCGGGCAGCGCTCCGGCCGAGTCCGATGTTTCGCAGACCCGTGCGGTGGCCATGGTCCTCGCCGCGTGGGATGAGCTCTCAGATGCACAGCGCCGGACGATCACCGAGATGTTGAGCGTGCCAGCCGCGTCGACATCGGCCGCAGAGAGCCGGCTGTCCACACCAGCGGAGTCGGTGCGCACTGGTGCGTGGTCAGGATCCGCCGGGACAATACGAATAGCCCTGGCGGGAGACAAGCCTCGTGGTGCTTCGGCGTGCCTCACCAACGCTCGAACCCGCCGAAACGCTGACGGCTCTGCGGCCGTGCAGTGGCTCGGGGGCGAGCTGGGTCGTTCCCTCCAGCGTCCCGTGATCTGGACATCGCAGAGCGCGCTCGCCGGCTTGGAGCCGTTCACTGCGGACGCCGTTGCCGGTGCCTACCCCGTCGTCTGTGAGGGGGATACTTGGGTCCCGTCACACGGCCAGTCATGGGAAGCGTGTCTCGTGCGCCGTGGTCCTGCCTGGGACGGGGTGCAGGAGCGGATTACCTCCCCTATGCGGACGGCAGGAGCCACGTCCCCGTACGCGGCGCACTGGGCACACGAGGTCTTCCACTGCCATCAGTTCGAGCTTGCCGGTTCGGGTCCTCAGGTAGTCGGGATGCCGAAGTGGGTCTTCGAAGGCTCGGCCGCCTGGGTCGGCCTGTCCCGTGATCCCACTGACGTCATCCATCGTGGGCACCTCTCCCAGTTCTTCAGGCACGCGCGCCATCTCGGGGGCCGCAACTACGACGCAAGCGCTGTCTTTGTCGCACTTGCCGCATCGGGAGTAGATGTGTGGCTGATGCTTCCCGGGCTTGTCGAGCACACCGCTCGATCGGGGGCTGGCACCACGAACTCAGTCACCGACGCGGCAAGTGCGGCGGCGGTCCAGTTCATTCTGAGTGCCGCATCGGGCACGCCCTTCTCGTCGCGCCTGGCCTCGAGATCAGCTCGACGACCCGACCTCGGCCCCATATGGAGTCTTACGAGCCGGGGACTAGAGGCGGCCCCCGGACTGGGACTGCCGAAGGCCCCCGGTCGACAGTTCAGCGGCCTCACACTCAACGCACGGCGAGTCGTGTCGATACCCGCAGACCGACACGACGACCCACTCTTGTGGGAACTGGTCGGTTTACCCCCCGATGTCACGGCAATAACGCTCACTGTAAGGAACCCGCACGACCATGGGGTCATGATGGTCGGCAGTAAACTGCATGAGTTCGCCGGACCGAGCGCCCACACCTTCTGCCCGAGCGAACTGGTCGACTTCGACCCGCCTAGGATCGCCTTCACCCGCTGGACCGCCGACACTCAGCCACCAGCCACGAGCGGTCCCCGCATCGAGGTCTTCACCCAAGGTACGAGCAACCCATGCGGGATCGTCGGCGTCTGGAAGTCGGACACCAGTGACCGTCATCTCGCGGTGTTCCCCGCATCGCCCGACGACGACGCCGAGTACGCCTTCATCACGACGGCGAACTGCCTGGGAGGCCGATCCCCGTTCGCTGATCCCAACCTTGCGGCCTTCGGATTTGCCGGTGCGCTACTCGACCAGGCCGACGACGAGTACCTCCTTTCGTTCTACTTCTGGAGCGGCAACAACGGGCGGTGCGCAGGCACCGGTATCGATGATGGGGCTGCCCAAGCCTCCTGCCAAGCAGCGCGCCAATGTCCATGGATCCCACAACGGGCCGCCTGCGCTATGGAGCGGAGACCTACCAGCGCATCGAAGATGACCCGGATTCGTTCATTCGCAGG
>JBAUUB010000031.1:0-2243 GCA_049582485.1 Dermatophilaceae bacterium
GATATGTACTGGTCGTATCCCAAGAGGGGTCAGGGCGACTGGCGGACCGACGTGCCATGGCGACGCCAGCCTGCGGACGTGAAGAGACTGCTTCGACGCGCCTATTGGATGCCACACGTCCTCCTACCGCACGCGATTGCCGTTGTTCTTGGCTCGCTGCTCTTCCTCGCTGCCCTGGTCGATCTCGAGGGCTTCAACCATCTCAACGTTTGAGGCGCGAACCCTTGGGCGGAGCCAAAGCACCTCGCGCTCTGGCACCTCAACCTGGCGGTCGGCTCCCGGCGGAAGGCAGCAGGTTCCCTTGGGTGGTGAGCGGAGGTCGTTGGGCGCCACCATGAGCCGCTACTGCTGCCAGGAGTACGTCGGGGACGTGGGCCCCTGCTGTGTCCACCGGCCTCTGTAATGCGTGCGTAGTACAGTTGCCTCGTGGAGGGATCGGCTGACTGGAAGTACCGGGGCGACTACATCGCCAAGCACTCCATGACACCGGACCTCGCCAACGAAGCCCTGGACGACCCGAACCGTCTGGTCATCACACCCGACCCGTCGTCGCTGTCGGGCAGGACGGTGCGGGTGATCGGCTGGTCGCCCTCCATCGGCGGCCTGGTGACCGTGATCGTCCTGCCGGATGGCGAGACAACCTGGGGTGTGAACGCATGGCCGTCGAATCCCACGGACCAGCGGCGATACCGAGAGGAGACTCACGATGGGAATTGACGACCTGATCGCGGCCGAGGCTGCCGCATCTGAGGCGGACAAGGATGCCGAGCTGAAGCCTGGGTCGACGCTGACCCGGGGCCACGGCCGGAGCAAGACTCTGCAGGTGCGCCTGAATGAGGATGAGATGCAGGCCCTAGCTCAGCTCGCGGACCGGCGAGGAGTGCCGGCCTCGACGCTCGCCCGAGAACTCTTGATGACCCAGATCGCGGCGGGAGAGAGCACGCCCCAAGCCATGATCGCCAGGCTCCGAGCCGACCTCGAGGCCCTCGCGTCCACAGTGGCCTAACCCAGCCCTCAACAACCGGCACGGTCGACATCCGGCAGTGACGCGGCTGCCTCGTGCACCGTCGGCGTCTCGGTCGCTGCCCGAGGGACCGGGTCCACCGTCCTGAGCGGGGTGGCGGGCATAGGGTCGTAGGCATGGATGCCGACCAGCCGTGCCTCTTTGAGGTGCCCGTTCGCGAGACGCAGGCTCCTCCAAGCGGGCCGCAGCGCGGCAGGAACCGAGAGGTGTGGACGCTGACCGCCACCGCCGAGGTCGCCATCACCGATGCTTCTACTCTGCGGCAAGCCGCAGCGCGCGTGAACGAGGGCTTCGAGATCACGCACCCGGGTGCAGACCTGGACGCCGAGGACAGCGGTCCTGAGGCACCGGATACGGCGCCCGTCGATGAGCCCTTTGACGCACTGGCCTGGCTGATCTGGCCCACCGAGGGAATGGAAGAGGCGCTCGATGCCGGCGCCTTACGAGTTCTGTCGGTGGAGAGCGAGGCTGCGGCCGACTTCCTCGATCACGGGACGGCCACCTGGAGGATCACGGTCAAGCTCACTGACGTCGATGAGTTACGCCGGCTGGCTGCTCAGGCGTACCCGGACGAGGCAGCGGAGATCTCGGCCAACCTGGCTGTTGCCTGGCAGCGGGCGGCGGACCCGTTCTCGCCGCTTCGCTCGATCGACGGAATTGCCTGGACGCCAGGTCGAGTTGTCGTCGAGCACCAACCGGCAAGACCTGCCAGGAGCCGCTGACGCGGCTGCCTGGGCGGACCATGGCCATTGCGCCCAACTTCCGGCGAAAGGGGGCAGGTTCGAGGAGTCCATCCAGGGGGCGTGTCAACCACTCACCCATGAAGGGAGGAGCTCCGCCTTCCGCCTACGGGTCCGAGGCTCGGAGGCCTTCACGCCGAGCAGCCTCGGGATCGAGACCTCCCGGCAAGATCGAGAGCAAGAAATCGAAACCCTCTTCTCCGTCGGCACCCCACAGGTAGACGCGCTATGACTCACCCCTGGAAGCACCCGGGGATAGGTGATCACTAACCGGCATGCCAGAGAGCCTGACGCGTAACAAGCTGACCTCTACTATCAGGAGTGCCGCGACCTCATCACGGACAGAGGAGAGACCGTGGGCAATACAAGGACGCCAGACCCCGAACCGGACCGTACCACCAACACGCCTGACACCATCTGGACAGGTCGAGTGACGGATATAGAGGAGCGTTTACGTCAGTTGGCAGATGAAGTACGGG
>JBAUUB010000032.1:0-11633 GCA_049582485.1 Dermatophilaceae bacterium
GTGACCGCCGCTTTGACCTCTGTGGGGGTGTGGAACGCCACCGGGACTCCCGCCCGAGCCGCGACGAGGATCGCGACGGCGCTGGCGTGCGCCGTGGTCATGACCGAGGCGACGTTGACGTCGGCGAAGACCCGCTCGATCGCGACCCGGTCCGGCTCGAACCGCTCCATCCAGACGATGAGCTGCTCCTCCAGGTAGAGAAGACGCTCTCCCGGTTCGGCGTCCCGGGGCGTTCGCACGACGCCCAGCGCCACCATCGCGGCCCGACCAGGGCGGGCGTCCACCACCCCGAGACCGCACCGGGTCAGTCCGGGATCGACGCCGAGGACGCGCATGCGGACGGCCACCACCTTGATCGGAGACAGGACAGCGAAGGGACGAGAACGGAGTCGGCTAGAACACCTGTTCGGACGACACGCTAGCCCGACGAGGCCGTGATGCCGCGCCCAACACGCCGGGCTGCTCGTTTCGGTCCGCTCCCGTGCCGAATCGCCGTCCCAGCGGCGGGGTCAGTCCTCGTCGTCGAGCTGCGCGAGAACCTCGTCCGGGATGTCGCCGTTGGCGAACACGTCCTGCACGTCGTCGGAGTCCTCGAGCGCGTCGATGACCCGGATCATCCTGCGGGCTCCTTCGAGGTCGAGAGGCACCTGCAGGCTGGGGACCCACGAGGCCTCGGCCGAGTCGTACTCGAAACCGGCGCCCTGCAGCGCGGTCCGCACGGCCACGACGTCACTGGCCTCCGAGACGATCTCCCAGGTCTCCCCGTTGTCACCGATCTCCTCGGCCCCGGCCTCGAGGACCACCTCGAGAAGCCCGTCCTCGTCGGGGGCGGCCTCCTTCGGGACGATGACCACTCCCTTGCGGTTGAAGAGGTAGGACACCGACCCAGGGTCGGCCAGGGTGCCTCCGTTACGGGTCAAAGCGGTGCGCACCTCCGCTGCCGCCCGGTTGCGGTTGTCCGTGAGGCACTCGATCAGGATGGCCACCCCGCCTGGGGCGTACCCCTCATAGGTGATGGTCTCCCAGTCCGAGCCGCCGGCCTCGGCTCCGGAGCCGCGCTTGACCGCACGGTCGATGTTGTCGTTGGGGACGGAGGACTTCTTGGCCTTCTGGATCGCGTCGTAGAGCGTCGGGTTGCCCGTGGGGTCGCCGCCTCCCGTTCGCGCGGCGACCTCGATGTTCTTGATGAGCTTGGCGAACAGCTTGCCCCGCTTGGCGTCGATCGCCGCCTTCTTGTGCTTGGTCGTCGCCCACTTGGAGTGGCCGCTCATCGCTACCTACCTTCGCGCGTCGTCATGCGTGCGCCGGGCCGGTGCATTCGACCCGGGCAAGAACCGAGGGTCGATCCTACCGGCAGCGCAGCGGGGGTCGGGCCACCCTCACCCTGCCTCAGGTCCGGGCCAGGCCCTCGACGAAGAGTCGGTGGACGCGCAGGTCCCCCGTGACCTCGGGATGGAACGACGTCGCGAGGAGCCGCCCCGACCGCACGGCGACCGGATGGGACACACCGCCACGCTCGACGCTGGCGAGCACCTCGACCGAGTCTCCGTGCTGCTCCACCCACGGCGCGCGGATGAACACGGCCCGCAGGGGGTGCCGGCCGAGAGCCTCGACGACCAGGTCGGTCTCGAAGGAGTCGACCTGGCGACCGAAGGCGTTGCGGCGCACTGTGATGTCGAGTCCGCCGAGGGTCTGCTGGTCGGCACGCCCTCCGACGATCCGATCGGCGAGCATGATCATCCCCGCGCAGCTCCCGAACACCGGCAGACCGGAGCGGATCGCGGCGGTGAGCGGCGCATACAGGCCGAAGGCACGGACCAGCTTGTCCATGACGGTCGACTCCCCGCCGGGGATGACCAGTCCGGCGATGCCCTCGAGATCGGCGGGTCGACGAACCGGCCGGGGCGTCGCACCGACGGCGGCCAGTGCCGCGGAGTGCTCGCGGACGTCACCCTGAACAGCGAGGACGCCGATCTGCGGGACTCCGGCTACCACCCGCGCTCGGCGAGGCGGTGCGGCACGGGGATCGACTCCACGCTGATCCCCACCATGGCATCGCCCAGTCCGCGGGAGACGTCGGCGATGGTGTCGGGGTCGTCATAGAAGGTCGTCGCCCGCACGATTGCCTCGGCCCGCTGTGCGGGGTTGCCCGACTTGAAGATCCCGGACCCGACGAAGACACCTTCCGCTCCGAGCTGCATCATCATCGCGGCGTCGGCCGGGGTGGCGATGCCGCCGGCCGTGAACAGGACGACGGGCAGCCGACCGGCTTGCGCCACCTCCCGCACCAGGTCGTACGGCGCCTGCAGCTCCTTGGCCGCCACGTAGAGCTCGTCCTCGGGCAGGGACTGCAGCCGGCGGATCTCCTGGCGGATCCGCCGCATGTGGGTCGTCGCGTTGGAGACGTCGCCGGTGCCGGCCTCGCCCTTGGAGCGGATCATCGCCGCGCCCTCGGTGATGCGGCGCAGCGCCTCACCGAGGTTCGTGGCGCCGCAGACGAAGGGGACCGTGAAGGCCCACTTGTCGATGTGATGCTCGTAGTCAGCGGGCGTGAGCACCTCGGACTCGTCGACGTAGTCGACTCCGAGGCTCTGCAGGACCTGGGCCTCGACGAAGTGACCGATCCTGGCCTTCGCCATCACCGGGATCGAGACGGTCGAGATGATCCCGTCGATCATGTCCGGGTCGCTCATGCGGGAGACACCGCCCTCGGCGCGGATATCGGCCGGAACCCGCTCGAGGGCCATCACCGCGACAGCTCCCGCGTCCTCGGCGATCTTCGCCTGCTCGGGCGTGACGACATCCATGATGACGCCTCCCTTGAGCATGTCGGCCATGCCCCGCTTGACGCGGCTCGTGCCTGTGCCCGTCGTGATCTGGCCGGCGTCGGGCGCGGATGATCCCGCAGAGGCATCCTGCGGCTCGGTGTGGGTACTCATGCGATGAAGTGTAGGTCTGAGCAGCCTCAGGCCAGGACACGCACCTCGTCGTCGAACTCCACGGTCTCGGGAAGTGGCGCGCGGCCGGCCAGCTTGAACAGCCGGACGGTGCCCTTGTGGCGCACGCGCCGGACCTCGGTGACGGCCTGGTTGTGGAACCGTCGGGCCAGCTGGACCCGTAGCGCCGTCGCCTCGATGCGTCCGAGCACCTCCTCGGCCGCCTCTCCGCCGCGCATTCTGAGGTCGGCGAGGGTCTCGACGCTGAGGGCGGCGGAGAGCACCTCGGTCAGGTTGGACTCCGCCGCCTCGCGGCCGGCGAAGGTCTGGCCGTGCAGCAGGTCCGACCCGTGTCGCTCCCCCGCCCGCTCCACTCCGGCCCGCTCCAGCGAGTTCGAGGCGGCGTCGACCAGGAGGAGGGAGGTGGCCGGGTCGAGCAGACCGGACGTGCCGAGCTCCAGGGCCGACTCCGCTCTGCGGATCACCTGCGCGTCGAGCGCGGCAAGCGACCCCTCGACCTTGGCGTGGAGCCGGTCGAGCCGTGCTGCGGAGTAGGTCAGATACCACGCCAGAAGGACGAGGCCGACGAGCGCGAGGGCGAGCCAGGTGACCGTCTCCAGCATCACCGGCGACCCTCCTCGAAGCGGCGCCGAGGTCGCACGAGCCGGGACCACAGTCCGGTCTCCTCGACACCGGCGGCGGCGTCAGCCGTCTGGGTCACCGTCTCGTAGACCGCGAGGATCTGAGCCGCCACGACCGGCCAGTCGTACCGTCTGGCCCGTTCCTGACCCGCCGAACGGAGCCTGGCCCGCTCCGTGCTGTCCCCGAGCAGCCAGAGCACGGCGTCCGCGCAGGAGGCAGGGTCACCCGTCGTGAACAGGCGACCGTTCGCCTGTCCGTCGAGGACGGCGGTGAAGGCGGCGAGATCGCTCGCGACGACGGGGGCTCCGGCTGCCATCGCCTCCACGAGCACGATCCCGAAGCTCTCACCCCCGGTGTGGGGGGCCACATACGCGTCGACCGAGGCGAACAGCGCTGCTTTGTCCTCGTCGCTGATCAGGCCGAGGAACGTGCAGGCCGCACTCACCTCACGACTCATGCGCTCACGGGCCGCGGAGACGTCCCCCGGCCCGGCGATGAGCAGTCGCGCTCCGGGCCGGTCGCGCAGGATGCGCTCCATTGCCGCGCTGATGACGGGCAGGCCCTTGCGCGGTTCGTCGATCCGTCCGAGGAACGCCAGGGTCGGCGCCGACGAGGTCCCGCGCCATTCCTCGCGCGGCGCGGCGCGGGCGAAGGCATCGACGCACACGCCGTTCGGGATCACCACCGCGTCGCCGCCGACGTGCGAGGTGACGGTCCGGCGGGCCGCCTCCGAGACCGCGATACGGCCGACGATCTTCTCGAGTGAGGGACGCAGGAGCGGGTAGGCCGCCTGCATCGCTCTCGAACGCAGGTTGGATGTGTGGAAGGTCGCGACGACGGGGGCGTCGGTGGCCCACAGGGTCAGGACCGACACACTGGGAGTGACCGGCTCGTGGATATGCACGACGTCGAAGTCCCCCTGCTCCAGCCACCGGGTGGCCCGGGCGGAGGTGACCGGGCCGAACGTCAGCCGGGCCACGGAGCCGTTGTAGCGGACCGGCACGGCACGCCCGCACGAGGTGAGGTACGGCGGAACCTCGTGGTCGTCGTCCGCGGGCGCGAGCACCTGCACGTCGTGTCCGAGACCGAGGAGGTACTCGGTGAGGTCCCGAACGTGGAACTGCACCCCGCCCGGGACGTCGAAGGAGTACGGGCAGACCATCCCGACCTTCATCCGTCGGCCCTCATCCGCCGGTGCTCACGACGCGACCCTGGCGGGATCGAGGTGCCGCACGAACACCCGCTGCATCATGTGCCAGTCAGCGGTGTGCCGCCGCACCTCGTCACCCAGGACAGCGGCGCAGGACGCCGTCATCGCGCGCACCGCGCGGTGTCGGGACTCCCCCGTCGGCACCGGCACGGGGTCGTGGAACGTGATCACGCTGCGCCAACCGCCGGGGCCGTCCGCGGCAGGCTCGTAGTGGATGGACACCGGGTGCAGCTGGCTTCCGGTGTCGTAGGCGAGCGCCGCCGGACCGATCGCGACGCGGCTGCGGTCGCCGGCGAAGTCGACCTCGAGGCCGCGGCGGGTGAGGTCTCTGTCGGCGAGCAGCGGGATCACGACGGGCTCTGCGGCAGCCTCCCGGAGGAGCTCGTAGACGTCGCCGCCGCCGGTCAGGGGGATGATCCGCATACCGAGCCTTTCGCGGAAGGCGAGGAACTCCTCGAAGACCGGCTCCGGTCGCAGCCGTTCGGCGACCGTGACGACCGGACCGAGGTGCCGGGCGGCCCACGCCCCGGCCATGTCCCAGTTGCCGAGATGCCCGAGGAAGCAGACGACCGCGCGCCCGTCCGCGAGAGCGGCGCGGACCGGCCCGTCACCGGTGACCCGCACGGCCCGGGTGAGCTGCTCCGGGCCCAGGTCCGGCAGGCGGAAGGCCTCGCACCAGTACCGCAGGTAGGACCGGACGCCGGCGCGCACGAGCCGGTCCAGCTCCGCGTCGCTCAGCTCCGGCCGCACCGTGTGGAAGTTGTCGCGCAGGCGACGCACCGATCCCCCGTCCTGGCGCACCATGGCATCGGCGATCCGATCGAAGACCGCGTATGCGCGGCGCTCGGGCAGCAGGCGAACGGCCTGCCACCCGAGTCGGTAGCCGGCGACCAGGGCCGCGTCCTGGGCCCGGCTGCGCGCGCCGGTCATACCCGCTCGGCGAGCGTCTGCCGGCGGACCTCGAGCATGCGCTGGACGACCGTGACGAGACTGGCCAGGGCGAGCAGCGCGAGCACGACCGTCAACAGGATCTCGGGGGCTCCGAGACCGACGAACCCGGTCGCGGCGAGCACCAGCACGAGTCGCTCGGCCCGCTCGGCGATGCCCACGTCCGCGGTGAGGCCCAGTCCTTCGGCGCGGGCCCGCGCGTAGGACACCACCATGCCCAGGATGAGGCACGCCAGGGCGAGCCCGGCCATGATCGCGTTGTCTCCCGACCCGGCGTACCAGAGAACCAGGCCGCCGAAGATCGCGGCGTCGGCGATCCGGTCGAGTGTGCTGTCGAGGAACGCGCCCCACCGTGTGGAGCGGTCGTTCATCCGCGCCATGATCCCGTCGAGGCTGTCGAAGAAGACGAAGGCGGTGATGACGAGGGTGCCCACGAGGAACTCATGGCGGGGATAGAACGCGAGGGAGCCGACGCACACGCCGAGGGTGCCGACGATCGTCACGACGTCGGGGCTCACCCCGAGCCGGGTGAGCAGCCTCGCGATCGGGGTGAAGAGCCGGGTGACGAAGGCACGTGCGTACTTGTTCAGCATGACGCTCGTCAGCCTAGCGGCCAGCCGTAGGATCGACGGCATGACGACGCCTGAGCGGGACGCGCAATCGGCCCCGCCGGAGTCCGTCGATGCCGGCGATCTGGCCGGCGTCGCGGACGGCTTCGAGCGGCTCTGGACACCGCACCGGATCGCCTACATCCGCGGCGAGCGCCCCACCGCGGACGCGGGGGACGGCTGCCCGTTCTGCGTCGCACCGACCCGCGGGGACGGGGACGGGCTCATCGTCCACCGGGGCGAGCGGTGCTACGTCGTCATGAACCTGTTCCCGTACAACCCGGGCCACATCCTCGTCTGCCCCTACCGTCATGTCTCGCTCTATGTCGACCTGACCGATGACGAGACGCTCGAGTTCACCGCTCTGACGAAGGCCGGCCTGACGGCCCTGCAGACCTCATCGCAGCCGGCCGGCTTCAACATCGGTATGAACCAGGGCGAGATCGCCGGCGCCGGGGTGGCGGCGCATCTGCACCAGCACATCGTTCCCAGATGGGGCGGGGACGCGAACTTCCTTCCCATCATCGCCCGGACCAAGGCCGTCCCGATGCTCATCGAGGACGTCCGGCGTCAGCTCATCGAGGCCTGGCCCACCTAAGGCGTCTCTGTCGACGTCGTCGGCGATCGCCTGCGTCCGACCTGCACATCGGTGGTGGTGAGGCTTCCGGGGCGTCGATGATGGCGGGATGGATCGAGCAACCCTGAGCAGCATCGCCCACCGTCGGCATCCCGTGGCCGCTCCCGTGTCGGAGATGAGGGTGGAGCGCCTGCTGACTCGTCTTGAGGTGCCGAGCGGCGGCACCGTGGTGGACCTCGGGTGCGGGTCGGGGGCCTGGGTGCGTCGGCTGGTCGCTGCCCGGCCGGATCTGCACGCGACAGCGGTCGACCTGGTGCCGCACGAGGTCCACTTTCGCGACCCAGTCGACTCCGCGATCACCTGGGTCACCGCTGATGTCACGACGTGGGATGCGGCGCCGGTCGATGCTGTCCTCGTCGTCGGAGTCGAGCACGCCTTCGGCGGGTTGACCGGCGCGCTCCACGCGGTGCGCCGCTGCACGCAGCGACGTGGACGGGCGCTGGTGGGAGTGAGCTTCTGGGAGACACCACCGTCCGTGCGGGCCACTCGCGAGCTCGGGCTCGGCGCCGACGACCTCCCGGACCTGGCGACGGCGGCGCGAGCCGTCACCGACGCCGGCTGCGAGATCGTCGACGGCCATGTCAGCACCGCGGAGGAGTGGGACGACTACGAATGGAGCTGGACGGGGACGCTCGTCGAGTACGGTCTCGGCGACGAGGGATCGAAGCAGGACCGCGCCGAGGCATTGTCGGCGGCCCGAGGGCACCGCTCGGGGTGGCTCGAGGGCTACCGCAGCGCCCTCGGGTTCGTCACGTTCGTCGTCGTCCCGACGGAGTCGGCCCGCTCTCGGTGAGACCACTCACCGGAATCGGGCACCTTGGCGTTCGACGACGCCCGGTGCCGACGCCCTAGACCTGGGCCTTGGTGTCGATGGCCGCGCGGACCTTTGCGAGCGCCGCGTCGATGGCGACACCGTTCTCCTGTGAACCGTCCCGGTAGCGGAACGACACCGTCCCCGCCGCCTGGTCCTCACCCCCGGCAATGAGGATGAACGGTACCTTCGACCGGCTCGCGTTGCGGATCTTCTTGGGGAACCGGTCGTCGGAGGCGTCGAGCTCCACGCGGATGGCCTGGGCGGCCATCCGGTCGAGCACCCCCTGCAGGTATGGCTCGTACTCCTCGGCCACGGGCACACCCAGCACCTGCACCGGGGAGAGCCAGGGCGGGAACGCGCCGGCGTAGTGCTCCACGAGCACGCCCATGAAGCGCTCGATCGACCCGAACTTCGCCGAGTGGATCATGACCGGCTGCTTCCGTGCGCCGTCGGAGTCCTGGTACTCGAGCCCGAAGCGCTCCGGCTGGTTGAAGTCGTACTGGATCGTCGACATCTGCCAGGTCCGGCCGATGGCGTCCCGAGCCTGCACCGAGACCTTGGGGCCGTAGAACGCGGCGCCGCCGGGGTCGGGGACCAGTTCCAGCCCGGACTCGAGGCACACCTCCTCCAGGACCCTCGTCGCGACCTTCCACTGCTCGTCGGTGCCGATGAACTTGTCCTTCTTCTCACCGGTCTCGTCGCGGGTCGACAGCTCGAGGTAGAAGTCGTCCAGGCCGAAGTCGCGCAACAGCGACAGGACGAAGTCGAGCAGGTGCTTGATCTCGGCCGGCGCCTGTTCGGGGGTGACGTAGGAGTGCGAGTCGTCCATCTCAAGACCGCGCACCCTGGTCAGCCCGTGGACCACGCCCGACTTCTCGTAGCGGTAGACCGACCCGAACTCGAACAGCCGCATCGGCAGGTCGCGATAGCTGCGCCCCCGCGAGCGGAAGATGAGGTTGTGCATGGGGCAGTTCATCGCCTTGAGGTAGTAGTCGCTGCCCTCGAGCTCCATCGGCGGGAACATGGTGTCCGCGTAGTACGGAAGGTGTCCCGAGGTGTGGAACAGCCCCTCCTTGGTGATGTGCGGCGTTCCGACGTACTCGAATCCCTCGTCGATGTGCCGCTGCCGGGCGTAGTCCTCCATCTCGCGTTTGATGACGCCACCCTTGGGGTGGAAGACGGGCAGGCCCGAGCCCAGCTCGTCCGGGAAGGAGTACAGGTCGAGCTCGGCACCGATCCGACGGTGGTCGCGACGCTCGGCCTCGGCGAGCCGCTCGAGGTAGGCGGTCAGGTCGGACTTGGTGGGCCACGCGGTCCCGTAGATGCGCTGCAGCTGGGGGTTCTTCTCCGAGCCGCGCCAGTACGCGGCAGCCGAGCGCATCACCTTGAAGGCGTTGCCGATCAGCTTGGTCGACGGGATGTGCGGTCCGCGGCACAGGTCGCCCCAGGCGACGGTGCCGTCCTTGCGCACGTTGTCGTAGATCGTGAGCTGTGCCCCGCCCACCTCGACGGACGCACCTTCGGCCGCGTCCTCCGATGCGCCCCCCTTGAGACCGATCAGCTCGCACTTGTACGGCTCGTGCGTCAGCTCGGCCAGGGCCTCCTCGTCGCTCACCTCGCGACGGACGAAGCTCTGGGACTCGTTGATGATGCGCTGCATGGTCTTCTCGAGGGCCTTGAGGTCCTCGGGATGGAACGGGGTGTCGACGTCGAAGTCGTAGTAGAAGCCGTCCCGGATCGGAGGGCCGATGCCGAGCCGGGCGTTCGGGTGCAGCTGCTGGACCGCCTGGGCGAGCACGTGCGCGCACGAGTGCCGCAGCACGCTCAGGCCGTCCTCGCTGTCCACGGCGACGGGCTCGACCTCGTCGCCGTCGGAGAGCACGTGCGAGAGGTCGACGAGCTCGCCGTCCACCCGGGCCACGACGATCTCCCGCCGCCCTTCGAAGAGGTCGGCCGCGGTCGTCCCGTCCGGCACCGATCGCGCGCTGCCGGCGACGTGGACGGTGATCTCGGCGGACATGGTGCGGTTCTCCTCGCGTGGGCGACATGACGGTATGCGGCGCACACCGGCCCCCAGCGTAGTCACCCGGGACGTGGGCACCGAACCCGTTATCGGCTCGGCTCGCTCCCTGGGTCGAGACTGAAGCGCCCGACGTCGCGCCAGTGCGCCAGGCGGCCGACGGCGCGGTCCAGAT
This sequence comes from Dermatophilaceae bacterium, assembly GCA_049582485.1. Taxonomy (GTDB): domain Bacteria; phylum Actinomycetota; class Actinomycetes; order Actinomycetales; family Dermatophilaceae; genus F2B08. The sequence continues at coordinate 9,991 of JBAUUB010000032.1, forward strand.
ACGCGCGTGCCTGGGCCCGGAGGTGCTCGGTGCTGCTCTGCATCAGGTCGTTGGCCAGGAGCAGCTGGCGCGCGGCGACCAGCCCCTCGAACACCGACGGGAGGACGTCGGGCAGCCGCCTCACCTGCGCGTATCCGGAGCGGAGAGCGGCCTCGACGTCGGGGTCGGATCCGCGCAGGTAGAACGTCGCGATGGCCAGGTCGAGCGCGGGGCTGGCGATGCCGCAGTCGTCGAAGTCGAAGACGGCCAGCTCGTGCCGGTGCCACTTGAGGTTGCCACCGTGCAGGTCGCCGTGGACCACGACGGGCGGGCAGTCGCGCTCGGCACTCAGGATCGCGTCCTGGCAGCGGCTCAGCGACCAACGGAGAAGGTCGGCCGGCGGCGAGTCCGCGGGGAAGGCACGACTGAGCCGGTCATCGTCGCCGAAGTAGGGGTCCGAGAAGCGCGTCAGCCGGCCACCGGGCGGTATCGGCCACCCCTCGGCGTGCGCGTGCATCGTCGCCATTGCCCGCCCCAGGGCACCGGCCTGGATGACGTCGCACTCCCCAACGTCCTCGCCATCGAGCCAGGTCGCGGCCACGACCACGAACTCGCCGTGCGGTGTCGGGACGAGCGTGTGGTCCGACCCGTGGGCGGTCCGTAACGGGACCGGCAGTCGTAGGGCGGCCTCCGCGGCCAGCGCCCGCATCCAGGCGTGCTGGGCGCGGATGTGCCCGGGTGTGCTGAACGAGTTGGTGTTGACCCGGACCGCCACCGCCCGCCCGTCCCGGTCGACCACCCGGAAGGTGGTGTTGAACTCGTGCCGGACGAGTTCGATGTCCCGGACGTCGAGTCCGAAGTCGCCCGCGCCGGCACGGGCCGCCGTGCGCAGCAGGTCGACCTGCTCCCCCGACCCGAGCGACGCATACCCCTGCTCGGGGGTGAGTCTCACCCGTCCCGGCCCTGCCAGGTGCACACGCACGCCTCGTTGCCGTCGGCGTCGGCGAGCACCCAGAACCGTGGGGCGGCGGTGTCGGATACGAGAGTGCCGCCCGCTGCGAGTGCGGCCGCCACCCTGGCCTCGGCCACGTCGTGCGGGACCGTCACGTCGAGGTGGATGCGGCCCCGGCCCTCGCGTGGCTGATCCATCTGCTGGAACCACATCGACGGGAGCCGCCGCTGGGGGTCCGAGAGCCCGTCGGCCCCGTCGGGGGCGTAGCCGAGCACCGCGGCCCAGAACGGCATGATCCGGGCCGCGTCCATGGTGTCGAGCGCGATCTCGAGCTCGGTGAGGCGCGGGTGCTCGACGGTGCCGCCGTGCTCGTCGACGAGCGGGGCGACCGCCGCCGCGAAGCGCAGGTCGCGGTCGGTCAGACCTCCGACGTCGTGGCTCGCGACCGCGAGGACCACCCGGCCCCAGCGGAGGTCGACCTCCGGATGGTGCTGCTGCTCCTCGGCCACCGCACCGACGGCGTCGACGAAGCGCAGCGCCGAGGCGAAGTCGGGGAACGCCACCGAGAGCATGAGGCGCCCGAGGAGCAGACGCCAGTGCGGCGCACCTTCCTGGGCCTGTGCGCGGGTCAGGGTCCTGCTCATCCAGCCACTGTAGGGCGGTGGTGGGTTCTGGCCTCTTGGACGAGCCGAGAACCGGGCCGGGGTGGCGC
>JBAUUB010000033.1:0-4126 GCA_049582485.1 Dermatophilaceae bacterium
CGCTTGCGCAGCAGCCAGCGCGCGAAGGTCTGCGTCGTCGGCTCGGCGCCCTTGGGCATGAAGTGGCTCGGGGAGTCGCCCGGCTCGAGCGCGTCGGCGTCGCTCTCCCGCCAGGCCCGCAGCCGGATGCCGTCGCCCTCGAGCGGCACCGGCTCCCACCATGGCTCGGCCGGCCGGGTGAGGTCGTCGTCGCGCCCGACACTCGCATTCCAGGACTCGACGGCCTCACCACGCTGCGGCAGGTGACCGGGGATGACGCCGTGGTACGAGAAGCCACACGCGTGCGCCACCCGCCAGGAGGCGAAGTTGCCGCGGTTGGCCTGCCAGTGCATCCGGACCCCACCCTGCTCCCACCACCAGCGCGTGGCGAGCCTGAGCGCGGCGGTCATCAGCCGACGGCCCCGGCCCTCGGGGTGCAGGCCGAAGCCGATGAAGCCGATGCCGGCGCCGTGGTTGCGCACGTCGATCGTGCCGAGGAACGTCTGCGGGTCGGCGGCGTCGGTGATCGCCCACAGGTACGGTCCCCGGCCGCCCTCCCAGCCGCCGCGGATCGCCTCGAACCACTGCCGCCCGTCCGCCTCGGTGTACGGCGACGGCACGGTGGTCCACCGCACCGAGTCCGGGTCCACGCACTGCTCCACGATCCGCGGGATGTCCGCCTCGGCGTGCGCGCGCAGCAGCACGTGCCCGTCGGTCAGCACGGGCACACAGTCGGGGAACGAGGCGGTCGCCGTGTCGGGCGATGGGTCGGTCGTGGTCACCCCGTCACTCAACCACTCTGCACGCTCCCGGGACCAGCGAGTATGCGGTGGTCCCGCAGGTGCGTCCCAACCACGGGCGGGGGTGAGCGAGGATGGAACGTGCGGCGCGCATACCTCGTTTGCCACTGTCGACTAATCTTGGTTGGTCGGCCCCCGAAGGCCGCCCCTGACCGTTTCCGTGCATCGTCGTCCCCAGAGGTGAGTTCGTGCCCAAGCTGTTCGAGAAGTTGCTTCGCGCCGGTGAGGGTCGCCAGGTCAAGCGGCTCGAGGGCCTCGCCGCCCAGGTCAACGCGATCGAGGAGGACTTCGAGCGGCTGACCGACGCCGAGCTGCGCGGTGAGACCGACAAGTTCAAGGCCCGCCTCGCCGACGGCGAGTCCCTCGACAAGCTGCTCCCGGAGGCCTTCGCCGCCGTGCGCGAGGCCAGCAAGCGCACCTTGCACAAGCGGCACTTCGACGTCCAGATAATGGGCGGCGCGGCCCTGCACATGGGCAATGTCGCCGAGATGAAGACCGGTGAGGGCAAGACCCTCGTCGCGACCCTGCCGAGCTACCTGAACGCGCTCACCGGCAAGGGCGTGCACGTCGTCACCGTCAACGACTACCTCGCCGCCTACCAGTCCGAGCTCATGGGCCGTATCCACCGGGCCCTCGGCCTCGAGACCGGCGTCATCCTCGGGAGGATGACCCCCGAGCAGCGCCGCGCGGAGTACGCCAAGGACATCACCTACGGCACGAACAACGAGTTCGGCTTCGACTACCTGCGCGACAACATGGCCTGGAGCCCCGAAGAGCTCGTCCAGCGCGGCCACCATTTCGCCATCGTCGACGAGGTCGACTCGATCCTCATCGACGAGGCCCGCACGCCGCTGATCATCTCCGGCCCGGCCGACCAGCCGACGAAGTGGTACGTCGAGTTCGCCAAGCTCGTCCAGCGCCTCGAGCGCGGCGAGCCGGAGTCGGGCAAGGGCGACTACGAGGTCGACGAGAAGAAGCGCACCGTCGGCGTCCTCGAGTCCGGCATCGAGAAGGTCGAGGACTGGCTCGGCATCGACAACCTGTACGAGTCGGCCAACACCCCGCTGATCGGCTACCTGAACAACGCCTTGCGGGCCAAGGAGCTGTACCACAAGGACAAGGACTACGTGATCATCGACGGTGAGATCCTCATCGTCGACGAGCACACCGGCCGCATGCTCGCCGGCCGCCGCTACAACGAGGGCATGCACCAGGCGATCGAGGCCAAAGAGGGCGTCGAGATCAAGAACGAGAACCAGACCCTCGCGACGATCACCCTGCAGAACTACTTCCGCATGTACGACAAGCTCTCCGGCATGACCGGCACGGCCCAGACCGAGGCCTCCGAGCTGAACTCGATCTACAGCCTGGGCGTTCTGACGATCCCGACGAACAAGGACATGATTCGGGCCGATCAGGCCGACCTCGTCTACCGGACCGAGGAGGCCAAGTACAAGGCCGTCGTCGAGGACATCGTCGAGCGCCACGCCACCGGACAGCCGATCCTCGTCGGAACCGTCTCGGTCGAGAAGAGCGAGTACCTCTCCGAGCAGCTGCGTCGCCGCGGTGTCCCGCACGAGGTCCTCAACGCCAAGCAGCACGAGCGGGAGGCGGCCATCGTCGCCCAAGCGGGCCGCAAGGGCGCCGTCACCGTCGCGACCAACATGGCCGGTCGAGGCACCGACATCATGCTCGGCGGCAACTCCGAGTTCACCGCCGTCGCCACGCTCAAGCAGCGCGGGCTCGACCCGGTCGAGACGCCGGAGGAGTACGAAGCCGCCTGGGACGACGCGCTCACGGCGGCCGAGGCGGCCGTGGCCGCCGAGCACGACGAGGTCACCTCGCTCGGTGGACTGTATGTGCTGGGCACCGAGCGCCACGAGTCCCGCCGGATCGACAACCAGCTCCGCGGCCGCTCGGGCCGTCAGGGCGACCCCGGAGAGTCGCGGTTCTACCTGTCCCTGCAGGACAGCCTCATGCGCCGCTTCAACGCCGGCATCGTCGACCGCGTCATGTCCACCTCGGGGTTGGGCGAGGAGGCGCTGGAGTCCAAGGTCGTCTCCCGCTCCATCGCGTCCGCGCAGAGCCAGGTCGAGGCGCAGAACTACGAGATCCGCAAGAACATCCTCAAGTACGACGACGTGCTCAACCGCCAGCGCACCGTCATCTACGAACAGCGCCGCCGGGTCCTCGAGGGCGAGGACCTCGAGGAGCAGATGCGGTTCTTCGTCAACGACGTCATCGAGAGCTACATCACCGCCGAGACCGCCGAGGGCTTCGCCGAGGACTGGGACCTCGACCGGCTCTGGCAGGCGCTGAAGAGCCTCTACCCCGTCACGGTCACCCAGGAGCAGATCACCGAGGCCAGCGGCGGCTCGATCAGCCGCGACGCCCTGCGGGAGGAGATCCTCTCGGATGCGCACCACGCCTACGACGAGCGCGAGCGCGCTCTGGGCGCCGAGGTGATGCGCCAGGTCGAGCGGCGCGTCATGCTCTCGGTCCTGGACCGCAAGTGGCGCGAGCACCTCTACGAGATGGACTACCTCAAGGAGGGCATCGGCCTGCGCGCGATGGCTCAGCGCGACCCGCTCGTGGAGTACCAGCGCGAGGGCTTCCACATGTGGAACACGATGCTCGAGTCGGTCAAGGAGGAGGCCGTGCGGCTCGTGTTCAACGCCGAGGTCGCCGTGCCCGAGACTCCGGCTGCCACCGTGGGCGCCGCTCCGCAGAGCGCCGCCGCGCTGCTCGCCGGGCTGGCGAAGGTCGAGCCCGCTGCCGGGACGGCTGAGGACGAGGCCGCGGCTGCCGAGCGGGAGGCCGCTCAGCACGTCGGCGAGGAGGCCGAGCCCGAGAAGGTCGCGGCCGGTGTCGGAGCCGGGGCTCCCGGTGCCGATGGCGCGGCCCCCGACGTCGAGATCCGGGCACCCGGGCTCCAGGCCGGTCCGCGACAGGAGCACCTGCACTACTCGGCGCCCGACGAGACCGGCGGCGTCAGCGAGCGGGACGTGACCGCCCTGCACGGCGGCAAGGCCGAGCTGTCCGACGAGCAGATGGAGGGCGTTGGCAAGAACGCGCCTTGCCCGTGTGGCTCGGGCAAGAAGTTCAAGATGTGCCACGGCAAGGAGCGCGCCAAGGCAGGTCGCTGACCTGGGTTCCGTCGCTGGGACGCTGTCGGGTAGGGCTGTCAGAGCCCTGCTCTAGCGTGTTTTCCATGAGCGACGGAGCTGCCGAGGTGGGGGTGTTGGACGTGGCCGTCCAGGATGCACCCGATGCCTCGGATGGTGCCTCCTGCGAGTCGCAGGAGCCCGCGTTCGGTGTCCTGGAGGCGGTGCGCGGCTCGATCGACG
>JBAUUB010000034.1:0-1552 GCA_049582485.1 Dermatophilaceae bacterium
GGCCGTCGGTGGCGCCGATGTAGACGGTGCCGTCGTCCTCGATGGAGATCTGCGCGCCGGTCTCCTCCTGGATCTGGTTGATCATCTTGCCCTTCGGGCCGATGACCTCGCCGATCTTGTCGACCGGGACGGTCACCGAGATCACACGCGGAGCGAACGGGCTCATCTCGTCCGGGGCGTCGATCGCCTCGGCCATGACGTCGAGGATGTGCAGGCGGGCGTCACGGGCCTGGGTCAGCGCACCGCCGAGCACGTCGGCGGGGATGCCGTCGAGCTTGGTGTCGAGCTGGATCGCCGTGACGAACTCCTTGGTGCCGGCGACTTTGAAGTCCATGTCGCCGAAGGCGTCCTCGGCACCGAGGATGTCGGTCAGCGCGGCGTACTTCATCTGGCCGTCGACCTCGGCCGACACAAGTCCCATCGCGATGCCGGCGACGGGCTCGCGCAGCGGCACGCCGGCGTTCATCAGCGACAGCGTGGACGCGCAGACCGAGCCCATCGATGTCGAGCCATTGCTGCTCAGCGCTTCGGAGACCTGACGGATCGCGTAGGGGAACTCCTCACGCGTCGGCAGGACCGGCATGATGGCGCGCTCGGCGAGCGCACCGTGGCCGATCTCGCGGCGCTTCGGGGAGCCGACGCGGCCGGTCTCACCGGTGCTGTAGGGCGGGAAGTTGTAGTTGTGCATGTAGCGCTTGCGCGTCTCGGGCGAGAGCGTGTCGAGCTGCTGCTCCATGCGGAGCATGTTCAGCGTGGTGACGCCGAGGATCTGGGTCTCGCCGCGCTCGAAGATCGCCGAGCCGTGCACCCGCGGCAGCACCTCGACCTCGGCCGAGAGCGCGCGGATGTCCGCGAGGCCACGGCCGTCGATGCGCACCTGGTCGCGCAGGATCCGCTCACGGATGAGCTTCTTCTGCACGGCGCGGTATGCGGCGGAGACCTCCTTCTGGCGGCTCGCGAACTCGCCCTGCCGGCCCTGGCCGGACTCGGGGTCGTAGTCGCCGACCAGCTCGAGGTGGATCTCGGACTTGAGCGCGTTGATCGCGTCCTCGCGCTCCTGCTTGCCGGCGGTCGAGAGGATCTCGGCGAGACGGCCGTCCTTGGTCGCGAGCGACTCCACCGCGGAGTACACCTCGTCGGTGTAGTCGAGGAAGACGGGGAACTCCTCGACCGGCTTGGCGGCCTCGGAGGCGAGCTGGGCCTGCGCGTCGCACAGGACCTTGATGAAGCCCTTGGCGGCCTCGAGGCCCTCGGCGACGACCTCCTCCGTGGGAGCGGTCTTGCCCTGGTTGCGCACGAGGTCCCAGGTCGAGGTGGTGGCCTCGGCCTCGACCATCATAATAGCGACGTCGTCTCCGACAACACGCCCGGCCACGACCATGTCGAAGGTCGAGCGCTCGGCGTCGGAGAAGTTCGGGAAGGCGACCCACTGGCCGTCGATGAGGCTGACGCGGACGCCGCCGATCGGGCCGGAGAACGGCAGGCCGGAGATCTGGGTGGCCGCGGACGCGGCGTTGATCGCGAGGACGTCGTACTGGACGTCCGGGTTGAG
>JBAUUB010000035.1:0-22955 GCA_049582485.1 Dermatophilaceae bacterium
AGGGGCGGGCGCGCCGCTACGGCGGCCCCCGCCGGTCGGGTCCACGGCCGGAGGGCCGAGCGCGCGGCGGCGCCCCGAGTCGGGTCGAGGTGATCGGGCGTCTGGAGCGCGACGGACTCCTGCCTGCGATCACCTTCGTCTTCAGCAGGGTCGGCTGCGACGCCGCCGTGGGCCAGCTCCTCGCCTCGGGCGTGCGCCTCGTGCCCGAACGCCAGGGGGAGCGGATCAGACGGCGGGTCGAGGAGAAGATGGCGGCGCTGGCGGACGAGGACCTGTCGGTGCTCGGCTACTGGGACTTCGTCGAAGGCCTCACCCGCGGATTCGCGGCCCATCACGCCGGCATGCTGCCGCTCTTCCGCGAGATCGTCGAAGAGCTGTTCACCGCCGCCGACATCCGCGCGGTGTTCGCGACCGAGACTCTCGCACTCGGGATCAACATGCCGGCCCGCACGGTCGTCATCGAGAAGCTCACCAAGTTCAACGGGGAGACCCACGCGGAGCTGACGCCGGCCGAGTACACCCAGCTCACCGGGCGGGCGGGGCGCCGCGGCATCGACGTGGAGGGCCACGCGGTCGTGCTGTGGCACAGGGGCCTGGACCCGCTCGTCGTCGCCGGCCTGGCCTCGACACGGACCTATCCGCTGCGGTCCAGCTTCCGGCCCACCTACAACATGGCGGTCAACCTCGTCGCGACGGTCGGTCGCGAGACGGCGGCCGAGATCCTCGAGACCTCCTTCGCCCAGTTCCAGGCCGACCGGGCGGTCGTCGGACTGGCCAGCACGGTGCGCCGCAACGCCGAGGCCCTGGACGCCTACGCCGAGGCGATGCAGTGCCATCTCGGTGACTTCGCCGACTACGCCTCGATCCGGCACCGCATCTCGCAGGCGCAGAAGGAAGGCAGCAAGGCGCGTGCCGCGGCACTGCGTGCTGCCGCCGAGGTGAGCCTGAGCGAGCTGCGAATCGGCGACGTCTTCCGCATCCCCACCGGGCGGCGGGCGGGATGGGCCGTGGTCGTCACCCCGGCCCGCACGTACCGCGGGCAGACCGAGCTCCCCACCGTGCTCACCGAGGAACGCCAGATCCGCAGGCTGACCCTGGTGGACGTACCGCGGCCGGTCGAGGCGGTCGCCCGGATCAAGGTCCCCTCGCGCTTCAACCCCAAGAACCCCAAGGCGCGGCGGGACCTCGCCACCTCGCTGCGGATCGCCGTCCCGTACGAGCCTGCGGTGCGCGACCTCGCCGCGGACGCCGCCGGGGGAGAGGACCGGCGCATCGCGGAGCTGCGCGCCCGCCTTCGGGCGCACCCGTGTCATCAGTGCCCGGACCGCGAGGAGCATGCGAGGTGGGCGGAGCGGTGGTGGCGGCTCAAGCGTGAGACGAGCGCGGTGCAGCGCAAGGTCGACAGCCGGACCACGTCGGTGGCGAAGACGTTCGAGCGGATCTGCGACGTCCTGTCCGACCTCGGCTACCTCGACGGCAGCGGATCGTCGACGACCGAGCTCGGTGAGCGGCTGCGCCGGCTGTACACCGAGCGCGACCTCCTGGCGGCCGAGTGCCTGCGCACCGGCGCGTGGGCACGACTCGACCCACCCTCCCTGGCGGCCACGGTGAGCGCCCTGATCCACGAGCCCCGCCATGACGACGCCGATCCTTCTCCGCGGATGCCGTCGGACGAGGTCGCCGAGGCGATCCGCGACATGGCCGTCCTGTGGTCGCAGATCACCGACCGGGAGGCGGACGCGGCGCTGCCGCAGACCGGCGCTCCCGACGGCGGGATGGCGTGGATGGTCCACCGCTGGGCGAGCGGCCAGTCCCTCGATCTGGTGCTCCGTGGCGGTGAGATGGCGGCCGGTGACTTCGTGCGGCGCTGCAAGCAGCTCGTCGACCTGCTCGGCCAGGTCGCCGACGCGGCGCCCACGCCGCAGCTCCGCAGTGCGGCACGTCGTGCGGTCGACGCGGTCCTGCGCGGGGTCGTCGCGGCGGACCGGTTGGACTGACCGTTCCCCCGCCTCAGGTCGGGACGGACGGTGTCAGCTCAGCCGCAGCGCGGTGAGCAGCCGGCGCACCGGCGAGTCCAGCCCGTAGGTGCTGACGAGGTCCTCGAGCAGCGCGGGGTCGGCGATCTCGCCCGGCAGGGCGTAGGACTGCGGGGGCAGGGGGATGTCCTGCGCCACCGCCACGACCTGCTCCGCGGCGTCGAGGTATGCGGTGGCCGCCTCCAGGTTGGCCCGCCGGGCGCCCTTCAGACGGGGGTCTGAGTCCCCCACCGCGGCCCGCAGTGCCGCGAGCGAGCCGAACTCCGTGATGAGCGCGGCCGCGGTCTTGTCACCGATGCCCTTGACGCCGGGAAGACCGTCACTGGTGTCACCGCGCAGGATGGACATCTCGAGGTACGCGCGGCCCGTGGGCACCGCATACCGTTCCTGCAGGTACGTCTGGGTGGCGATGTCCGGATCCCGCACGCCGCCCTTGCCGGTATAGAGCACCCGCACCGACCGTTCGTCGTCGACGAGTTGAAGCAGGTCCCGGTCGCCGGTCACGACGTCGACGGCCATGGCGCCACCGTGGCGGTGCGCGAGGGTGCCGATGACGTCGTCCGCCTCGTACCCCTGCGCCCCGACCCGGGCGATGCCGACCGCGGCCAACAGGTCACGGATGACGGGGACCTGCGGCGTGAGCTCGTCCGGTGACTCCTCGACCGTGGCGCTGCCCTCGACCAACCGATGGGTCTTGTAGGTCGGGATGAGGTCGACCCGCCACTGCGGGCGCCAGTCGTCGTCCCATGCGGCCACGAGGTGGCTCGGCCCGTGGGCCGTGACCAGGGTCGCGATCATGTCGGTGAAGCCGCGCACGGCGTTGGTGGGCGTCCCGGACGGGCTGCGTCCCTGCTCCGGCACCCCGAAGAAGGCGCGGAAGTAGAGCGAGGCCGAGTCCAGGAGCAGCAGGCGGTCCACGGGGCAAGCCTGCCATGTCCGGACGAGCACTAGGCTGACGTGCGTGGAACCCACGGACCGACGCATCGTCGACCTGCTGCGCCAGGACGGCCGGCTCAGCTTCACCGACCTCGGCAAGCAGCTCGGTCTGTCCACCTCGGCCGCCCACCAGCGGGTCCGTCGACTGGAGGAACGGGGGGTGATCACCGGCTACACCGCCCGCATCGACGCTGCCAAGGTGGGGCTGCCCATCACCGCGTTCATCTCGGTGACGCCGGTGGACCCGGCCGCCCCGGACGACATCCCGGACCGCCTGCGGGAGCTGAACGAGATCGAGGCGTGCCACTCGGTCGCCGGCGACGAGAGCTACATCCTCAAGGTGCGCGTGGCGGGCCCGGGCGGCCTCGAGGACCTCATTGCGCGGATCCGGGCGGTGGCGGCCGTCTCGACCCGCACGACGGTCGTGCTCTCGACCCCCTGGGAGTGAGGGTCAGCGCCCGATCGGCGCGAAGCGTGCCCGAGTGACCTGTGCCAGATCCTGTGGGGCCAGCTCGATCTCCAAGCCGCGCCGGCCGCCGGAGACGAAGACCGAGCTGTATGCGCGGGCCGAGTCGTCGATGACCGTCGGCAGGGCCCGTCGCTGGCCGATGGGGGAGATGCCGCCGAGGACGTACCCCGTGCTCCGTTCGGCGGCGGCGGGCTCGGCCATGGTGACCTTCTTGACGCCGAGGGCGGCTGCGACCGACTTCAGGTCGAGCATGCCCGACACCGGGACGACCCCGACGGCCAGACCCGCACCCGTGTCCACGAGCAGCGTCTTGAAGATCCGCTCGGCCGGAACGCCGGTGGCGGCCGCCGCCTCCTCGCCGTAGGAGTCGACCGACGGGTCGTGGCGGTAGGTGTGGGTGCGGAAGGTCACCCCCGCCCGGGTCAGGGCGGCGGTCGCCGGGGTGCTCACCCGAGGGAGGCTACCCGGCTGGACTCGGCGGAGGCGAGGGCGGCGGCGTGGGCTGCGTCGACGTCCGTGTTCTCCCGCCACCAGCGTCGGCCCGACTCGGGGAGGGTGTAGATCGGGTCGTAGTAGACGTACTCACGGGAGAGAGCCTGCTCGTCACCGGCTTCGATGGAGGTCCGGTAGTTCTTGCGCCAGAACGACATGCCCTTCTCGGTGTCGTAGCTCTCCACCTGGTGCACCCACCGCTTGCCGACGAACGGCACGTCACAGACGATCCTCGGCGTCGCGAACCCCGGAAGGTAGCCCATGATCGCGTGCTGGAGGTGCTGAGCCTCCTGCAGCGACAGCCGCCAGTGCTCCGAGAACGGGATCATGTCGCACATGTAGAAGTAGTAGGGCGTGATCATCGCCTCGTCCTGGAGCGCGAAGCACAGGTCCAGGAGCGCGGCGGAGGAGTCGTTGACCCCGCGCATGAGGACGCCCTGGTTGCGGACGTCGCGGACGCCCGCGTCGAGCATGGCACGGGCAGCGTCGGCGACGAGAGGCGTGACGGACTGGGCGTTGTTGACGTGCGTGTGGATCGCCAACGACACGCCCCGGCTGCGGGCGGTCGCGGCCACGCGCCCGACACCCTCGACGACGTCGGGCTGCAACCAGTGCTGCGGCAGCCCCATGAGGGCCTTGGTGGCCAGGCGCACGTCACGGATCGTCTCGATCTCGAGCAGCCGGTCCAGGAACGCCTCGAGGTTCTTCCAGGGCATGTTCGCCACGTCGCCCCCGGAGACGACGACGTCGCGGACGCCCGGTGTGCGTCGCAGGTAGTCGAGCATCGCCGCGTAGCGGTCCACCGGCTTGCCCTGGAGCTTGAGCTTGAGCACCTGGGGGGTCGAGTTGCCGACGAGGTCCATGCGGGTGCAGTGTCCGCAGTACTGCGGGCAGGTCGGCAGCATCTCCGCCAGCACCTTGGTCGGGTAGCGGTGGGTGAGTCCTTCGACCGCCCACATGTCGTGCTCGTGCAGGCTGTCCCGGGTGGCGAACGGGTGGCTCGGCCAGTCGGTGCGTCGGTCGGAGAAGACCGGGAGCATGTATGCGCGGACCGGGTCGGCGTAGAAGGCGTCCGTGAACGCAGCGCCGGGCGCCGGCATCCGTCCGTCCGGCCACACCGACTCCGGCACCATCGTGTTCATCATCTGCGGGGTGACGAGCATGGACATCGTGGCCCGCTCCTGCTGGTCACGCTCGAGATCGGCGTAGAACCGCTCGTCGAGCAGGTCGCCCATGAGAGCCCGGAGCTGCCCGACGTTCTTCACGCACGAGACCCGCTGCCACTGGGCATCCGCCCATTGCGCGGCGGTGACGTCACGCCAGCCCGGGAACCGGGTCCAGTCGGGCTCGACCAGCTGTCGACGCGCATACACATAGGGCTGCTCAAGTGCGCTCATAGATGGCAGGATAATGGAGAAACTAGCGACATGGGATCTTCGATCCACAATCCTTGTGTCGGCAGCACCGATAGACGGGAGAATCTTCGTGCGCATCGAGTCGCCGGTCGGCCTGCACCGGGTCCTGGACCCTCTCGACGAGGAGGGCGTGCCGACCGTGCTGCCGCAGGCGGCACGGCGACTCGACGCCAGACCCGAGCTGTGGCCGGGAGAGGTGCGCATCGACGTCGAGACCCTCAACCTCGACGCAGCGTCCTACCGGCAGCTGCACGACAAGCACGGCGGTGACGGCGCCGCGGTCAGGTCCGAGGTGCTGGACATCATCCGGACGCGGGGGAAGATGCAGAACCCCGTCACCGGGTCCGGCGGCATGCTCATCGGCACGGTTGCGGAGGTGGGGGCGGAGTCCGCGCTCGGGCTCGAGGTCGGCCAACGGGTGGCCACGCTCGTCTCGTTGAGCCTGACCCCGCTCGTCGTGACCGACGACCTGACCCGCTGGGACGGGCTGGGGGAGCGCGTGCCGGCTCAGGGTCACGCCTTGCTCTTCCGCAGGTCGATCGCGGCGGTCATCCCCGACGACATCCCGCCCCAGCTGGCACTGATGGTCATGGACGTCTGCGGCGCACCGGCGCTCGTCGACCGGGTGGTGCGCGAGTACACGGCCCGGGGGACCGTTCCGACCGTGTGCGTTCTCGGCGGAGCGGGCAAGTCCGGGTCCCTGTCCCTCGCCGCCGCGCGGGCCGCCGGCGCCGGTCGGTGCATCGCCGTCGTCCGCAACGATGCCGAGGCGGGCGCTCTCGAGGGCACCGGGGTCGCCGACACGGTGGTCGTGGCCGATGCCCGCTCCCCGCTGGGCCTGTCCGCCGCGGTCGGGTCTGCGGGAGGTCCCGCCGACATCACCGTCGTGTGCGTCGACGTCCCCGGGTGCGAGCAGCCCGCCATCCTGGCGACCGCCGAAGGCGGCACCATCATCTTCTTCTCGATGGCGACCAGCTTCGCGGCCGCCGCGCTGGGAGCGGAGGGCCTGGCCGCCGACGTGCGCATGCTCATCGGGAACGGCTACGTCCCGGGCCATGCCGCCTTTGCGCTCGATCTCCTGCGGGCGACCGAGGAGGTGCGCCGACTCTTCGAGTCTCGCGTGTGACACAGGACTAGGTTGGAGGCCGTGACGAGCCTCTACATCAGTGCCACGGACGCTGCGTCGGGCAAGTCCGCGGTCGCCCTCGGCATCCTGCACCAGCTCTCCCGCCGCCACGGGCGAATCGGCGTCTTCCGACCCGTCGCCCAGCCCGGCGACGAGCTCGTGGAACTGCTCTTGGGCCAGCTCACGGTCCTCGGCATGGAGGAGGCCGCCCAGGATCCGGCGTCCGCAGCCGGGGTGACCTACGAAGAGGTACACGCCGGCTCGGACGCGGCGATGAACCGGATCGTCGACCGCTTCCACGCCGTCGCCGACCAGTTCGACATGGTCCTGGTCATCGGTTCGGACTTCGCCGATGTCACCGCCCCGAGCGAGTTCGCCTTCAACGCCCGGGTCGCGGCCAACCTCGGCGCCCCGATGCTCCTCGTCATTCCGGGCGGCTCGCGCGGACCCGCCTCGACTGCGACGGCTGCCCGGCTGGCCATCGCGGCGGCCGCCGACAACCATGCGACCGTCGTCGGGGTCGTGGCCAACCAGGTCAGAGGCGACCGGATCGAGCGCACCCGGGAGCAGCTCACCGCGCACGTGCACGGGATGTCGCTGTCGGTCGTCGGCGACGTGCCCCTGCTGCGCGCCCCGACGATGCAGGACTACCTCGATGCGACCCGCGGGACGCTCGTGCATGGTGACCCGGCGCTGCTGGACCGCGAGTGCCACAGCGTCGTCGTCGCGGCGATGACGATGCCGCATGTCCTCGACCGGCTCGAGGAGGGCTGTGTCGTCGTCGTCCCGGGGGACCGGGAGGAGGTCGTGGTCGGGGCCCTGCTGGCGCACCGGTCGACGACCTTCCCGGCGCTCAGCGGAATCATCCTCAACGGCGGGTTCCCGCTCTCGCCACAGGTCTCGCGGCTCGTCGACGGAGTCGACGTCAGTCTGCCGATCGTCGGTGTCGAGCCCGGCACCATGGAGACCGCGACGACGCTGTTGCGGACCGCGGGACGCATCACCGTGACCTCGCAGCGGAAGATCGATGCGGCGGTCGCCGCCATAGCCGACACCATCGACGCCAGCGAGCTGCTCACCGTGGTCGAGCGGCCGCGGCCGGTCCGGGTCGTCACCCCGCTGATGTTCGAGCACGAGCTCGTCGACGGTGCGCGACGGTCCGGCGCCCACATCGTGCTTCCGGAAGGGACGGAGCCGCGCATCCTCGAGGCCGCGGCCATCTGCCGTGAGCGCGGGATCGCCCGGCTCACGCTGCTCGGTGACCCCGACGCGGTCAATGCCGTCGCCAAGGACCGGGGGATCGACCTGCACGGGATGGCCGTCGTCGACCCGGAAGGCAGCCAGTGGCGAGACGACTTCGCTCAGGAGTACGCCCGGTTGCGGGCGCACAAGGGCATCACGGTCGACCAGGCCTCCGACATCGTCACCGACCGCTCCTACTTCGGCACGCTCATGGTGCACAGCGGGCTCGCCGACGGCATGGTCTCCGGGTCCGTCACGACGACGGCCGCGACCGTTCGCCCCGCTCTTGAGATCGTGCGGACCGAGCCCGGGGTGTCGGTCGTCTCCAGTGTCTTCTTCATGTGCCTTCCCGACCGAGTGCTCGTCTACGGCGACTGCGCCATCAACCCCGACCCCACCGCACCGCAGCTGGCCGACATCGCCATCTCGTCGGCTCGCACCGCCGCCCAGTTCGGCGTCGAGCCCAGGGTCGCGATGCTGTCGTACTCGACCGGATCGTCCGGCACCGGGGCCGACGTCGAGAAGGTGCGTGAGGCGACCCGGATCGTGCGCGAGCGTCAGCCCGACCTCCTCGTCGAGGGGCCGATCCAGTACGACGCCGCCGTCGACCCGGCGGTGGCCGCCACCAAGCTCGAGGGCAGCCCGGTCGCCGGAGCCGCGACGGTGCTGATCTTCCCCGACCTCAACACCGGCAACAACACCTACAAGGCCGTCCAACGCAGTGCCTCCGCGGTGGCGATCGGACCGGTACTGCAAGGGTTGAACAAGCCGGTCAACGACCTCTCCCGCGGAGCCCTGGTCCGCGACATCGTCAACACGGTTGCGATCACGGCGATCCAGGCCGGTGCATGATGCTCACCATTCAGGGTCGGTGCCGGGCGGAAGCGATCACGGCGATCCAGGCCGGTGCATGATGCTCACCATCCAGGCCGGTGCATGATGTCGCCCTCACTCGTGCTGATCATCAACTCAGGGTCCTCGTCGCTGAAGTACCAGCTCATCGACCCTGACTCGGGACAGATCCACGCCAAGGGCCTGGTCGAGCGCATCGGAGAGCCCGGAGGCGAGGTGCCCGACCACGCGACCGCGCTGCAGCTGGCCCTCTCCGGCATGGGTGACCTCCTCGATCCCTCCCACCTCCTGGCGGTCGGGCACCGCGTCGTGCACGGGGGCGCGCGGTTCTCCGGGCCGACCGTGATCGATGGATCGGTCCGCTCCGCCATTGCCGAGCTCGCGCCGCTCGCGCCACTGCACAACCCCGCCAACCTGCAGGGCATCGAGGCCACCCTCGAACTCTTCCCGGACACACCCCAAGTGGCCGTCTTCGACACGGCGTTCCACCAGACGATCCCGGCCGCCGCATACACGTATGCGATCCCGCGGGAGTGGCGAGAGGATCTGCGCGTCCGCCGCTACGGCTTCCATGGCACCTCCCACGCGTACGTGTCCCGACGGGCCGCCGAGCTGCTCGGGAAGGCACCGGAGGACACTGCACTGGTCGTGCTGCACCTCGGCAACGGCTGCAGTGCCACCGCGGTCCTGGCGGGCCGGAGCGTGGACACCTCGATGGGGCTGACACCCCTGGAGGGCCTGGTGATGGGCACCCGCTCGGGTGACGTCGATCCGTCCCTGGGGGCCTACCTCGCCCGGATGACGAACATGGACGCCGAGGCCGTGGACCAGGCGCTCAACAAGCGCAGCGGTCTGCTCGGCCTGACCGGTGACAACGACTGCCGGACCGTCAGTGAGCGCGCGTCCGCAGGCGATCCCGAGGCACTGCTGGCGCTGGAGGTCATGGTCCACCGGCTCGTGAAGTACACCGGCGCGTACGCCGCAGTACTCGGTCGGATCGACGCGGTGGTGCTCACCGGTGGCATCGGCGAGCACGCCCCCGACGTGCGCGAGATGCTGGCCGAACGCCTCGGCCTGCTCGGGGTCGAACTCAACTCCGAGGCCAACGAGACGGGCCGCGGTGAGCGGCGGATCACGACGGACTCCAGCCGAACCGCCATGCTCGTGGTCCCGACCAACGAAGAGCTCGAGATCGCAGTGCAGGCGGCGGCGCTCGTGCGCAGCCACACCTCCTAAGAAGATCCTCCACTTCCACGATGAGAACGCCGGAAATCCTGTGGCCCGCTGCTAGATTCTGAGAGTGTCTTCTCGTCAGCTCCTCGATCTCGACCGTTCGATGGTCCGGCGGGCGCGCACCCTGGCGCGCCGAGCGGGCAGACCCGTGGTCGACCTGGCGCGCAGCCACACGACGGTCAGCGTCGAGCGCGCCACACTGCGGCTGGCCGGGCTCGGGGGCGCCGACCACGAGAACATCCCGTGGGTGAACCATCTCGTCGACGCGGTCTGCGAGGGAGTGGGGCTCGAGCACGGAGTGGCACTCCCGGTCTGGGACGCGCTGCAACGCGACGTGGCGCCGGACCTGACCACCCTGGCGCAGAAGTCCGCCGCGGGGGGAGTGGAGTTCCGGATTCCGGAGCGGTCCGCCGCGACGCGGGCGCGCCGGAGCAGCCGGGTCTCCGTCGCGAGAGGAATCCGCGCGATCGACTCGCAGCGCAGGCGACGCGACCGGCTCGTCGCCCGGCACGGTGACCCGCCGGCCACGCCGTGGATCTACCTGATCGTCGCGACGGGCGACATCTACGAAGACATCCCGCAGGCCCAGGCGGCCGCTCGCGAGGGCGCCGACGTCATCGCCGTCATCCGGTCCACGGGTCAGTCGCTGCTGGACTTCGTGCCGGAGGGGGCGACCCGGGAGGGGTACGCCGGCACCTATGCCACACAGGAGAACTTCCGTCTCATGCGAGCCGCCCTCGACGAGACGAGCAAGGAGCTCGGACGCTACATCCGGCTGACCAACTACGCGAGCGGACTGTGCATGCCCGAGATCGCCACCCTCGCGGGCCTGGAGCGACTCGACATGATGCTCAACGACAGCATGTACGGCATCCTCTTCCGCGACATCAACCCGATCCGGACCTTCGTCGACCAGCGCTTCTCGCGCCAGATCCACGCCCGGGCTGGGATCATCATCAACACCGGCGAGGACAACTACCTGACCACGGCCGACGCGGTCGAGGCCGCCCACACCGTCACGGTCAGCCAGCTGCTCAACGAGTACTTCGCCAAGGAGGCCGGTCTCGAGGACTGGCAGCTCGGTCTCGGCCACGCATTCGAGATCGACCCGAGCATCCCCGACAGCTTCCGCCTCGAGCTCGCCCACGCCCTCCTCGCGCGGCAGCTGTTCCCAGACGCACCCCTGAAGTGGATGCCACCGACGAAGCACATGACCGGGGACATCTTCCGCGGCTACCTCCTCGACGGCTTCTTCAACCTCGTCGGCGCGATGACCGGCCAGGGAATCCTGCTCGTCGGGATGATGACCGAGGCGGTGGTCACCCCGTGGCTCTCGGACCGCGACCTCGCGCTGCAGAACGTCCGGTACGTCATGAACGCAGCCGGCGGACTCGCCGAGGACTTCCACCCGCCCCGCGACGGGCTGATCCAGACCCGGGCGCGTCAGGTGCTCGCGGAGGCGGTCGACCTGCTCGAGACGATCCTCGCCGATACGGACACTGCCGGTGACCCCCCACTGCTCGCGGCGATCGCCGACGGCACCTTCGGTGCCATGCGGCGACCTCCGACCAAGGGCAAAGGTCTGGACGGGGTCGTCCGGCGGGCCGAGGGCTACGTCAACCCGGCCATCGACCTGCTCGAGAGCGGGGCCACGCGATGAGCGCCGTCCGCGCCCACGAAGCACGCCGGCGCCGCGAGAATCCGGAGCCTGGGGAGCTGAGCCTCGCCGACAGCACCGAACCCGAGCTCGGCCCGCTCGTCCGGCCGTACGGCGACACCACGGGGGACGGCATGGTGCAGGTGTCGTTCACCCTGCCCCTGCCGCACGACAAGCGGGCCGAGGGCGCGGCGGTGCGAATGGCCCAGGCGATGGGCATGGACCCGGCACTTCTGGTGCACGCCAAGGCCATGGGCCCGCACTTCACCTTCTTCGTCCTGTACGGACCTGTCCGGCACCTCGTCGACATCCGCGAGATCGAGATCGTGGAGCGGGAGTTCGAGCTGCTGTCCTCCAAGGAGGTCAACCAGGCCATCAAGAAGAACCTGCGCCGCAAGCTCGTCGTCGTGGGGGCCTGTATCGGTACCGACGCCCATACGGTGGGAATCGACGCGATCCTCAACATCAAGGGCTTCGCCGGTGAGAAGGGCCTGGAGTACTACCGCGAGATGACGGTGCACAACCTCGGGGCGCAGGTGCTCATCCCGGAGCTCGTCGCGACCGCACGCGAGGTGCGCGCCGACGCCGTCCTGGTCTCCCAGGTCGTCACGCAGCGCGACGCACACCTGCACAACACGCGGGCGATGTCGGCGGCGTTCCGCGAGGCGTTCCCGGCCGGCAGCGTGCCCCACCTGATCGTCGGCGGTCCTCGCTTCGAGGAGGGCTCGGCCGGGGATCTCGGGGTGGACCGCATCTTCGGCCGCGGCACGACACCAGGCGAGGTCGCGTCCTACCTGGTGCACGCTCTGGTCCGGCCGACCGACACCCACCCCCAGACCCGGTCGCGGCCGCCCCGGCCCGCATGACCCCGTCCGAGAAGGAGCCGCCCGTGAGCAACGACCACCTCGTGGGTCTTTCCGTCGTGCACCGCCGGTACGTCCCGTACAGCCACGCGCACTACGCGGGCAACCTCGTCGATGGTGCCTACAGCCTGGCGGCCTTCGGAGACGTCGCGACCGAGCTGTGCATCCGCAGCGACGGCGACGAAGGACTGTTCGCCAGCTACTCGGACGTGCAGTTCCGCGCACCGGTGCGAGCGGGGGACTGCCTCGAGATCGAGGCGCGGATCGTCCGCGCGGGCTCCCGCAGCCGCGAGATGGAGTTCGAGGCACGCGTCGTCACCCGCGGCAACCCCGACCGTGGCGAGTCCGCCGCCGATGTGCTCGACCCCCCGATCATCGCCACCACCGCTCGTGGGGTCGTCGTCGTCCCCTGACGACGAGCTCCGGCGGCCGCGCCACCCACGCTCCTAGGGGCACCGACCGCCCCAGGAACGTGACATAGGCTGACGCGGTGCCGTCGCTCGTCCGCCTGCTGCTCGCCGCAGCCTCCGGCGGAGTGCTGTACACGGCGTTCCCCACGCTCGACCTGTGGTTCCTGGCACCGGTCGGCGTCGCCCTGCTGACCGCCGCGGTCGACGGAGCCCGGCCGCCGGCCGGCGCTCTCCTGGGGTTCGTCGCGGGCCTCGCGTTCTTCATCCCCACCCTCGAGTGGTCCGGCATCTACGTCGGGATCCTGCCCTGGATGGCTCTGGCGGTGCTGCAGTCGCTCTACATCGCCGGGCTCGGCGTGCTGCTCACCCTCAGCAGGCACATCGTCCTGATGACGCCGTTGGCCTGGGTGGTCTCCGAGTTGCTGCGGAGCACGACCCCGTTCGGCGGGTTCCCCTGGGTGCGTCTCGCCTTCAGCCAGGCCGACAGTCCGCTCGCGACGTGGGCATCGGTCGCCGGCGCGCCGGGGGTCACGTTCGCGGTGGCGACCGTCGGCGCCGCCCTGTATGCGGTGGCCCGGACCGCGCTGCGCCGCATCGACTCTCGCGAACCTGGTCGCTCTGGGCAACCCTCTCGTGAGTGGGCCGTCTCGGTGCGCCCGGCGGCGATCGCCGTCGGCGCGGCGGTCGCCATGGTCGTCGGCGCGTTCCTGGTTCCACGCCCGACGGACGGTGCGGCCGTCCCCGTGGCCATGGTTCAGGGCAACGTCCCCCGTCCCGGCCTCGACTTCAACGCAGAGAGGCGGGCCGTGCTGGACAACCACGCAGCCGGCACCGCCGCGGTCGCCGACATGGTCGGAGAACGGCGCCCGGAGGACCTCTCGCTCGTCATCTGGCCGGAGAACTCCTCCGACATCGACCCGTTCCGCAACGAGGACGCGATGGAGGTCATCCAGCAGGCCGTGGACGAGGTGCGGGCCCCCATCCTCGTCGGAGCGGTGGTCGAGCGCAGCGAGACCACCGTGGCCAACGTCTCGCCGCTCTTCCGGCCCGGAGGGCCGACGGCGGAGGACGAGGTCGAGCAGTACGTCAAGCAGCACCCCGTTCCCTTCGCCGAGTTCATCCCGTACCGCGACTTCTTCCGGATCTTCAGTGACAAGGTCGATCTGGTCAGCAGGGACTTCGTCGCAGGGGACGAACCGGTCGTCTTCGAGATCGACGCAGGAGGCGGGCAGACCTATACGGCGGTGCCGACGATCTGCTTCGAGGTCGCCTACGACGGGCTGATGCGCGAGGTCCTCGCCGAAGCGGCCGGAGCCCCCTCCCTCCTGATCGTCCAGACGAACAATGCCACGTTCGGCTACTCCGCCGAGGCGGCGCAGCAGTTCGCCATCTCCCGGATCAGGGCGATCGAGCACGGACGTTCGGTGGCGCACGTCTCCACCGTGGGCGTGAGCGGCTTCATCGCGCCGGACGGCTCGACCCGTGAGGTCACCGACCTGTTCACGGCTCGCCAGCTGGTGGAGAGCCCCGTCGTGCGTGACGGGGTCACCCTCAGCGACCGGATCGGGCGGACCCCCGAGGTGCTCGCCGTCATCGCGCTGCTCGGAGTGCTCGTGGCCGACCGGGTTCGTCGCCGGGAGCGGGGTATCGTGCTCGCACCACGTTCCCACCTCCCGGACCGAAAGGGTGCCCGTGTCTCTCGACGCGACCAGACGTGAGGCTCGTCCCCCGATCCGCCGGGTCGTCGTGCTCATCCCGACCTATAACGAGCGTGAGGCGCTGCCGGCCATCCTGGAGCGGCTCCGCGCCGAGGTGCCGAGCGTTGACGTCGTCGTCCTGGACGACAACAGTCCGGACGGCACGGGCGAGGTGGCCGACGCATACGCCGCCCGGGACTCCCGGATCCATGTCCTGCACCGGGAGGGCAAGGAAGGACTCGGGCGCGCATACCTGCACGGGTTCGGCTGGGCGCTCGACCAGGGATACGACGTTCTCGTCGAGATGGATGCCGACGGCTCGCACCAGCCCCGCCATCTGCCGGACATCCTGGCGGCCCTGGAGGAGGCCGACGTCGTGATCGGAAGCCGATGGGTTCGCGGGGGAGCGGTCAGCAACTGGCCCTGGCACCGCAAGGCCCTCTCGGTCGGGGGCAACCTGTACACGAGGCTCATGCTCGGGATGCCCGTGCACGATGCCACCGCCGGGTATCGCGCCTACCGCGCCGAGGCGCTCCTCTCGATCGGCCTGGACGACGTCGCGTCCGAGGGCTACTGCTTCCAGGTCGACCTCACCCGCCGGGCGGTCCGGGCCGGACTGACGGTGCGGGAGGTGCCGATCACCTTCGTCGAGCGGGAGGTGGGCTCCTCCAAGATGAGTCCCGACGTCGCCCGCGAGTCGCTGCGCCGCATCACCGCGTGGGGACTGGGATACCGGACCGACCAGCTGCGCGGTCTCGCGAGCGGTCGCGAGCGTTGGCACAACCTCGACGACTGAGGCGTTGCACGTCACATGAGTCCCACAGCCTCGCCACGCCGCAGGTCATCGTCCCGGCGCATGCTCATGCTGATCGCCGTGCTGCTCTTCGTCATGCCACTGATCGAGATCACGGCGGTGATCGCGATGGGCCAGCTGATCGGCGTGTGGCCGACGATCACCCTGCTCGTCCTCGAGTCGGCCCTGGGGGCCTGGATCGTCCGTCGCGAGGGTGGCCGGGCGTGGGAGGCCCTGGTGACGGCGCTGCAGACCGGCCGGATGCCCAGCCGGGAGCTCTCGGACGCGGCCCTGATCCTCGTCGGCGGCGTGCTGCTGCTCACCCCTGGGTTCGTCACCGACATCGTCGGGTTCCTGGTGGTCCTGCCGTTGACGCGTCCGGTGGCCCGCCGTCTTCTCGAGCGGGCCGTCGCCCAGCGGCTGCTCGGTGGCATGGTGAGCACCGCCGGTCCCGGTGCCGGCACAGGGTTCGGGGGCACAGGGTTCGGGGGCACAGGGTTCGGGGGCACTGCGTCCGGCCCGGGCGAGCCATACGGGCGGACACGGCGCGGCCCCGGAGAACCAGGCGGGTCATCCGGGGCCGGCGACACGATCCGCGGGGACGTGATCGACTGAGCGTTCCGCGCTCGTCTGAGGGGTCCTCAGTCGCGACGCTTCGTGCTCCCTCAGGCGCTGCGCTTCTTGGGCTTCTCGCCGCGGGAGGCCCGCAGCAGTTCGAGACGCTCCTCGAGCAGCTCCTCGAGCTCGGGGATGGAGCGACGCTCCAGAAGCATGTCCCAGTGCGTCCGGGCGGGCTTGACGGGCTTGAGCTCGGGGGCCTCGCCGCCCTGGAGCAGGGCGTTCTCGCCGCAGCGGCACTCCCAAGTGGGCGGGATCTCGGCCTCGACCGAGAAGGGCAGCTCGATCTTGTGACCGTTGCTGCAGATGTAGGTCGTGATCTGGCGCTCGCTGGGAACGACGTTCTCTTCGCTCTCCATGCTGAAAGCACCGAGTCTGGTGCCGCGTAGGGCTCGCTCTGCCATGGCTTGCTCTCTCCCTAGGGATCGGGGTCTCGATTCAGGACAACGGCGGCGAGAAGAGTGTTGTTCCGTGGTGTGGACCACCGTCTCGTGGGGTGTTCGCCGCTGGGCGCAGTTCGGATGGGTCAGGCGCCCCGGTCCACCTAAAGCCTCTAAGTTACCGGTGCGGCAACTTACTTGTCACATCGGCTCGACCGCGCGCGGGTGGTCACGGCGGTCCGAAGGCTGGATCGCGTCCCGAAAACACGTGACTTCCGCCACGCCAGGGTCGGAGTCGATACCGTCTACGACTGTGGCGATGATCTCGGACCCCGCTGACCTGACCGGACCGACAGCTCTCGAGGGCAATGCGGAGTCCTCGAAGCGGCGCGTCATCGCGTGGGGCATGTGGGACTGGGGCGCGCAGCCGTTCAACACCGTGATCACGACGTTCGTCTTCTCGGTCTACCTGACGAGCAGCGCGTTCGGTGCGACGAACTTCACATCCATGGCACTGGCCGTCTCAACCGCCTTGGCGGGTCTCTTCGTCGCGCTCCTCGCGCCCGTGCTCGGGCAGAACTCCGACCGGTCGGGCAAGACGGTGCGCAACCTCAAGATCCAGACGTGGGTCCTGGCCGTCCTCTCGGCGGCACTCTTCCTCGTCCAGCCGGATCCCGCATACCTCATCCTCGGTCTGGTGCTCCTCGGAGCCGGTTCCGTCATCTCGGAGATCGCGGGCGTCAACTACAACGCGACGATCGACCAGGTGGCCACACCGCGGACGGTCGGCCGGGTCTCGGGGTTCGGGTGGGGGATGGGCTACCTCGGCGGCATCCTCGTCCTGCTGTTGATCTTCTTCCTCTTCATCCAGCCCGAGGTCGGCCTGTTCGGGGTGACGGACGAGGGCGCCCTGGACATCCGGGTGTCGATGCTCGTCTGCGGACTCTGGATCGCCCTGTTCACCCTCCCCGCCTTCCGCGTCCTGCGGGACCGGCCCCGGCCACTTGCTCCACGGGTCGGCGTCGTCGAGTCCTACCGGCTCGTGTGGCGCTCGATCCGCGGACTGTGGTCGACCTCTCGGCACACCGTGTACTTCCTGCTCGCGTCCGCACTCTTCCGCGACGGCCTCGCGGGCGTCTTCGCCTTCGGAGCCATTCTCGCCGCCGGCACCTTCGGCCTGTCGGCCGGCGAGGTGATCATCTTCGGCGCGGCCGCGAACATCGTCGCCGGACTGGCCACGATGGCCTTCGGAACACTCGACGACTGGATCGGCCCGAAGAAGGTCATCCTCATCTGCCTCGCGGCGCTGGTCACGCTCGGCCTGCTGGTCTTCATCCTGCACGACGGCGGCAAAACCGTGTTCTGGGTCCTGGGGCTGCTGCTCACCGTGTTCGTCGGCCCGGCCCAGGCCGCCTCTCGCAGCTTCCTCGCCCGCCTCATCCCGCAGGGCAAGAGCGGCGAGATCTTCGGCCTGTACGCCACGACCGGGCGGGTCGTGTCCTTCCTCTCGCCGCTGGCCTTCGGCGCCTTCATCGCCCTCGGTGCGCTCATCACGGGAGAGGAGAACACGCAGTACTGGGGGATCCTCGGCATCGTCCTGATCCTCGCAGCGGGTTTCGCCGTCATGATCCCGGTCCGGGAGCACGGCGAGCACACCATGGGACAGGTCGGGGTGAGCTGAACACCGCGGCCGCAACGGGCCGCGGGCAGGTCAGCCCGCGAACTCCCAGTGCCAGGGCTCCGGCTTGCGCCCGTCGGCCGCGGCCCAGCTCGGGTGGAACCACCCGAACAGCGGGGCGTTCTGCTTCATCCACAGGTGCTCGATGGTTCCGAAACTGTTGATGCCACCGCACAGGTCCAGGGCCTTGCCCAGCCCGTGGTTGCTCGTCCCGGGGGGTGCGGCCCAGAACCCGCGGGTGGCCTTGACCGCCACCTGTTGGCTGAACGAGCGGTAGGAGTCGGTCACGCAGATGGGACGCCCGAAGTCCTCGGCGAAACGCTGGCTGAGGGCGTTGAAGGCGACCGAGGCACTGGGGATCGCGAACTCACCGTCGGCCATCCACAGCGGACAGAGCGCGCTTGCGGGCAGCTGCCCGTTGGGGTAGACCCCGTCGTCGTCGCTGCACGCCTGGTCGATCTCCGGCAGCTCGATGTTGTTCGCGGTCAGCTCCTTGAGCAGCGCCTCGCCGCGGGCCTTGGCCTCCGGTGAGGACATGCCGAGCAGGACCGCCGCGAGCGGTGCCGCCTCCTGCAGAGTGGACGCGTGCTCCTCCTGCGCCTCGGCGACGGCTGCGCGCTGCGCCTCGAGCGCCTTCTCCGCCGCGGCCGTGGCCCGAGCTGCCTCGCCGGCGGCCTCCTGGGCGGCTGCACTCTCCTCCTGGGCGCGCTGGGCGGCCTCCGCCTGACGCTCGGTGAGGTCGCGGATGTCGTCGAAGAGTCGAATCCGTTCCTCGGTGAGGTACGCCAGGTCACCGACCGGGTTGCCCGCCTCGGCGGGGTCGTTGAGGAGGGCGTCGAAGACCGACACCATCTCCGCGGTCGAGCCTCCGTCGCTGTATGCGCTGAAGGCCCAGTCGCGCAGCTGCTGGTGCTTGGCGGCGAGCTGCTCGGCCAGCCGCACGGCGGTTGCCCGTGAGCTCGCTGCCCGGGCCAAGGACAGACGCGAGGTCTCGTTGGCAGCGGCCTTGGCCTCGAGCGCGTCGTTGGCGTCCTTGGTCACGGCCTGCAGCTTGGCCAGCAGAGCCGCCATCTCGGCATTCCCGCGGGTGAGCGAGGCGATCAGGGCGTCGGCCTCCGCCAGCTGCGCGGAGACGTCCCGAGGGCTCAGCGGCGTGTCGTCATGGTGCTCGTGGGCGACGGCATCGTCCGGAGCCGTGGTCCACGGGCTGGGCGGTGGCGTGTAGACCTGGCTGGGCGATGGTCGGCTCGTGGTGGGCGAGGTGGTCCGCGGAACGGTCGGTGTCGATGTCGAGGGCGTGGACGTCGTCGGTGGGGACGTGGTCGGTGGTGGCGGAGGGGGCGTCGTCGTCGGCGGTGGGGGAGGGGGCGTCGTCGTGGGAGGCGGCTCCGGCTCGGGGACCGGATCGGATGTCGGCGCCGGCTCGGGGACCGGCTCGGACGTCGGCGTGGGGTCGGGGACCGGCTCGGTCGTCATCGTGACCGTCGCGGTGGTCGTGGCTGTCGCCGTCTCCGTCGCGTCGGGCACGGGCTCAGCGTGGGCGAGCGGGGCGGCGACGAGCATGGCGAGGCTCATCCCGATGATCGGGACGACTCGCGAACGCCTCATGACCCCAGTCTCCGAACGGCTCCGGTGGCAGATCCACCCACTCTCGTCCTCACACTAATCCTCGGGGGAGATCTATGGGGAGTATCTGAGAAGAACAACACCGTACGGATGACCCCCCAGCCGGCCGACCTCCTCGAAGCCCATGGATTCGTGGAAGGCCAGGGAGGTGGGGTTCGGCGGCTCGAAGTTGACCTCGGCTACCAGCGGCCGGTCCGGACGACGCTCGATCAGCTCCCTGTACACGCGGCGAGCGATCCCCCGCCCACGGTGCGCGGGGTCGACGACGATCCGATCGACGTACTGGAACGCGGGCTCCCGCTCGCTGAACCACCGGTAGTTGGGCGAGTCGTAGTCGCTGCCCTCGACGAACGTGATGACGAACCCGGCCGGCGAACCGCCGGTTTCGATCACGTCGACCGCGTGGGCTCGGCGGCGCAGGTAGTGCAAGCGCGAGGCGTCCATCGGCGCAAGGAAGTGCACGTCCGCCTCGTTCCAGGCCAGGATGGCGCCGTCGTCCTCCGGTGTCGACGCTCTGAGGATCACGGCCCCAGTCTGCCTCGTCCGGGTCCAGCACGCCGGAGGCGGTGTCCACACGGGTCCTCGATGTCGGGCGTGTCGTCCTCACCGGCCATTCGTCCCGTCTCGCCCCGACACGGACGCGGGGGAGGGTGGCCGCATGGGAACGGATCGGGAGCATGAGCAGAAGAGGTCCACGGCCCGCGCTGCGGGCCCCGTCGTCGGGGGCAAAACATCGAACCGTGCCGACGGGGACCGCGCCGACGGGGACCGCGCCGACGGGGAGAACACGGTCGTCCTCGTCGGGCGCGTGAGCGCGGCGCCAGACCTGCGGGAGCTCCCGAGCGGGGACGCGTTGGTGACGTTCCGCCTCGTGGTGCCCCGCGCAGGACGCCGCGCGTCAGGCGCACAGAACCGCGCCACGACGGAGCGGACGACGGTGGACGTCATCGATGTGGCGTGCTGGACCGGTCGGACCCGGCGCAGTGCGCTGCGGCTGGAGGCCGGTGACCTGGCGCGGGTGGAGGGTTCCTTGCGACGCCGGTTCTTCCGCACCGGCGGGTCGACCGCGAGCCGCTACGAGGTGGAGGCCGCATCGGTTCGGACCAGCCGGTCAACGGGGCGCTCGACCCGGTCGGGCCTGCAGTCAGCTCCGGGGTGACATGAGCAACCAGTACTCGGTGGGTCCGCGGGCACCGACGAAACCGGTCCAGGCGGTGCCGTCGGCATTGCCGGACATCTCACGGCGGATCCGCTCCGTCGTCGGCTCTGCGATGAGAACGGTTCTCATCGGATCGGTCCCGGTGATCTCGACGGAGTGTGCTGGGGTGTTCACGGGGAAGTCGCCGAAGGAGTACCGCCCGTCGGCGACCGCAGACGGCTCATGCCGGGACGTGCCCTCATAGAGGACGACCGAGACGGAGTCGTCGGAAGCCGGTGCGCAGTCGGCGGCCTCGATGTCGCTCCAGGACGACTGGGCGTCGACAGGCGTGGTGCAGGCGCGAAGCTCGTAGGTGACGGTCTCGAAAGCCATGAAGCGTTGGTAGGCCAGCACGACGAGCACGCCGATCACGGCGACGATGACGACGATGACCCAGGGTCGACTGCGCTGCCGCCCGTTGACGATCCATTCGGAGGCGTCCCTGGTCTGCGTGCGCATGTCGACGATTATCGCTGGTCAGCCCTCTGGGCCGCACCCGATGAACTCCAGTGCCACAACGCCGATAATCAACATTATGTCAACTTAAGTCCGAAGGACTCGATAGTCGCCGAGTGTCGCCGTCCTACCCTCCCCTGACCACTGCGGCATGCTGAGGCGATGATCGAGTCCGCCCGCGCGGAGCCGGGAACCGTCTGGGTCGTCGCCGGTGCACCCGGTGCGGGCAAGTCCACCGTGGCCGACGGGCTCCGCCGCCTGCTGCGTCCTTCACCCGCGCTGCTCGACAAGGACACGATCTTCGCGGGGTTCGTCGACGAGGTACGACGTGCGCACGCCCGCTCCGAGGGTGAGCGCGAGGGCCCGTGGTACGACGCGCACGTCAAGGTGCACGAGTACGCCGGGATGACCGCGGCCGCCGCCCAGATCCGGGCCAGTGGATGTCCGGTTCTTCTCGTCGCGCCGTTCACCACCCAGATCCGCGACCTCCACGCCTGGACGGAGTGGGTGGCGGCGCTCGGCGGAGACCCGGTCCGCCTGGTCTGGGTCGGCGTGGACGCGCGGGTCCTCAGGGAACGTCTCACCCGACGCGGCTCACCCTTGGACAGCGGCAAGCTCGGCGACTGGGACGCGTTCGTGGCCCGGATCCGACCGGACACCCCTCCCCCGGCTCCGCATGTTCGGATCGACAACACCGGGACCCGCGCGGATACGAGGCGCCGGCTGGCGACGCTGCTCGGGGCTTCGTGATGCCGATCACGGTCCGCCGATCTGGACAAGTCCGCTCTCGTACGCGAGCACTGCGATCTGGACCCTGTCTCGCAGTCGCAGCTTGGCCAGGACGCGTGAGACATAGGTCTTGACCGTCGCCTCGGAGAGGAACAGGCGCGCTCCGACCTCGGCGTTGGACAGCCCTCGGGCGACCAGCCTGGCCACCTCGAGCTCTCGCTCCGTCAAGTCGGACCACGCGGACGGCAGGACGCCCGGCGCCGGCGAGCGGCTGAACCGCTCGAGGAGGCGGGCGATGACGGCCGGGGCCACCATCGCCTCACCGCGGGCGACCACGCGCACCGCGTGGATGAGATCGTCAGGCGCCACGTCCTTGAGCAGGAATCCCGACGCTCCCGCCACGACCGCCTGGTAGACGTACTCGTCGAGATCGAACGTCGTGAGCACCAGGACCCTGGGGTGACCGTCGCCCGGCGCCATGATCCTGCGGGTGGCCTCCACACCGTCGACGCGCGGCATCCGGATGTCCATCAGGACGACATCCGGCTCGAGCCCTCGGACCACCTCGACCGCCTCCAAGCCGTCCGAGGCCTCGCCCACGACCCTCATTCCGGCGCGTTCGAGAATGAGGCGGAATCCGGCACGAACCAGCTCCTGGTCGTCGACGAGCACCACGCTCAGCGGCCGGTCGGTCGCCTCCTCGGATGCTCGGCTCACGACCCCTCCACGGGCAGGGTCGCGCGGACCCCGAAGCCCGCTCCGCAGGGGCCCGCCTCGAGCCGACCGCCATAGAGGGCCGCTCGCTCACGCATCCCGATCAGGCCGTGTCCGCTCTCGTCGGCACCCTCGTGCCGCCGTGCCGGGCCGTCGTCGTCGACCTCGATCCGCACTTCGCGAGGCTCGAGAGCGAGCCGGACGCGTGCCCGCGTCGCCGTCGAGTGGCGGCGGACGTTGGTCAGCGCCTCCTGGATGATCCGGTATGCGGCCAGATCGAGTCCGACGGGCAGGGCGCGTTCGCCGCCCTCGATCGTGAGGTCGACCTCGAGGCC
>JBAUUB010000036.1:0-8324 GCA_049582485.1 Dermatophilaceae bacterium
CGGCGAGCTTCAGCGACATCGCGAACTCCGTGTCGCAGGCCTACGGGTTCTGGCTCGACGATGCGTTCGCCTCCGGTGGCTCGGCCGGCTACGACCACAAGGGGATGGGCATCACGGCCCGGGGGGCCTGGGAGTCGGTCAAGCGGCACTTCCGCGAGCTCGGCCTGAACACCCAGGAGGAGGAGTTCACGGTCATCGGCATCGGTGACATGAGCGGCGACGTCTTCGGCAACGGCATGCTGCTGTCCGAGCACATCCGCCTCGTGGCTGCCTTCGACCACCGGCACATCTTCCTCGACCCGGACCCGGATGCCGCGGCGTCCTTCGCCGAGCGGCGCCGCCTGTTCGAGGTGCCGCGGTCGTCGTGGGCGGACTACGACGAGTCGCTGATCAGCGACGGCGGAGGGGTGTATGCGCGCACCCTGAAGTCGATCCCGCTCAGCGACCAGGTGCGAGAGCTGCTCGACCTCGCCGACGACCGCACCGCGATGACGCCGTCGGAGCTGATCCGCGCGCTGCTGCTCGCCCCGGTCGACCTGCTGTGGAACGGCGGCATCGGCACCTACGTCAAGGCCTCGACCGAGACCGACGGCGACATCGGGGACCGCGCCAACGACGCGATCCGGGTCAACGGCCACGAGCTGCGGGTGCGGGTGATCGGCGAGGGCGGCAACCTCGGCCTGTCGCAGCTCGGCCGGATCGAGGCCGCGCTGCACGGGGTGCGCGTCAACACCGACGCCATCGACAACTCCGCGGGCGTCGACACCTCCGACCACGAGGTCAACATCAAGATCCTGCTCGGCGAGGTCGTGCGGGCCGGCGACCTGACGGTCAAGCAGCGCAACGAGCTGCTCGCGTCGATGACCGACGAGGTCGCCCGTCAGGTGCTGCGGACGAACTACGAGCAGAACGTCCTGCTCGGCAACGCCCGTGCCCAGGAACATTCGATGCTCAGCGTCCACGAGCGGCTCATCCAGTGGCTCGAGCGCCGGGGCGACCTCGACCGGTCGCTGGAGTTCCTGCCGGACGACCAGCAGATCGGCCAGCGCGCCGGGGAGGGCCTGGGGCTGAAGTCGCCGGAGTTCTCCGTGCTCGTCGCCTACGCCAAGCTCGCCCTCAAGCACGACCTCCTGCCGACGTCCCTGCCCGACGACCCCTATCTGCAGCGCTACCTCGCCGACTACTTCCCGGCCGAGATCCGCAGGCGGTTCGGCGACCGGCTGGACCGGCACCCGCTGCGCCGCGAGATCATCGTCAACGCGGTCGCCAACACGATCGTCAACCGCGGTGGCATCACGTTCGCATTCCGGGTGATGGAGGAGACCGGTGCCGGGCCCGAGCAGGTGGCGCGGGCGTTCGTCGTGGCGCGCGAGATCTTCGACATGGTCGGCTACGTCGGCGACGTCGAGGCTCTCGACAACCGGGTCTCGACGCAGGTGCAGTCCGATCTCTACCTCGAGTTCCGGCGCCTCATCGACCGCGCGGTGCGCTGGTTCATCACCGCTCGGCCGGCGCGGCTGGACATCGAGACCGAGGTCTCGCGGTACCGCCCCGTCATCGACGCCCTCGGCCCGCAGGTCCCGGGATGGCTGCGCGGCGCTGAGCTGAAGCGGCTGCAACGCCGGGTCGCGTCGCTGACCAATGGCGGTGCGCCCGAGCAGCTCGCCGTGCGGTCGGCATCGGGGCTGGACCAGTTCTCGCTCCTCGACATCGTCGACGTCGCCTCCTCCTCCGGCAAGGACCCCGCAGAGGTCGGCCCGCTGTACTTCGTCCTCTCCGAGCGGTTCGGAATCGACGTCATGCTCGGCAAGGTCGCCCGGCTCCCGAGGGAGGACCGCTGGGACGGCCTGGCCCGCGGCGCGTTGCGCGATGACCTCTACGGTGTCCTGGAGTCGCTCGCCGAGGCGGTCATCGCCGACTGCCCGGAGGGCGATATCAGCGACCCCGACGCAGCGTTCGATTCCTGGGCTGCACGCAACCACGACACTCTGCAGCGGGCCCGTTCCTCGCTCGTGCAGATCGAACGGATGGACTCGCCGAACATCGCGGCCCTCTCGGTCGCCCTGCGCACCCTGCGCTCGGTGCTGCGCTCCGGGGCCGCGACCACCTGAGACCGGTGCCGGGAGGTCCCGGCACGGGTCTCGAGTGGCCGCGACTAGAGTGGCCGACCGTGGCCACCCTCAACGAGATGCTCCGGGCGTCCTCGCTCATCGAGGCGCCGGACCGGGAATGGCTGCACCTGCTCGTCGGCGACTGGCAGCTGATCTCGGACCTGTCCTTCGCCGACCTCATTCTCTGGGTGCGCCGCTCCGACGGCGAGGGTTGGATCTGCGCCGCCCACGTGCGTCCCAACACCGGCCAGATGGTCTTCTACGAGGACGTCGTCGGCCGCGGTCCGTTGCCGCAGCTGCGCGGGCTCCTCGAAGAGGCGTGGACCTCCGGGGGTGTCGTCCGGGCGCCGAACGTCCGTCACCGCGATGAGCTTCGGGTGCGGGAGGAGGCCTTCCCGGTGCTCCGGGCGGGTGCACCGGTCGCGGTCGTCTCGCGACACACGAACCTCGGCGGGCGGACTCCCACCCGGCTCGAGCTGACCTACGTCTCCATCGGGGACTCGCTCGTGCGCATGGTCGCCGAGGGCGGCTTCCCGAGCCTGTCGGCGCCGACGGGCGCACGGCGCGGGGCGCCTCGGGTGGGCGACGGAGTCATCCGGCTCGACGCCGACGGCCTGATCCTCTACGCCAGCCCCAACGCGATCTCCGCGGTGCACCGGCTCGGGCACAAGGGCGCGGTCATCGGCACCGTGCTCGCCGCCGTCGTGGCCGACCTGCTCGCGGGCGGCGAGTCGCCGATCGACGAGTCCCTGGCGCTCGTCCTCACCGGCCGCGCCGCCTGGCGCTCGGAGCTGACCTCACGCAACGCGACGATCTCGATGCGGGCGGTGCCCCTGACCGAGCGGGGGCGGCGGGTCGGGGCGCTGGTGCTGCTGCGCGATGTCACCGAACTTCGGCGCCGTGAGCGCGAGCTGCTCACCAAGGACGCGACGATCCGCGAGATCCACCACCGCGTCAAGAACAACCTGCAGACCGTCGCCGCGCTGCTACGGCTCCAGGCGCGTCGGCTCGACGACGGGCACGCGCGCGTCGCGCTGGAGGAGGCGGTGCGCAGGGTGGGAACCATCGCCCTGGTCCACGAGACCCTGAGCCAGGGCTTCGACGAGACGGTCGACTTCGACGAGATCGCCGTGCGGGGCCTGCGCGCGGTGGTGGAGGTCGCGACGAGCGAGCATCACGTGCACAGCACACTCGTGGGGACGTTCGGCAGGGTGCGGGCCGAGGACGCGACGGCGATGGCGATGGTCATCTCCGAACTGGTCCAGAACGCCGCCGAGCACGGTCTGGGCGACCGCGACGGGATGATCGAGGTGCGCGCGGAGCGGGTGAGCGGGGACGGCGACGAGATCCTGCGGGTGACGATCTCGGACGACGGTGCGGGGCTGCCCACCGGGTTCCGGCCCGGATTGGCCGGCCTCGGGACGCGGATCGTCACCTCGCTGGTGCAGGATCTCGACGGCACCATCCGTTGGCAGAAGCGCGAGCCGCGTGGCACCGTCGTTCAGTTCACGGCACGGCTGCGGCCGCTGCAGAAGTCCTGACGCGACGACGTCCGGACGCGCGCAGGGGTGCTCAGCCGGCCCGGCGGGCGCGGGCGTTGCGGCGCTTGAGCGCGCGCCGCTCGTCCTCGGACAGGCCACCCCAGACGCCGGCGTCCTGGCCCGTCTCGATGGCCCACTTCAGGCAGGTGTCGATGACCTCGCATCGACGGCAGACGGCCTTGGCCTCCTCGATCTGCAGGATGGCAGGCCCGGTGTTGCCGATGGGGAAGAACAGCTCGGGGTCTTCCTCGAGGCACGCAGCACGGTCGCGCCAGTCCATGGGATCAGGCTCCTTCGGGGTCAGTAGGCATCAGTCGGTGGGGATATCAGTCGGTACGCAAATCAGTCGGTACGCATGAGGCGGAGCAACGACAGCACTGTCGCCAGATGTCCCGGTCTCGGAGCGAGACAATCAGCACGTGCCACGGTTGAGCGAGCACTGCGCAAGGGCACGCGAAGACGTCAGGACCGAACCAAGGCGACAGCCATCGTATCGGTCGTCACCAACGCTGACCAGAGATCAGGCAAATTTCGGGCGTGATGTCCCGCACCCGCGGCTCACACCGTCGAGGCCTGCGGGTCGCTGCACGCCGGACGCGTCTAGTGTAGGACACCGTGACACACGAGCAGGAATCGGCGTATCCCGACGACGCCCCCCACCGACCAGACGGCACCGTCGAGCCCTGGGCCCGTCCGCTCGGGGCTGCGATCACGGGAGCCTTCACCCTCGTCCTGCTCGGCCTCGCCGGCTTCTACCTGTACGAGCTCGCCATCGGCGCGAGCGACAGTCCGGTGCGCGTGATCATGTCGATCGTTCTGTTCCTCCTGTTCGCTGCCGCCGGAGCCGCCATGGCCCGCGGCTGGTGGCGGGGCCTGACCTGGCCGGCCACACCCACCCTCGTCATCGGCGCGTTATGCCTGCCCACGGCATGGACCCTGATCCAGGACGGATCGGTCGTTGTCGGCCTGCTCCTGGGGGCCGCGGGTGTCGCCGGCGTCATCGTCGGCTGGAAGGGCCGCAGCGCGAACCTATAGCCAGCCGCGCTCCTGAGCGGTGCGGGCCGCCTCGAAGCGGGTGCTCGAACCGGTCTTGCGGATGGCGGCCGAGAGGTGGTTGCGCACCGTGCCGGCCGACAGGTGCAGGGTCCCGGCGATCGTGGCGACCGGTGACCCGCGCAGCGACATGCGCAACACTTCTTGCTCCCGGTCGGTCAGCGGGTTGGCGCCGTCCAGGAGTGACTCCGAGGCCAGCTCGGGGTCGATGACCCGCAGCCCCTGGTGGACCCGCCGGACGGCGTCGATGAGCCGGTCGGCGGGGGTGTCCTTGACGATGAAGCCGCTCGCGCCGGCGTCCAGCGCTCGCCGCAGGTAGCCGGGCCGCCCGAAGGTCGTCACGATCAGGACGCGGGCGCCGGTGCCGGCTGCGGTGATCTGCCGGCAGGCGTCGATCCCGTCGAGCCCGGGCATCTCGATGTCGAGGAGGCAGACGTCGGGCCGGTGCTCGCGGACGGCGTCGAGGACGGCGTCGCCGGTGCTCACCTGGGAGACCACCTCGAGGTCCCGCTCGAGGTCCAGCAGAGCCGCGAGCGCCTGTCGGATCAGGGCCTGGTCGTCGGCGACGAGCAGGCGGATCACACCGGCCATGACACCTCCAGACGCGTGCCTGCGCCGTCGGCCCGGGGACCGACCGAGAAGTCGCCACCGGCCTGGACCACCCGCTCGCGCAGGCCGCTCAGGCCGTTGCCGATCCGGCGGTCCCGAAGGCCCACGCCGTCGTCCTCGACCACGAGGGTGTGCGCGTCGAGCTCGATCCAGCAGCTCGTGGCACGGGAGTGGCGCACGACGTTGGTCACCGCCTCCCGCAACACCCAGCCGAGGACCGCCCGGTGGGACGGGTCGACCACCTCGGGGTCGGGAGGGAGGTCGACCGCGATGCCCGCGCTGAGCAGGCCCTCGCGGGCCGCGGCGAGCTCGGCGGCCAGGTGGGCGGCGCGCAGACCCCCGACCGTCGCGCGGATCTCGGCGAGGGACTCACGAGCGATGCGGGCGATGTCGGCCACCTCGGCACGGGCCCGGTCGGGGTCGACGTCGATGAGCCGCTCCGCCAGGCCGGCCTTGACACTGACGACCGTCAGGGAGTGGCCGAGCACGTCGTGGACGTCGCGCGCGACCCGCTCCCGCTCCTCGGTGATGTCGAGGCGTCGCCGGACCCGCGCATACCCCTCGGACTGCTCCGAGAGCAGCCGGGCGGCGTTCACGCCGATGGTGACCGCCACCAGGATGAAGATGAAGTAGCTCCACTCCGAGAGCGGAAGGGTCGCGGACAGCGCGCCGACGCAGACGGCGAATACCGCCAGCCCGAACAGCCAGTGCCAGGGTCGGGGCAGGGTGAATCCCGCGAACGAGACGACGAAGGGCGTGAAGGCCACGGCGTCGGACCCGAGGAACGGGATGGCCACGATGGTGAGTGCGACGAGGAAGCCGAGCGTCGCCACGGCCGCCCGGGTGCCGCCGCGGCCCTTCTCGAGGATCTGCCACGCAGCCACGGAGTACGAGACGGCGAAGACGAGGATGAGGACGAGGCCGCCGATGCGCCAGAACGGTGAGCGGTCGTCCCGCCAGACCGCGACGGCGGGCAGGATGAGGAAGATCATCCAGACCGCCCACATCAGCCAGCCCCAGCGCTGCCAGGGGCTGACCTGCGCTGGGGCGGGCGTGTTCGGCTGGGGGGCCGAGGCCGTTGTCGGCAGGCTCACTGGCGCATCCGGCTGCGGCGCACGAGGAAGACCGCGATCGCTGCGAGCAGGACCAGCCATCCCGCTACGTTAGCGACCGGGACCCACAGCGGCTCGAACACGAGCTCGCCGGTCGCTCCGTCGAGCATGTCGCCTTCGCTGATGGGATACCGGGCCAGCGAGAACAGGCCGTACAACGGCGTGAACTTCGCGATCGTGAGCATCGTCCCGGAGAGTGGGAAGAAGATGTTGCCGAGGAACCCGAGGATGACCACCGAGCCGGTCGCCGCACTCACGGCACCTTCGGTGCGGAACGCCAGGGCGAAGACCAGTCCGTAGAGCGCGAACATCGTTGTGCCGATGAGCAGGGCGAGTCCGCTGAGCACCCAGGCGCCGGCGGTGCCGCTCGCTCCGGTCAGGGCGCCTGCCACGAACACGAGAGCGAGGGGGAAGGCGGTGACCGTCATCGCCAGCCCGACCTTGACGGCGATGTAGCCGCGGTCCGTCAGGGGGGTCAGCCCGAGCTGACGTCCCCAGCCCTGCATCCGTTCGACCGCTGCCATGCCGCCGATGGATACCGATGCGGTCACGGCGCCGTAGGCAGCCATCGACACCATGATGATCATGGCGACGTTGCCGTTGCCGGCGGACTGCGAGCTGTAGTCCTGAGCGGCCCCGAAGACGAGGTAGAAGAACAGCGGGAGGGCGGCGGTGAAGAACAGCCTCACCGGGTCGCGGGCGATGCGGCGGATCTCCAGGCCGAGGTAGGTGGCGTTCATCGTGCTGCTCCTTCGAGGACGGGGGCGCTGGTGCGGGAGTGGGTCAGGGTGAGGAAGGCGTCGTCGAGGCTCCCCGCGGTGACCTCCAGATCGGTGCCGCCGAGCTCGGTCAGGACCGCACGGGCCACGGCGTCGCTGTCCGTGCTGCGGATACGGAACCGGGACAGACCTCCGGCGGGCTCGACGGCCGTGACGGCGGGGTGGGACCGCAGTCGGGCGAGAGTGTCGTCGAGGGAGGCGAGGGGCAGCTCGACGGTGACCGTGCGCCCGTTGGCGACGGCCCGGACCTCGCTTGTCGGCCCGTCGGCGACGATGCGCCCCTCGGACATCATGACGATGCGGTCGGCGAACTCCTCGGCCTCCTCGAGGTAGTGCGTCGCGAAGATGACCGTGCGGCCACGGGCGGCCTCGCAGTGCATCGTCGACCAGAACTCGCGCCGGGCGCCGACGTCCATCCCCGCGGTCGGCTCGTCGAGGATGAGCAGGTCGGGCTCGGGGATCAGCGCGAGGGCGAACCGGAGCCGCTGCTGCTCACCGCCGCTGAGCTTGGAGACGCGGCGGTCGGCGAGGTGGAGGATGCCGGCGCGCTCCATGACCTCGTCGACGTCGCAGGGCGAGTCGAAGGTCGAGGCGATCAGGCGGACCGTCTCGCGGGTGCGCAGGTCGGCGAGCAGACCACCGGTCTGCAGGACGGCCGAGACCCGGCCGGCGAGGACAGCGGATCTCGGTGAGTCGCCGAGGACCTCGATGGTGCCGGAGCTCGGCTGGGTCAGGCCGAGGACCATGTCGATCGTCGTCGTCTTGCCGGCGCCGTTGGGTCCGAGGAGGGCGAGGACCTCGCCGTGCGCCACGGTCAGGTCGATCCCGTCCACGGCCGTCATGAAGCCGTCCGGGGTGCGGAAGGTCTTGGAGACCTCGGTCAGGTGGATCATCGGGCTGCGGACCTCGGTCCGCTCGATCAGCTGTGTGCTCATGGCCTCAACCATCCGCCGGGTCGGCTGCGCGCGGATGAGCGATGTGTCACGACCTCGACGTGACAGCTGTCATGGGTCGGCGATCGGTGAGGCGACCTGCGCCGGAACGGCTCGCCGGTCGGCCACGAGCCAGCCGCGCCCCGGAGCCACGTCCCGCACGCGGGGCAGGCTCACGCCCAACAGG
>JBAUUB010000037.1:0-6563 GCA_049582485.1 Dermatophilaceae bacterium
CACCCGGGCGGACCACGCCGGCGCGCTCGAGGCGCACGAGCAGCAGATGCGCGACGGCCGCGCCACCGCCGTCGTCGTGCGCGACCCGGACGCTCCGGGAGACCCGGCCGTGGCGGCGGTCGGCTGGTGGGTGCGCGAACCGGCGGCGCTGCTCGCCCACCGGCGCACCGCATACCGGGTCATGACCGACCCGGACAAGCGCGGCCGCAACCTCGGCCGCATCCTGATGGCCGCCATGCACCGCAGCGCGCGTGCCGAAGGGGTCGAGATCGCCACGCTCACGGTGCGCGGCGGGCTCGGCCTGGAGCGGTTCTACGAGCGGTGCGGCTACCGCGAGGTGGGCCGGATCGAGGGTGGCATCCGGGTGGCGTCCGGCGACGACCGCGACGACATCCTCATGGCGCGGCGGCTGTGTGGAGAACCGGCGGAGCTGTCCCGGGGGTGACCTAGGGTGGGGGGATGCCGGACCTCGACGACCTCCTCCACGCCGCGGTCGCCGAGCTCGGCGGCACCGAGCGACCGGGGCAGACCCGGATGGCCCACGCCGTGGCCGAGGCCATCGAGACCGGTGAGCACCTGCTCGTCCAGGCCGGCACCGGCACCGGCAAGTCGCTCGCCTACCTCGTGCCGGCGATCGCCCACGCGATCGAGAC
Source organism: Dermatophilaceae bacterium (assembly GCA_049582485.1). Classification (GTDB taxonomy): domain Bacteria; phylum Actinomycetota; class Actinomycetes; order Actinomycetales; family Dermatophilaceae; genus F2B08. The sequence continues at coordinate 654 of JBAUUB010000037.1, forward strand.
CGGGCGTCCGGTGATCGTCGCGACCGCGACGATCGCGCTCCAGGGCCAGATCGTCGACCGCGACCTGCCGCGTCTCGCCACCGCGTTGACCCCGCTGTTCGGCCGCCGGCCCACGTTCGCCATCGTCAAGGGCCGCCGCAACTACCTGTGCAAGAACAAGCTCGCGGGCGGGTTTCCCGACGAGGAGGACATGCTCTTCGGCACCGACCGGGTCGACTCCTCGCTGTCCGCCCGCGAGGCGGAGGCCCGGCGGGTGCGCGAATGGGCCGACGAGACCGAGACCGGCGACCGCGACGACCTCGTGCCCGGCGTGGGCGACCGGGTCTGGCGGGCCCACTCGGTCTCGGCCGAGGAGTGCCTCGGGCAACGCTGCCCGATGGTGACCGAGTGCTTCGTCGAGCTCGCCCGCGCCGCGGCCCGCGACGTCGACGTCGTCGTGACCAACCACTCCTTCATGGCGATCGACGCGTTCGAGGGCCGTCAGATGCTGCCTGAGCACGACGTCCTCGTCATCGACGAGGGCCACGAGCTGGTCGACCGGGTCACCTCCACCGTCACCGACGAGCTGTGGGCCGGGGCGATCCGCGGCGCGGCCAAGCGCGCCGGGCGCCTGCTCGAGTCGTCCGAGCGGCTCGACGATGCGGGCGAGGCCCTGACCACCGCCCTCGAGGCCGTTCCCGAGGGCCGTCTCACCGGCATACCGGATGCGCTTGCGCTCGCCCTCGGGCAGGTGCGCGACGCCGCCCGGTCCGCCCTCAGCGAGATCAAGCCCGAGGACGCCCGCGAGATCGACGGTGCCCGTCAGGTCGCCATGGCGGCCCTCGACGAGCTGTTCGACGTGGCCGCCCGCGTGCTCGAGGAGCGCGAGCTCGACGTCGTCTGGACCAGCGACGACCAGTGGCGCGGGCGGATGCTGCACGTCGCACCGATGAGCGTCGCGCTGCTGCTGCGCGACAAGCTGTTCAGCGACCGCACCGTCGTGCTCACCTCGGCGACGCTCGAGCTCGGCGGCTCGTTCGACACGGTCGCCGGGACGATGGGCCTGCGCGGGGAGGGGTCGCCCCGGTGGCAGGGTCTCGACGTGGGCTCCCCGTTCGACTACCGCCAGCAGGCGATCGCCTACGTCGCCGCCCACCTGCCTCCACCCGGCCGCGACGGCCTGCCCGAGGCGTTCCTCGACGAGATCGAGCTGCTCGTGCGGGCCGCGGGGGGTCGCACGCTCGGCCTGTTCTCGTCGATGCGAGCCGCGCGACAGGCCGCCGAGGTGATGCGTGCCCGCTTCGACGGCGACCCGAGCGGCATCACGGTGCTGTGCCAGGGTGAGGACCAGATGACGACCCTCGTGCGGGCCTTCGCCAAGGAGCCGTCCGTCTGCCTGTTCGGCACCCTGACACTGTGGCAGGGCGTCGACGTCCCGGGCTCGTCCTGCCAGCTCGTCATCATCGACCGGATCCCGTTCCCGCGCCCGGACGACCCGATCACCTCGGCCAGATCCCAGGCGATCGCCGAGCGCGGCGGCAACGGGTTCATGTCCGTCTCGGCCCCGCACGCCGCGCTGCGGCTGGCGCAGGGCGCCGGGCGTCTGATCCGCCGAGCGGACGACCGGGGGATCGTCGCGTTCCTCGACAACCGGATGATGACCGCGCGATACGCCGGGTTCCTCCAGCGCTCGCTGCCGCCGTTCTTCCCGACGACCGACCAGGCCCTGGTTGTCGGAGCGCTGCGCCGCTTGGACGAGTCCGCGCCCGCGCCGCTCCCGGTCCACGAACCGCCACCGCGCACGCTCAGTGGACGCAGCATCATGCCGACAGCCGCTGTGACGACGCCGGGTGCCCAGGCGACCTCGCCGGCTGCCGAGCCGCCTCCGCCGCCGTCCGGGTCGCGGACAGCCATCACGCTCGGGGCGGGCTGGAGCGAGCAGGAGGACGAGGAGCTCGCCGACGGCCTCGACCTCGGCCTCGACGTGCAGACGATCGCGGACCAGCTCGAGAAGTCGGTCGAGGTCGTCACCGCCCGGATCGCCGCGCTCGGCCTCACCGTGTCCGACGACCAGGAGAGCTTCGCCTTCGAGTGAGGGTTGCCTGGTTGAATCTCGTCCGCCCGTGGTCTCGAGCGACTTCACCATGCCAACGCATCGTCCACCCCGCAAAGTTGCCGTGGTGAACGATCCGTTTCCCGGTTGGGGAGAGAAAGGGCAGACGCGACATCCTGGCCAGTGGCGGTGTCGGCACCGCGTGGCAGGCTGGGGCCCGTGACCCACCTCGTCCTCATCGCCGGCCCGGAGACGCTGCTCATCGACCGCGCCGTCGACCGGGTGCTGCGCTCGGCCCGAGAGAGCACCGCCGACCTCGAGGTGATCCGCATCGCGGCGACGACCTACACCGCCGGCGAGCTCGCGCTGCACGCCAGTCCGTCGCTCTTCGGCGGGGACAAGCTCATCCTCGTGCGCGACCTCGACGAGGCGGTCGACGAGCTCGTCACCGATCTCGACACCTACCTCTCGGCGCCGGCTCCCGACGTCGCCCTCGTCGTCACGCACAAGGGTGGCCAGCGCGGCAAGCGTGTGCTCGACGCGATGAAGAAGGCCCGGGCTGAGACCATCGACGCCCCGGCGATCAAGTCCGACCGCGACAAGACCGACTTCGTCCTCGCCGAGCTGTCGGCCGCCGGGCGCACGGCCCGTCCCGACGCGGTGCACGCTCTCGTCGACGCGGTGGGCAAGGACCTGCGTGAGCTCGCCTCCGCCTGCCAGCAGCTCATCTCGGACACTCACGGCGTCATCGACCTCGACCTCGTGACGACTTATCACGCGGGCAAGGTGGAGGCCACCGGCTTCCGCGTCGCCGACGCGGCGGTCGCGGGCAACACCGGCGAGGCGCTGCGGTTGCTGCGGCATGCCTTCGCCGTGGGCGTCGACCCGGTGCCGATGGTCGCCGTCCTGGCCTCCCAGCTCCGCCAGCTCGTCAAGGTCGACGCGGCCGGGCGGGGCCGCAGCGCCGACATCGCCCGCCAGGTCGGACTGGCGCCCTGGCAGGTCGACAAGGCCCGGCGAGTCCTCGGCGGCTGGGACAGCGAGGGGCTCGGCCGCAGCATCCAGGCCGTCGCAGCGGCCGACTTCGAGGTCAAGGGCGGAGGACGCGACCCCGAGTACGCCGTCGAGCGCGCCGTCCTGACCATCACCCGCGAGCGACGGCGGCACTGACGGCGCGTTTTGGTCGGTGCCCACCGCCGCTGCTAGATTTGTCTGTCGCGTGTGCGCCGTCAGGTCGTCGGCGCGCGCCGCACGATCCACGCACAACCCAGCAGCACAACCTGAGCAGCCGTTTCAACGACGGTGCCCCACGCCGGTGTCCCACGGCTGCTCCTGCCGCCCTCTACGGCAATGCCTTCATTGGCGGGGCCCCTCGGGGTCCGAAACCACGACGAAAGCGAACGATCACCAGTGGCAAACATCAAGTCCCAGCTCAAGCGGATCAAGACCAACCGCGCGGCGACGGAGCGGAACAAGGCCGTCAAGAGCGAGGTGCGGACCTGGATCCGCAAGTTCCGTGAGGCTGCCGACGCAGGTCGGTCCGACGAGGCTCGCGAGAACCTCGCGACGGCGAGCAAGAAGCTCGACAAGGCCGTGAGCAAGGGCGTCATCCACAAGAACCAGGCCGCCAACAAGAAGTCGGCCATGGCCAAGCGGGCCGCTCAGCTCTGAGGCTCGCTCGAGCCCGATCCACACTCAGGCCGGTCACCCACACGGGTGACCGGCCTGTGGTGTCGATCGGGGGCTGCTCGCCGCGTCTGGCACCACGACCCGGACGTCCGGGTCGGGTCAGGTGTGCTGGAGTACGCCCGCAGCCACCGCGTCGAACCGGTCCCGGGCCAGCACGGCGCCCTCGCGCCGGATCCGGTCGGGGTCGATGCGCAGGATGCGGTTGACCCGCACCTCGCTGGGCCGGCCCTGCCGGTCCCAGGCCCCGGAGCCGATGTCCACCCAGACCCGCCCGGCTCGGCGCTCCTGGTGCTCGTCGCGGTCGTGGTCGCGGCTGGTCATCTGCAGGGCGAGCAGCCACGGCCCGTCGTGTCCGATGAGCAGGACGGGACGGTCCTTGCCCTGGCTGTGATCCTCCTCATAGGGGACCCAGGCCCAGACGATCTCGCCGGGATCCGGCTCGCCGTCGGGGTGTGGCGCATAGCGGATCTCGACATCGCCACGGAAGTCCCCCGGATAGCCGCCCGACGGCGTGGCTGTGCGCCCGGGCGCGGGTGACGGCACGGTCGCGGTGGGTCCCGGTCGTCGGCCGGCGCGCCGCTGTCGGCGCAGGGCGCGGTCGATCTCGCGCTGCACGGTGCCGAGGATCGAGCGCAGCAAACTGTTCGCCATGGAGGAACATTCTACGGTGCGACTTGTGAGGTAAGGCTCCCCTAAGTATTGTCCTCGCCATGACGTCGAGACCACGAGCCCTCGCCATTGCAGCCGTCGCCGCACTCACCCTCACCGCTTGCGGCAGTTCCGACAGCACCGACAGCTCGGCCAACGGCGGCGACGGTGCCACCGCCGACGGCGACGTCGTGACGATCTACTCCGGCCGCAACGAGAACCTCGTCGGCCCGTTGCTCGAGCAGCTCGAGGAGGCCACCGGCACGGCCGTCGAGGTCCGATACGGCGACTCCGCCGAGCTCGCGGCGCAGCTGCTCGAAGAGGGTGAGCGGACCGAGGCCGACCTCTTCTTCAGCCAGGACGCCGGGGCCCTCGGCGCGCTCGCCAACGAGGGTCGCCTGGCCACGCTCGACGAGTCGCTGACCGGTTCGGTCATCGACGGCTACGCCGACGAGGAGGGCCGCTGGGTCGCCACCTCCGCCCGGGCCCGCGTGATCGCCTACAACCCCGACCTGGCCCCCGAGGTCGCCGAGATGACCTCGATCGACGAGATCCTCGACCCGCAGTACCGCGGCCAGATCGGCATCGCGCCCACCAACGCGTCCTTCCAGTCCTTCGTCACCGCGCTGCGCGTGGACCGCGGCGAGGACGGCGCGCGCGAGTGGCTGACGCAGCTGCTGGAGAACGAGCCGCGGATCTACGAGCGCAACGGCCTCATCCTCGACGCCGTCGACAGCGGCGAGGTCGCCCTCGGGCTGATCAACCACTACTACTGGTTCGAGAAGGCCGACGAGGTCGGGCTGGACGAGATCACCGCCCAGATCCACTTCCTGAACAGCGACGACCCGGGAGCCCTGATCAACGTGGCCGGAGCCGGGATCCTCGAGGGCTCCGAGCAGAGCGACGGTGCCGCGAGCATCATCGAGTACATGCTGTCCGAGGAGGGCCAGCAGTACTTCACCGACGAGACCTCCGAGTACCCGGTGGTCGACGGAGTCGAGCTCAAGGAGGGGCTGACCCCGCTCGCCGAGCTGCAGGGCAGCAGCGTCGACCTCAACCAGCTCGACTCGCTCGCCGAGACCCTCGCGCTCCTCGAGGAGGTCGGCCTCACCTGATGCACGACAGGTCGGCGCTCGCACCGCGACGGCTGCGCCGCAGCGGCAGACCCCCGGGGTCCCTCGTGATCCCGGGGCTTGTCGTTGCCGCCGTCGCGCTGCTGCCGATCGCCTACCTCTTCGTGCGGGCCTTCGAGTCCGGGCCCGGTCGGGTCCTCGAGGTCATCGCCCGCGACCGCACCGCACTGCTCGTCGGACGCAGCCTCGCCCTGACCTTTGCGGTGACCACGGCGAGCATCCTGCTCGGACTGCTCTTCGCCTTCCTCGTCGTGCGCAGCGACCTGCCCGGACGCACGGTCATCGGGGTCCTTGCAGCGCTGCCGCTGGCGATCCCCTCCTACATCGCCGCCTTCGCCTGGGTCTCCTCGCCGGTCGACGTCAGTGGCTTCGTCGGAGCCTTTCTCGTGCTCACGGCGAGCTGTTACC
>JBAUUB010000038.1:0-3109 GCA_049582485.1 Dermatophilaceae bacterium
ACGCGGGCACGGCCGATGGGTGCCCGCGGGTATCGGCTCAACACGTCGAGGACCATAGGCCGGCATCCGCTTGGCGGCGGCGGTGATCACGTACTCGGCAACCACCGCGTCATCGCCCCGGGCAAGCTCGGCCGCCCGCGCTGCGTGGGCGGCCGCGCCCAGGAGGTGACGCACCTGCGTGGCCTTCGCCAACGGGTGGAGGTACGCGGCCGCGGCGGCATCTCCCGCGGCGATCGCCGCATGGCGGGCCGCCTCGGTAGTGGCCTCCCGGCCTGCACGACGGGCCTTCGACGCGGCCTCGCGTTGTAGCCGGGAGCGTGGCGCGCCCTCGGCAAAGACCTTGGCCGCGTGCAGGGCCGCTGCCGGGCGAGGGTCGTTGGGGCGGTCCTTGCGGAAGATCACCAGTGCGGGTTCGGCGCACGCCCTGGCGTACCCGGTCACCGCGCGCAACTCGTCGAGCTTCAACTCGAAGTCCCCCAGGCCCGTCCCCATCCTGGCGAGTCTCGCACGACCCCAACCCCACCGTCGAGCACCCGAACACGCCGGCAGACCCTAACGGTGACAGCGGCCCACTCTCGGCAACGTGACGCTGGCCCCGTTAGAGGCGCGAAGTCGCGCCCAACAGCCGGCGGTGTGCAGTAGGTAACGCCGAGAGTGCGGTGTTATGACGGGCTGGTTCGGCCTCTTGCTCGCGAACGGCGCTCTACTGCGCCCAATCCCTCGGGACTGGCAGGTTGTAGGCCTCCAAGATCACTCTGGCGGCTCTTTGGCGTTGCGACAGCTCCGCCTCGAATTGCTGCGTTGACGTGTGAATGATGGTGTCCTCGAGGGTGGTCATCTCGGCCTCCCACGCGGCCGCGTCAGTGGCGGTTATGGGCGTTCGCATGCTCCCCTCGATGGCGCCAAGGATGCGGCGATGCAACTGATGGAGTGCCTTCTCCTGCGCAGACAGCGCCTTCACTTGGCCCGCCACCCAGGCCTGAGCAGCGGTCATCAGGGCAGCGACGACTGCGACCGTGGCGACTATGACCCGCGCGGCTGTACCGACATCATCCTGGAGTGTGGCGAAGATGGCCGTTCCAGTCACCGCGCTGAGCAACGCTGACACCAGGCTCAGCTTTGACACCCATGCGTAGCGCTCGATCTGCTTGACGGTGGTGTGGCAGTTGGTCCAGGCCTGGAGCCAGGTAGTGAGTACTCCGAAGGTGACCCCCGTGGCGGGATCAACTGTGTGGGTTGATGTCGCAGCCGGTCGGTCGCCCTTGCTCCCGGATCTGTGCGGCCGGGTTTGCTGCGTTCGTGTCTCTGTCATTGGGGCTCCCTCCCTGCGCCCGAATGGAGCGCCTGCCCTGCCTGGGGCTAATTCTCACGCTAGATGCCTTCAGCCACTCCAGCAGACGGATGTGCGCGACCAGACAGCCCTGCTTTCTCGCCAAGAGAAGAAGTCCGTGAGTCAACCAAGACGGGCCGCAGCCGGCGGTATGCAGCAGTTGGTGACCCGACGGATCGCTGCATCCAGGACGGTGGACTTGGCGGCGGGGCTAGCGGTGGCAGCAGGTGCCGGCCGTTTGGACTTGGACCTCGGTCGTCGAGCGCGACGGCTGCTGGCCTCGACAGCCGAGTCCACTTCTTTCCGCGGGGATCGGCCAACGAACCTTTGGCGGCAGCGACGCAACTTCAAGGCATCCGGGGCGTTTGGGGCAGGCGTGGCGCCCGACGGCCCCGCCGGGACCTACAGGTCCAGCGGACTGCGCCTATAGGCCATTCCAGCCGCCCTCGCCGGGTCCTCCGTACGAGTCAGAGCGACGTTGACGCTCCCGGACGATACGGGACATGTCTTCTGCTCCGTCGAGGTCTCGCGATGCACGGCGTTCCATCAACTTGAGCGCAAGAAGAACGACCGCCACCAGTGCGATGGTCCCGACCAACATCCACATGACGGGTCTCCCTTCGTCGGGCCAATCACCCCGGTAGGCGATGCAACCAGTGTCTGCCTCAACACCCACGACGTCCAGCCCACCAGGACCGCCTCCGAGAACGGGGTACTGAACGAGAACATGGACTCTTGGGGTGCTCGTCGGAATGTCTCGTCGAACGAAGCGGAACTTCACGGTCGCCCGGCAAGCTCGACGGCATCTTTCAGTCAGGTCCGTGGCCTCGGCCAATAGCGAGCCTCGTCGAGAGCCGCCAAGTTGCGCCCAGCTCCCGGCGGTGTGCAGCGGGTTCAGTACATGCTGGATCGGGGCCGAGGGTGATGGCGACGCCCACCAGAACCCCGTCGCGCATCTCGCCTCGGATGCGGTGGTTACCGATGCAATAACGCCAGTGGCCGACAAGATCTCCAAATTCGCGGGTTTCTCTCCAAGGACCGCTAGCATCAAACGCATGCAATTGCCACGGGCTGTTGGCATCGCGGTGCGAGCGGTCGTCTGGAGTTCGCTTGTTTTGGGCGTCGCCTGGTCTCTGGGTCATGGGCTCGATGGTGGCGAGATCGATGAGTGGCCACTGATGGTCGGATTTCTCTTGCTTGCTCTACTACTTGCTGACATTGCGCTCGTGTTATCGAGGTCCGATCTCTCTGATCCGCCTTGGTGGTATCGCGATGTCTTCATCGGCATTATCGTGGGCTGCCTATTGGTATTCGGACAGGCTGCAATTGAGGTGCAGAGCTCGAGAAGACAAGCAGAGCAGGAGGAGTACCGCCAGGCGCAATCCCGAGCGGCGGAGAACCTCGCATTCGTGAGGATGCAGGCGGGTAGCGGATCCGGGATTCTCCCTTTCTCAGAGTTCGCGCTCGACGGAGCGAACATGAACGGCCTCCCGCTGGACGAAGCAGACTTCTCACAAGCCAGTCTGCAGTGGTCCTCATTCCGCGGTGCATCCCTTCGCGCCGCACGCTTTGACGGAGCAGATGTCGGCTTCACGGACTTCTCGGGGGCGGATATGCAGGGGGTGAGTCTACAAACACCTCGCTGAACACCGCTGACTTCAGAGGAACGAACTTGGCTCGGGCCACAGGGCTGGACCTATCGTCTTCCTCGTCGTTGTGCTACGACGCCCACACCGTCTGGCCGGAAGGTTTCGTGCCGTCTGAACCCGATTGCAGCTC
>JBAUUB010000039.1:0-1847 GCA_049582485.1 Dermatophilaceae bacterium
CGAGGTCACGGCCACGCGGGCAGCCGACCTCGGTGACAGAGCAGCTGGTCGGCGCCGGTGATCGGTTCATGGCGGGCCGCAGCCGAACGAGCCGAACCATGGCCCTCATCGAGCGTGCCGATCTGCCCCTACGTGCGGGGGAGTGGCTCCTGGTCCGGATCATCTCGGTCGTGATTGCGGCGTCGCTCGGCTATCTGATCCTCTCGGGCAGGTCCGGGCTGCTCGGCCTGCTCGTGGGTGGAGTGATCGGGCTGATTCTGCCGTCCGTGGTGCTGCGGATCATGGCCTCACGACGGGCACGGCGCTTCGAGCAGACCTTGCCGGATGTGATGATGCTCGTCGCGACCAGCCTCTCGAGCGGGTTCTCCCTCCTCCAAGCACTCGACGCGGTCGCGAAGGATGCGCCGTCCCCGGCCGACAAAGAGTTCTCCCGAGCACTCGCGCAGGCGAGGATCGGAGCGGACATCGCGGACGCGCTCGACACGGTCGCAGCCCGGATGGACAGCGAGAACCTTCGGTGGGCCACCATGGCGATCCGGATCCAGCGCGAAGTCGGCGGCAACCTCGCGGAGACGCTGCGGACCACGGCTGCGACGCTCCGGGAGCGCGAGTACCTCAAGCGCCACGTGAGTGCTCTTTCTGCTGAGGGCCGCTTGTCCGCCTACGTGCTCATCGCCCTCCCCCTGGGACTCATGGCGTACATGTCAATGGTGAACTACGAGTACGTCAGCCTGCTGTGGACCAGGGCCCTCGGGATCCTCATGATGGTCGTCGCCTTCGTTCTGCTCATCATCGGCATCTTCTGGATGCGCAAAGTCGTCCAGATCGAGGTCTGACCGCCGTGACCATCCTCATCCTCGCCGTGCTCCTCATCGCCATCGCGGTGGGCATCATCGTCCTCGCGGTGTCGCTGGGGTCAGGACAGACCACCGGTGTCGCGCGCTCGCTGGAGCTAGTCAACTACCGACCGGACTCGAGGTCGGCGAGTCGGCACGAGCTGCCGGCGCGGGACCGGCTCCTGCTCCCGGTGCTCGACGCCACGAGAGCGATCGCAGAACGCTTGTCTCCGACCGGCACCGGGGATCGCCTCGCCCGATCTCTTGACCGGGCCGGCAACCCGGACCCGTGGACTCCGGACCGGGTCATGGGCGCGAAGGGTCTCGGTCTGCTTCTCGGTGCACTCTTCGCCCTGTTCATCTGGGGCCTCAACCCGCGTGGGATCCTGTTCGCCGTCATCGCCGCGTCTGCCGGCTTCTTCCTGCCGGACCTGCTCGTCTACAACGCGGCGCTGCGACGGCAGGAGCAACTGCAGAAGGGCTTCGCTGATGCGCTCGACATGTTGACGGTCTGCGTCGAGGCCGGGCAGGGGTTCGACGCCGCGATCCGTCAGGTCGCCCAGACCGTCCCTGGACCGATCGGAGGTGAGTTCGCCCGCGTTCTGTCCGAGATCCAGATCGGCAAGACACGAGCCGAAGCTTTCTCCGACCTCGGCGAGCGCGCCGTCGTTCCCGAGGTCAAGAACTTCGTCAGCGCCCTCGTCCAGGCCGACCGGATGGGTATCCCCATTGCCGCGGTGCTGCGAGAGCAGACCAAGGAGATGCGAGTCGTCCGTCGTCAGCGGGCCGAGGAGAAGGCTCAGAAGGTGACGGTCAAGATCCTCTTCCCGCTCCTGTTCTGCATCTTCCCCACGATCTTCGTCGTGATCATCGGGCCAGGGATCATCCGGATCGTCGACGCATTTTCCGGCTTCTAGCTCAGCGTCCCTGCTGACGGGGTTTGATCAGCCCCAATTCGATGGCCTTCATGATCGCCCCGGCACGGTTGTGCACGCCGAGCTTGTCATAGAC
>JBAUUB010000040.1:0-2227 GCA_049582485.1 Dermatophilaceae bacterium
CTGTACGGCCGCGACCACGACATCCGGGCTGCCGCCGACCTGGTGCGCGCCGGGGCCCACCTGATCACCCTGACCGGCGCCGGGGGAGTCGGCAAGACCCGCCTGGCGATCGCGCTGTCCGACGAGCTGCGCACCGACTTCCCCGGAGGAGTCATCCAGGTCTCGCTAGCCCCCCTCGCCGACGCGAGCGACGTCATGGGGACGATCGGACGCGCCCTCGGCGTGGTCGGCAGCGACGGGGAGGATGCCCTCGACGCCGTGGTCGCACACCTGGCCGGAGAGCGGACTCTGCTCGTGCTCGACAACTTCGAGCACCTGCTGTCCGCCGCCGCAGACGTCGCCCGCCTCAGCGCGCTCTGTCCGGACCTGGCGGTGCTCGTCTCGAGCCGCTCACCGCTGCGGGTGCGCGGCGAGCGGGAGTATGCGGTGGGCCCGCTCCTCCTCCCATCACCCGACGCGCAGAGCCCGGACGAGCTCGCCGCCGCTCCGGCTGGAGCGCTGGCACTCGACCGGGCGCTGGCTCTTACCACCGAGGACCTGTCCCCGGCCGATGTCGCCGCCCTGGCCCGCCTCTGTCATCGCCTGTCCGGGCTACCGCTCGCGATTGAGCTCGCAACGGCTCACCTGCGGATGCTCAGCCCGACCATGCTCCTCGAGCGGCTCGACGACCTGTGGGTCTCGGCGGGGGAACGGGACCTGCCCGAGCGGCAGCGGACGATGCGGACCACCCTGGACTGGAGTCTTGCGCTGCTGTCACCACTGGAGCAGCGCCTGTTCCGGATGCTCGGCGTCTTCCGGGCGGGCGCGACCCTCGAGGCTGTCGAGTCGGTGGTCTCGGCAGTCGGCCTCGCCGAGACGGCGGAGGTGGTCGGGCTTCTCGGTCGGCTCGTCGAGCAGTCGTTGGTCGTGGTTCGCACCGGGGCGGACGGCCGGCGGCGGTTCGACCAGCTCGAGCCGATCGCCCAGTACGCGCGCAGCCTGCTGATCGGGGAGGAGGCCGTGTCGTGGGCGGAAGCCCACGCCGCGCACTACCTACGACTGGCAGAGCAGGCGGCTGTCGGTTTCGAGGGCGCGGATCAGATCGACTGGCTGGCGCGCACGGAGGCGGACGAGGCGAATCTGCTCGTCGCCGTCGACCGCGCCATCGACACCGGGGATGCGGAGACCGCGGGTGCGATCACATGGTCGATGTGGCTGTACTGGTGGCTGCGCGGGCAGTCCTCGATCGGGCGTCGTCGTGCCGAGCAGGCCCTGACGCTCGCGATGCCCGCCGCTCTCGAGGCACGCGTTCATCTGACCGGGGCGACGATGAGCTATGCGGGAGGGGACGCCGAGGCAGCTGCCGAGCACTGGCGGGCGGCGCTGACGCTGGGTCGCGCGGAGGATGACCCGGAGGTGCTGTGCAAGGCGGCTGCGGGTGTCGGTCTCGCCGCGCTGTCGGCGGATGACATCGACGGCGCCGTCGCCCACTTCCGCGAGGCGCTGGAGCACGGTGTGCGCGCGGGGGAGTCGGGGGTGTGGCTGCGCTCGCTGACCCATGTCTGGCTCGGCACCGTGCTCATCCTGCAGCGGGACTACGCGATGGCGGCAGCGGAGATCGAGCGCGGCATGGCGCTCGCCCGAGACCGGGGCGACCGCCTTCCGACATATGTGGCTCTGCACAACCTCTCCGTCCTCGCGATCGCTCAGGGCGACCACGGCCAGGCCCGGGAGTACCTCGACGAGGGGATCCGACTCTCGGAGGAGACCCAGGACAAGGCGAACCTCGCCTACTTCCTCGAGGCGCTCGCGGTCGTGGAGTCGGCCGATGGTCGTCCGCACCAGGTCGCTCGACTCCTGGGCGCCGTCCATGGGTTGCGGCAGGACGTCGGATCGAACGTCTACGCCTACTACCGGCCGGACGAGTCGTTGCGCGTCGAGGCCGAGACCGCTGCCCGGGCCGCATTGGGTGCGGAGAGGTTCGCCGCCGCTCTCACCGAGGGCGGGTCACTGGGACTTGCCGAGCTGTTGGGTTCCTGAGCCGACTGACTGCCGCCGTCCAGCTGCGCTTCACCGCGGCTGCGCGAGGGACGGTGTGGCGGTGGTATTCGATGGTGGTGGCCACCGCTGCGCCGTCCGTCGTGTTGTCCACAGTGGGGTGGGGTGTCGGGCGTGTCGGGGTGTGGTGCCGAGCGCGGTGAATCCCGTTTGTGGATAACCCGATTCGGTAGGTAGCACTGTCAGTGGC
>JBAUUB010000041.1:0-2626 GCA_049582485.1 Dermatophilaceae bacterium
CGTCGATCCCAGGGACCAGCACAGGCGAACACCCCGAACACCACGACACGAAGGAGGGTGCGGGATCCTTTCTCCGACCTCAAGGGTCGGGTGCACGAGAACCTCATCGACCGACTGGGTCCCCGCCTGTATGACCCCCACCTGCCGGAGTCCGAGCTGGCAGCGCAGGTCCGCGGCACTCTGCAGGAGGTCATGGACGGTGAAGAGACGCCGCTCTCAGTCGCGGACCGAACACGTATCGCGCAGGAGGTCTCCGACGAGATCCTGGGTCACGGACCGCTCGAGCCGCTGCTTCGCGACACCGAGATCACCGAGATCATGGTCAACGGCCCGGACAGCATCTACATCGAACGCCAGGGCAAGATCCACCCTGTCGAAGCGCGCTTCACTAACGAGGCCCACCTGCGCCGTGTGATCGACAAGATCGTGGGGCGGATCGGTCGCCGCATCGACGAGGCAAGCCCACTCGTCGATGCCCGTCTGCCGGACGGCTCGCGGGTCAACGCTGTCATCGCGCCGGTTGCACTGGATGGTGCCATGCTGACGATCCGGAAGTTCTCAGCCGACCCGTTCACCGACCGTGACCTCATCGCGTTCGGCACCTTCAGTCCCGGTGTCCGCGACTTCTTGAGGGCCTGCGTCATCGGTCGCCGGAACATCGTCATCAGCGGAGGCACGGGTTCGGGAAAAACCACGACGTTGAACGTGCTGTCGTCCTATCTCCCGGAGGACGAGCGCATCATCACCATCGAGGATGCCGCCGAGCTGCAGCTCCACCAGGACCACGTTGTGCGTCTCGAGTCGCGACCGTCCAACATCGAGGGACGCGGTGAGATCTCGATCCGTGACCTCGTTCGCAATGCACTGCGCATGCGCCCGGACCGGATCGTCGTCGGTGAGGTCCGAGACGGCGCCGCTCTGGACATGCTCCAGGCGATGAACACCGGACACGACGGGTCAATCACGACGGTGCACGCCAACAGCCCACGGGACTCGTTGGCTCGCCTCGAGACAATGGTCCTGATGGCAGGCGTCGAGCTGCCGGTCAGGGCGATCCGGGAGCAGGTCGTCGGAGCCCTTGATCTCATCGTCCAAGAGGCCAGACTCAAGGACGGGTCCCGTCGCCTCGTCCAGATCACCGAGGTCGTCGGCATGGAGGGCGACGTCGTGACTCTGCAGGACCTCTTCACCTTCGACTGGGGGGCCGGCCGAGATGAGGCAGGCCGCTATCGGGGTCAACTGGTGAGCACGGGCATCAGGCCAAAGTTCGCCCAGGATCTGGTCGACCTTGGAGTCGACCTCCCACCGACGTTGTTCACCTTCAGCTCGCAATGACACGGCAGCAGCGCTCCGTCGCACCATGGTGGCTCCTGTGGCTGACCGTCGTCGCGCTCGTCGCGCTGACTGTGCAGAGCGCTGCCGCCGATGTCGACACCGCGGATGCTGCCCTGAGTGGGACGTCGGTGGACGAAGAGTCGGTCACGACGACCTTGACGGTGCGGGGAGCCCCCGGGCCCATCGATGCCGAGTCGCTGTCGGTCGGACTCGGAGATCAGGAGGCCACCTTCGCGGTCTCCCCGGCAGCGAGTGTTTCCCGCACCACGATGCTCGTCATCGACACGAGTGGGTCGATGGGAGCGGAGGGCATGGCCGTCGTCCGCGAAGCCGTTCGGGGGTTCCTGGGCGAGCTGCCCGATGACGTCCAGGTGGGCGTGGTCAGCTTCGCGGACACAGCCGGGGTCGACCTGGCGCCGACCCTTGACCGGGAGTCGGTGCTGGAGTGGGTGGACGGGCTCAACTCGGGTGGTTACACCGCGCTCTACCAGGGGGTGCAGACTGCGGTTGATGCGCTCGGCGCTCAGGGCGAGCGGAGCATGATCCTGCTCAGTGACGGCGGCGACACCGTCACCGCGCGCGACGGGGGTCCCGGAGCGGATGCAGAGGCGCGGGCTGCAACCCTAGCGGCTGTGCGCGACGGTGGGGTGCGGGTCGAAGTCGTCGCGTTCAAGGAGAGTGACGAGGCACGAGACGACGTCGTGACCGAGCTGGCCGCCGCCGGTGGCGGCTCTGTCGCCGATGCGTCTGACGGCGCCGCAGTGACGGCCGCATTCGAGGCTGCCGCTCAGGCATTCTCAACCCAGCTGGTCCTGACGGTCGACCGGCCCGCGGGCGCGTCCGGAAGCCAACCACTTGAGGTGGGCGGTGTGGCCGGCGGGGTGCCCTTCACAGCACAGTCGACCGTCGATCTCGGTGCGGCCGGGTCGGCTCCGCCCCCGGGCACAGCATCCCCGACACCACCGGCGCTGGAAACGGGAGGCGCAGCGGGCGGGGTCGGCGTGTCTCGTGGCCCGCTGGGCATCAGCCTGCTGCTTCTGGCCGCTGTGGGGGTCTTCCTCGGGACGTTTGTCCTCGTCATGGCTCTGCTCTCACCCGGCCTGCGGAGCCGGAAGTCCGAACGGCTGGAGGCGATCGAGCAGTTCCGGACCGGGGTGGCTGCCGCGAGGTCACGGCCACGCGGGCAGCCGACCTCGGTGACAGAGCAGCTGGTCGGCGCCGGTGATCGGTTCATGGCGGGCCGCAGCCGAACGAGCCGAACCATGGCCCTCATCGAGCGTGCCGATCTGCC
>JBAUUB010000042.1:0-71126 GCA_049582485.1 Dermatophilaceae bacterium
GCTGTACACGTCTCCGGACGGGAGGCATCTGGTCGCGCTGGACTCGAAACGCCGCTCCTTCCCGCGGCTGCTGCGACGGCTGGTCGAGTACCGCGACCGGACCTGCGCCACCCCGTACTGCGGCGCCGCGATCCGGCACATCGACCACACCATCCCGCACCGCCAGGGAGGCCCGACCAGCTACCTCAACGGGCGCGGCGTGTGCGCCGCGTGCAACCACGCCAAAGAAGCACCCGGCTGGACCGCCACCCTCACCGACACCACCATCACCGACACCACCAGCACCGACACCACCAGCACCGACACAAGTGCCGAACAACGACAACGGACGGTCACCCTCACCACCCCCACCGGACACACCTACACCAGCCACCCACCACCGGTCGCGGCCATGCCGGCGTGAGCGGCGTCAGTACCGTCCGGCCAGCTCGTTGGGCCGCGTCTTCGGATCCAGCGAGGCACCGGACCGGTAGGCCGCGCGACCGAGGGTGTTGCTCGCCACCGAGGACACGATGACGGAGCCGGCGATCGCGAGCAGAACCTTGACGAGATCCCCCCAGACCCAGCCGGAGGTGATGCTCTGCTGGATGAGCGCTGCCGTGAGGATCATCGGGACGCCGACCCCGGTCGCAGGGCCCAGCGAGTTCACCCTGCTGACGGCGTCGCGCACCCTGAGGATCGCGACCGCGCTGACGAGGAACCCCAGTGCACCGATGATCGCCAGTGCTGCGGCAACGACGGCGAGAACGGACTCGGTCATCTCAACGCCTCCCTCGGGTGAGCATCTGCCCCAGTGCGAGCGTCGCGAGGATACCGAGGAGCACGGCGATCAGCGCAACGTCGAAGACGACCGCCGAGCCACTGATGGCAGCGATGAGGATGAAGGCCGCGATCGCGGAGAAGAACAGCAGGTCACCGATCACGGCCCGGCTGGCGTCCGAGTTCGCCCGGACCGTTGCGACGACCCCCAGGACGGCAGAGATGCCGATGATGACGATGGCGATGCCGAAGGCGATGATCATGAGCGGTCCCACTCCCTGCCGCGGGTGGCCTTGAGCAGGCGTTCCTCCATGGCCTCGAGCTCGGCGACAGCACCTTCGTGCGTGTGCGCGTACAGGAAATGCACGAACAGCGACTTCGGGGTGCCGTCCTGCGGGTCGTAGACACCCAACGTCAAGGTGCCGGGCGTGATGGTGATGGAGCTCTCGATGGACGCGACCTCGAGCGGGCTCGACGCTCTGAGCGGGAACTCGACGATCGACGGCGAGACCTCGAGGCCGGGAGTGAGCACGTCCCGCGCCAGCCGAACGGACTGGCGGAGCACCTCGAGGGCGAGCCACGCGACGTAGCGCAGGGTGTACCAGAGCCTGATCACGGGAACACCGCCTCGACGTACGCGGTCGGGTCGAGCAGGCCGGCGACCGCCTCACCGGCGATGTCTAAGAGCGGCCCGGCCGCGAGGAACATCGCCAGGGACAGCCCGAGCATCACCGCGGCCGGCACGAGGTCACCACGAGGGATGCGCACCCAGTCGGGCAGGTGGACGGGACGGTTCGGGTCCCCCTCGTGGATGAGCGGGTCGGCGGGCCGGTACAGCTCCATCGGCGGCCCCCAGAACACCTCGCGCCACAGGTGCTGGAGGGCGAGCAGCGAGATGATGCTCGCGAGGACGATGACCGTGATGACCACCGTCGCGACCACCACATCGGACTGGGTGGCCGCCATGACGAGCGAGACCTTGCCCCAGAAGCCCGACGACGGGGGGAACCCGACGAGCGAGATCAATGCCAGTCCGAAGATCCACGCGAGGCCCTGCTCGCGGCGGAGCAGGTTCGCCAGTCGCACGAGATTGCCCGAACCATAGGTGCGCTCGATCGCGCCGGACGCGAGGATCAGCGCGCCCACCGTCAGGATGTGGTGCACCATGTAGAACAGCCCCGCCGCCAGGGCCGCCGCGGTCGACAGGGCGACCCCCAGGAGGATGTAGCCGACGCCGGCCACCATCTGGAAGGCGAGCACTCGGCGGATCGTGTCGCCGCCGAAGGACGCCCACGAACCCACGACGATGCTGGACAGGGCGATGGCGAGCAGGATCGGCAGCCACGTGGTGGTCGCGTCGTACACGACCGTGTAGATGCGGTAGATCGCGTACAGCGCCACCTTGGAGTGCAGACCCGCGAAGAGGGCCATGATCGCGGCCGAGGTTCCCGGGTATGCGCGGGGCAGCCACCCGTGGACCGGCACCGCGGCGGCCTTGACGAGCAGAGCGAGCAGGATGACGCTCGCACCCAGGGCAACCCGCGGGTCCTCGCCCGCGACCCCCGCGAGGGCGGCTGTGTTGACCGCCCCGGCCGCCGCATACAGCAGGCCGATACCGATCAGGAAGATCGCCGACGTCACGAGGTTGACGGTGAGGAACATGCGACCGACGCCGAGTCGGCGCCACGTCCCGGTCATGGCGAGCAGCGCATACGACGGCAGGAGCATGACCTCGACGAAGACGAAAAGGTTGAACAGGTCGCCGGTGAGCAGCGCGCCGTTCACTCCGCCGGTCAGGATCAGGGCCAGCGGCGTGAAGTAGGGCAGCGAGCTCTCGCCGGTGCGCATCGCGAACGACAGGACCACCGCGGTGGTGACACCGGTGACCGACAGCATGACCGCCGTCAGCGTGTCCGAGACGAAGGGGATCGCGATGCCCGGGACGAAGCCACCGACCTGAGCGACGAAGACGGGCACGTCGGTGAGGTGCCTGCTGAGCAGCCAGATGCCGCCGGCGCCGGTCAGGGCCGGGCCGAGGATCAGCAGGGCGCGGTGCAGGAGCCGACCGGGGACGAGCGCCGACACCCCTGCTGCGACCAGCGGCAGTGCGACGAAGAGAGGCAGGTAGGGAGCATTCATCGATCGTGCTCCTCCCCCGTCTCCGGAATGCGGTGGGTGTTGTCGTTGCGCCCGATGACCGCCATGGCGAGGAGGAACACCGTCAGCGCCAGGGTGATGACGATGGCCGTGAGCACGAACGCCTGCGGCAACGGGTCGGCCGCGAGCGACTGGGTCATCTCGTCGCCGATCGGCTCGTCCCGGTACACCGGCACACCCGCCGTCAGGATGAAGAGGTTGACCGCGTGGCTGAGCACGCCGACGCCGAACGCGATGCGGATCAGGCTTCGGTGCATGAGCAGGTAGGTGCCTCCGGCGACGAGGACGCCGATCGTGAGCGCGATGATCATCGGCGCGCCACCTCCTCGTCGCTGGCCGCTTCGGAGTCCGGCTCCTGGCCTTCGTCGCTCGGCGTGCCGAGAACGTTGAAGGCCACCATGACCAACCCGAGGACGGCGGTGTAGACCCCAACGTCGAAGAGCATCGAGCTGTAGAGCCCGATCGGGCCGAGGTAGCCGTACAGGGGCTCGAGGAACTGGCCGGAGGTGTACCCGAGGAAGCCCGCCGTCAGGGCGGTCAGCACCCCTCCGGCGATGAGGAAGACGGGGGTGCGGGGATGCGAGACCGGCGCCTCGGCGGTCTTGGCCATGTAGACGTACGCGACCGCGCACGCGGCCACGAGCGCAGCGATGAACCCGCCGCCGGGTTCGTTGTGGCCCCGCCAGAAAAGGACGGCGGAGATGACGATCAGGATGGGGATGAGCGGCTTCTGCAGCAGGCGGAGGGCCTCGGTGTTCGCGCGGGTGTCCTCGAGTGCCTGGTATGCGCGGGTGCCCTTCGCATCGACCTCCACCACCGGCGGCGGCACGAAGGTGACCGGCGACTCCGGCGAGGGGTCGGGGCGCGGGTCGAGGAAGCGCCGCGGAATGGTCGCCAGGAGGGCCATGATCGCGACGCCGGCCATGCCGAGGACGACGAGCTCGCCGAAGGTGTCCAGCGCCCGGAACTCGACGAGGATCACGTTGACGATGTTGTCGCCGCCCGTGACCTCAGGAGCGTTCTCGACGTAATAGTCCCCCACCTCCGAGCGCTCACGTCGCCCGATCAGCGTGAAGGCCGCGAGCGCGGCCGCGACCCCGACTCCGACGGCGATCACGGCGTTGCGGCGGTTCTTGGGGTGGATGCCGTCGCTGAACTCGAGCGGCAGCTTGCGCAGGACGAGCATGATGACCAGGACCGTGAGGACCTCGACGAGGAGCTGGGTCAGACCGACGTCCGCGGCCCCGAGGCTGAAGATCTGCACCGTCATGGCGATGCCGATCCCACCGAGGAGCACCGCCCCGCCGATGCGCGAGCGCGTGCGGCACAGGGCGACGGTGCCGACGACGGCGATGACGAGGATGCCCACGTCGACCGGGCGGTTCAGCTGGGACTGCAGGGGGGCCACCTCACCGGCGAGCCAGAGCCCGAGGGAACCGGCGCCGATGAGGACCGCCAGGGAGACCAGCATGGGCGCGAGGTGGCGCGACGGGTAGTCGGCGCGGACCAGGTCCACGAGCCGCATGCCGTGTCGGTCCACCCAGTGGTTGATCGAGGCGAGCACGCCCGCACCGTCCTTGGCGAAGGTGGGATGCTCGACGATCGGGCGGAGCCGGGCGCGGCGCAGGATGATCGCCGTTCCCGCGACGAACACGCCGAGAGTGACGACCAGCTCGACGGTGACGCCGTGCCAGAGGTAGAACGAGACCGATCCCTCGTAGTCGGGCCAGACGGCGCGCACTGCGGCCCCGACCGGGCCATCGAAGACGGAGACCACGAAGGCCAGCGGAAGTCCCACGACGATCGGTAGTGCAGCGGGGGCGATGGTCAGCCACGACCCCTCCCGGATGGAGGGATCCGGCTCACCGCCGTCGATGAACGCGCCGAACAGGATCTTGCCGCTGTAGGCGAACGTCAGCACGGCCCCCAAGGCCGCGACACCGAGAGCCAGCCACGGCACGATGGCCGGTCCGGGCGTCTCGAGGAACGCGGCGAACATCTTCTCCTTCGAGATGAAGCCGAGCATCGGCGGGATGCCCGCCATCGAGGCCAGGCCGGTCGCGGTCGCCGCGAAGGTCCACGGCATCGCCCGCCGCAGCGCCGGCAACCTGTCGATCATCCGCGTTCCCGCCTGGTGGTCGACGATGCCCATGAGCATGAACAGCCCGGACTTGAAGCCCGCGTGGGCGATGGTGTGGATGACCGCCGCCGCCATCGCGAACTCGGTGCCGACGCCGATCGTGGCCGTGATCAGGCCGAGCTGGCTGACCGTGGAGTACGCCATCAGCTTCTTCAGGTCGGTCTGCTGCAGGGCGAACCACGCCCCGAGGCACGTCGTGAACAGCCCGACTCCCACGAGGAGGATCGTCCAGATCGGCACCCCGTGGAAGATGGCGGTGAACCGCATGAGGAGGTAGATGCCCGCCTTGACCACGGCGGCCGCGTGCAGGTAGGCACTGACCGGAGTGGACGCGGCCATGGCATCGGGCAGCCACACGTGGAAGGGGAACTGGGCTGCCTTGGAGAACCCTGCGACCGCGACCAACACGGCGACGACAGCCGTGAACCCCGGATCGGTCTGCCACACGTCGGAGGCCATCGCGGAGGAGAAGTCGGTCGTGCCGGTCCGGGCGATGGTCAGGCCGACTGCGGCGAGCAGGGTGAGCCCGCCGATGAAGGTCATGAGCATGGTGCGCATGGAGGCCGGCTCGCCGGCCTGGCCGCTGCGGGCGATGAGCAGGAACGACGCCAGAGAGGTGAGCTCCCAGGTCAGGAACATCAGCACGAGGTCGTCGCTGAGCACGAACGCCACCATGCTGAAGGTGAACCCCGACATGATCAGGTAGAAGCCGCGCTGGGAACCGCTCTGGAAGTAGGTCGGTGAGTACAGGAACACCAGTGCGCCGATGACGAGGGCGAGCGCGATGAACACCAGGGAGAGACCGTCGAGTCGCAGCCCGAGCTCGAGCCCGAGGCCCGGCACCCACGGCACCGAGAACGTGACCGGGGTGCCACCGACCACGTCACGAGCCGTCGGCACCAGCGCCGCGGCGATCAGCAGGAAGACGATCCCGAGGGGGTACCCGGTCCGGCGCCCGATCCGACCCGTCAGCGGCAGGCTGATCAGCGGCACGAGCGCGAGCGCGGCCAGCAGCCAGACGAGTATCACGAGTCGGTCGTCGCTTCCGAGGTCGGGTACGCGGGCGGTCGGTCTGCGCGCCCCCCGGGAGCGGGCGCAGTGTCGTAGGTGTAGGTGTGGAGGTCGTAGGTCGTGGGCGTCGTACGGGTGGACGCCCGGTAGCCGGGTCCGAGGTGCTGCCGTCGGTGACACCAGCGCGGTGGGCCAGGGTGGGCGTCAGTCTAGCGATCGCGCGACATCCCCCACTCCACCTGCTCGAGCAGCACCGCCGATCATCCACGGGACACGCGCACCCGGCCCGGACCCGCGATAGGGTCGACGAGTCCGACGGTCGGGCGCGCGACCGGCCAACGCCTGAAGATCTGCGAGGAATCGATGAGCCGCCACGAGGACCTGCGGGAGAACGAGCGGACGATCGGTCAGCTCGTCGCTGACGCCAGCCACGACATCCAGGGCATCATCCGATCCGAGGTCGCTCTCGCCAAGGCGGAGGTCTCCGAGGGCGCCAAGATCATGGGCAAGGGCGCCGGCCTGCTCGTCGGCGCCGGGGTCCTGGCGCTGTTCGGCGTGACCTTCCTGCTGCACACCCTGGCCCGCCTGATCGCCGTATGGCTTCCGGTCTGGGTCGGGTACTTCATCGTCACCGTGGTGCTCTTCGCGATCGCGGCCGTCCTCGCCCTGCTCGGCAGGAAGGCCCTGAACACCGCGAAGCCGACCCCGGACAAGGCGATCGCGCAGGCCCAGTTGACCGTCGCAGCGGTCAAGGACGCGACCGGCTCGTGACGGGCTGACCCTGCTCTGAGCACATCACCGGAGGGCCTCGAGGACATCCTCGTCACCGGCCCGTGGACCCATCGCTTCGTCGCCGCGCACGGCTCGCGGTTCCACCTCGCCGAACAGGGCGAGGGGCCTCTCGTGCTGTTCCTGCACGGATTCCCCCAGTTCTGGTGGATGTGGCGGCACCAGATCGAGGCGGTCAGCGAAGCCGGCTACCGGGTCGCCGCGCTGGACCTGCGCGGGTTCGGCGCCTCCGACAAGCCGCCGAAGGGACATGACACCTGGACCACGAGCGCCGACGCCGCCGCGGTCGTCCGATCCCTCGGCGAGGAGTCCGCAGTCATCGTGGGGCACGGTCTGGGCGGATGGATCGCCTGGGCCACCGCATACCTCCATCCACGCGTCGTCCGCGGCCTGGCGACGATCTCGATGCCCCACCCGAGGGTCATGCGCCGGGCCCTTCTGAGCAACCCGCGCCAGCTGGTCGCGGGCCGCTTCCTCGCCGGCATGCAGACCCCGGTCGTTCCCGAACGGGGAATGGTTCGAGGGGGGTACGTCGAGGAGCGCCTGCGCTCGGGTTCCGGCTCGGGGGCGGCCCGGCCGGAGCCGTTCCCGTCCGAGGACGAGGTCCGGCGCTACACCGTCGCGCTGGCCCAGCCGTTCGTCGCCGACTGCGCTGCCGAGCACTACCGCTGGCTGGTCCGGGCGCAGCTGAGGACCAGTGGCCGCCGACTCGCGGCGGCGATGGCGTCGACGCTTCCCCTCGACGTCCTGGCGATCCACGGAGGCGAGGACCCGGTCGTGCTGCCCGCGCTCATGCCGCGCAGCGGCGCCTATGTCGGGGGCACGTTCTCTGCGCACACCCTCCCCGGCGTCGGCCACTTCGTGCCGGAGGAGGCCCCGGATGCGACATCCCGCCTCCTGCTGGCCTGGCTCGCGGCACTCGACTGAGTCCAGACCCGCACGGCGGAGTCATGACCCCGCACGTGGTCAGGTCTGACCGCGCATCCACGCACTGATGATGTGCTCGGGCAGCTCCCGCTCGGCGCTCTCGTCCCATGGCGTCGAGAGGTCTGCCAGGTCGAGCAGCACGGTCAGGAGCATCGCGGTGAAGCCCCACACGAAGAGTCCGTGAGTCTCGAACGCCGGCCCCCGGTAGCCGCTGGGATGCACCGCGTGGAAGCGGTTGGCCGGCTCGAGCAGCTCGACCACGGGCACCCGGACGACGCGGGCGACCTCCGTCTCGTCGACGACGCCGATCGGACCGGGGGTGGGCCACCACGCGAGCACCGGAGTGACAGCGTGCCCGCTCGGTCCGAGGAAGAGCGAGGGCAGCGAACCGACGATGTCCACGGACGAGGGGTCCACCCCCACCTCCTCCTCGGCCTCGCGCAGTGCCGCGTCGACCGGGCCGTCGTCGCCGTCCTCGAGTCCGCCGCCGGGGAAGGAGACCTGCGCGGCATGCGAGCGGAGGGTATGCGCGCGCTCGGTGAGCACGACGTCCTCGCCCCCGCGCGAGTCGGGGCCGAAGAGCATGAGCACCGCGGAGCGGCGCGGCGGGTCGGGAGGCGGCCGGAACATCTGGAAGTAGTGCGGCGGGTCCTCGTCGACGCGCGCCAGCACCCGGTCCATCCAGTCGGGGCGGTCCGGGTGGAACGAGTCAGCCACCGGAGGCTCCCGCAACGGGTGCCAACTCGTACTTGAGGAGTCGCTCGGCCTTGGCCGGATCGGTCTCCCCTGTCCCGTAGGCGGGGCAGAGGCGCGCGACGGGACAGGCGCCGCAGGCGGGGCGCCGCGCGTGACACGTGCGCCGGCCGTGGAAGATCAGTACGTGCGAGAGCATCGTCCAGTCGCGCCGGGGGAACAGTGCGCCCACCGCGTGCTCGATGGCGACCGGATCGGTCTCGTCGGTCCACCCGAAGCGCTGGACGAGCCGGGCGAAATGCGTGTCGACCGTGATGCCCGGAACGCCGAAGGCATTGCCGAGGACGACGTTGGCAGTCTTCCGGCCGACCCCCGGCAGAGTCACCAGGTCCTTGAGACGACCGGGAACCTCTCCGTCGAAGCGCTCGACGAGTGCCGCCCCGAGCTTGATGAGGGACTCCGTCTTGGCACGGAAGAAGCCGGTCGGCTTGATGATGCTCTCCATCTCGGCGCGATCGGCGGAGGCGTAGTCGGCGGCGGTCGGGTAGCGCGTGAAAAGCACCGGCGTCACCTTGTTCACCCCGGCGTCGGTCGTCTGCGCCGACAGGATCGTCGCGACGAGCAGCTGTAGCGGGGTCCGAAAGTCGAGTTCGCAGTGCGCGTAGGGGTATCGGTCGTGCAGCAGCCGGTACATGCGACGGGCGCGGCGGGTCCGGGCCAGCGGGGTCTCGTCGATCAACGGCACGGGGCCACAGTAGCCCCGTCGCGACACGAGGACCGGGCCGGGCACCCGCCCGGAGCGCCTCCGCTCATGGCAGACTGGCGGCGTGGATCTCGATGTGGTGAGGCGGTCACCGTTGTTCGCCGCCCTGGACGACGAGGCAGCACGGACCCTGATGGGGAGCATGATCCGGTCGCGGATGGAGCGGGGCGACGTTCTCTTCCATGAGGGGGACCAGGGGGACAAGCTCTACGTCATCGCCGAGGGCAAGATCAAGCTCGGCCGGACCTCAGCCGACGGCCGGGAGAACCTACTGGCCATCCTCGGACCGGGTGAGATGTTCGGCGAGCTGTCGCTGTTCGACCCGGGCCCCCGCACCGCGACGGCGACGGCGATCGCGGAGACCCAGATCCTCGGTCTCTCGAACGAGCAGCTGCAGCAGTTCATCGCGGGTCGACCGCACGTGGCCGGCACGCTGCTCGCCGCGTTGGCGCGCCGGTTGCGCCGCACCAACGAGAGCATTGCCGACCTCGTGTTCACCGACGTGCCGGGACGGGTCGCCAAGGCCCTGCTCGATCTGTCGCATCGTTTCGGTCGACCGGTGGACAGCGGCGTCATGGTCGCCCACGACCTGACCCAGGAGGAGCTGGCCCAGCTCGTCGGGGCCTCGCGCGAGACGGTCAACAAGGCACTCGCCGACTTCGCCTCGCGCGGCTGGCTCAAGCTCGAGGCCCGCGCGGTCCTGCTCCAGGATGTCGAGCGACTCCAGCGCCGCGCGCGCTAGGACGGCTCAGGTCACCGACCTCAGGTAGTTCAGCTGCGCCCGGATGCTGAGTCGGGCCGCCGGCCACACCGCCTCGGGCACCTCGGCGTAGACGCGCCGCAGCACGCCCTCGACGGGGTCGTCCTCGATCGCGGCCCCGTCCGCGAGCGCGGCGCGCACCTGCTCGAGCCGCTCCGCCCGGTGAACCCGGTAGAACTCGACCATCGCGCCCGCATCGGGGACGACCGGACCATGTCCAGGGAGGATCGTCGTCACCTCTCCCCCTCCCGTGAGGGCGCGGATCCGCTCCAAGGATTCGAGGTATGCGGCCAGCTCGCCATCGGGGTGGGCCACCACGGTCGTGCCGCGGCCGAGGACCATGTCACCGGTGAGCAGGGCGTGATCGACCTCGAGCGCGAAGGAGACCGAGTCCGACGTGTGCCCTGGTGTCGTGACCACCCGAAGCTCCACACCCTCGGCACTCACGACCGACCCGTCGGTGAGGTCGTCGTGCCCGCGTCCGACGGCTCGTAGCCGGGACCCGGTCAGCTCGGCGAACCGGGGGCCCGCCTCGCTGTGGTCGAGATGGCCGTGGGTCAGGATCGTCTCGACGACCCTCGCGCCCCTGTCGGCCACGACCCGCAGCACCCGCGCGAGATGCGCCTCGTCGAGCGGCCCGGGGTCGACGACGATCGCCTCGGTCGAGCCTTCACCGAGAACCACCCACGTGTTGGTCCCGTCCAGCGTCATCGGCCCGGGGTTGGGGGCCAGGACGCAGTGGGCGTGCGGCGTGACCTGGCCGCTACCCCACGCAGCGGCGGTGCTGGGGGGTGGCGACGCGGTCATGACTCGTCATCCTGACCATGTTCCGCGCGCACTCGACCCGGGGCCGCCGGCAACGGGGTGCGCAGCACGAGACCCCCGGGCAGGTCGACGAGCTCGGGCATGACGCGGACGACGTCGTCGGCGTCGGTGACCACCTCGGCCACCGAGGCGGCGGCTGCGAGCGTCTCGAGCTGGACGCGGGTAGGAGGCAGCATCATCACCTCACCCCGATCCAGGGCCGCGACCGTCTCGGCCGGGTCGGCCCAGTCGGCGTGGTCCGCCTCGCTGGTGCGCGCGTCCGGGACCTGCCCCTCCGGCACCGCGGCGGCGAAGAACCTCGTGTCGTAGCGCCGGGGCTCGAAGACGGGAGTCACCCAGTGGGCCCGGTAGGCGAGCAGGTCGCCGCGCAGCACGAGACTCTCGTGGCTGAGCACCTCGGCCAGCGAGATCTCGTGCCGCGTCAACGCCATCCGCCGCTCGTGCCACACCGGCGAGCTGACGTCGGCGACGACCGAGTGCTCGTCCGGCCCGGCGAGCAGGACGCCGCACTCCTCGAACAGCTCTCGCACGGCCGCCGTCACGAGCTCGCGCGACTCGTCCTCATGGACGCCGAGGACGTCCGCCCACTGCTGCGGCGAGCGTCCGGCCCACCGCACGTCCGTGCGTGCGTCGCGAGGGTCGACCCTCCCACCGGGGAAGACGAGCATCGAGGGCGCGAACTCCATCGAGGCCACCCGGCGCTGGAGGAACACCTCGAGCGAGGACGAACCGGGCCCCCTCCTGGGTCCGGCAGAGGCCCGCACGAGCATCACGGTCGAGGCGAGCGCCACCTCGGCGGGCACGATCTCGCCGCGCTCCCACCGCGCCACCTGCTCGGCCAGCCCTCGGCTGCCCGAGACCGGGAAGTCACGCATGGACCGGTCGCGTCAGCGGACCGCGACGGTGATCTCGACCTCGACCGGGGCGTCGAGAGGGAGCGAGGCGACGCCCACGGCCGACCGGGCGTGGACTCCCGCGTCACCGAAGGCTGCTCCGAGGAGCTCCGACGCGCCGTTGACCACCCCTGGCTGTCCGGTGAAGCCGGGGTCGCTGGCGACGAATCCGACCACCTTGACCACGCGGGAGACCGCATCCAGGTCGCCGATGACGGACTTGACGGCGGCGATGGCGTTGAGGGCGCAGGTCGCCGCGAGCTCCTTGGCCTGCTCGGGTGAGACCAGTCCGTCCCCCTCCCCGACCTTGCCGGTCGCGACGAGCGAGCCCTGGACCATCGGCAGCTGACCGGACGTGAACACGAGGTCCCCGTCGCGCACCGCGGGCACATAGACGGCGACCGGCGCGGCGACATCCGGGACGCTCAGCCCCAGCTCGGCGAGCCGGTCCTCGACGGCGCTCATGCGAGCGGCCGCTTGAGGTAGGCGACCAGGCCGCCGCTGTCCTGGTTCACCAGCACCTGAACCAGCTCCCAGCCGTCCTCGCCCCACTGGTCGAGGATCTGCTTGGTCGCGTGGACGATGAGCGGCACCGTGGCGTACTCCCACTTCGTTGTCTCAGCCATGGCGCTCAGCCTAGCCCCGGCGGACGGTCCGCACGTCGGGGGGAAACCGGTCGTGCGAGCCGCGGCGGGGCCGTCCGCGCGACCTGCGGACGTGGGATGGGCCACGTTCACCGCCGGGAGCGCGAAAGGCGCCCGCGCGCAGTGCATACATTGACAGGCATGGCTGATCCAGGAACCGGCGGGCGTTTCGCCTCGACCCGGCTGCACATCGTGACCGGCAAGGGTGGCACCGGCAAGACCACCGTCGCCGCCGCTCTCGCCGTCGCCCTCGCCCGCCAGGGCAAGCGGGTGCTCATCGCCGAGGTCGAGGGTCGTCAGGGCATCTCCCAGACCTTCAACGTGCCACCGCTGTCCGGAACGGAAGAGGAGCGCATCTTCACGGACCGCAGCGGCGGGGAGGTCTACGGCCTGTCGGTCGACGCCAAGGAGTCGCTCCTGGAGTACCTCCAGATGTTCTACAAGCTCGGCCGGGCGGGCTCGATCCTCGAGAAGGCTGGAGCGATCGACTTCGCCACGACCATCGCGCCCGGCGTCCGCGACGTGCTGCTCATCGGCAAGATCTACGAAGCAGCGGGTCGACGCACCAAGGGCCGACGCTCCGGCGACCTCGTCTACGACGCGATCGTCCTGGACGCGCCGCCGACGGGCCGGATCGTCCGTTTCCTCGGCGTCAACCACGAGGTGGCGGGAGTGGCCCGCGTCGGTCCGATCAAGAACCAGGCCGAGTCGGTGCACCGGATGGTCCGTCACCACACCACCGCTGTGCACCTGGTCACCCTCCTCGAGGAGATGCCCGTGCAGGAGACCACCGACGCGATCGCCGACCTGCGTGCCGCCGAGCTGACCGTGGGCGCGATCCTCGTCAACCAGGTGCGCGACCCCCTGTTGACCGACGCAGAGCTGGCCGCCATCTCCGCTGACACGGTCGCCGGGCGGGAGGAGGTCGTGGAGGCGGTGCGCACGGACCTCACCGGCGCTGGTGTCAAGGCCACCAAGGTCATGGTGCGCGGCCTGTTCGCCCAGGCGCACGACCTCGCCGCCCGCGTCGCCCTCCAGGCCCAGGAGGACGCCGTCCTCGCGGAGCAGGGGCTCCCTCTCGCCCACCTGCCGACCCTGCCCGGCGGTGTCGAGAACGGCGGCCTGGCAGTCCTGGCCGACACGCTCATCGAGGAGGGGATCGTCTGATGACCCGCGACGCCCACGTGCCCGAGGCCGCGCCGATCGAGATCGACCGGCTGCTCGCCGATCCCGCCACCGGGATCATCGTGTGCTGCGGTTCCGGCGGCGTCGGCAAGACGACCACGGCCGCTGCGCTCGGCGTACGGGCCGCCGAGATGGGTCGGCGCGTCGTCGTGCTCACCATCGACCCGGCCCGCCGGCTCGCCCAGTCACTCGGACTCTCGGAGCTCGACAACACCCCACGTCCGGTGCTGGGCATCGACACCACGGCCGGCGGCTCGCTCGACGCGATGATGCTCGACATGAAGCGGACCTTCGACGAGGTGGTCCTGAGCCACTCCACGCCGGAGAAGGCCGAGCAGATCCTCGCCAACCCCTTCTACCAGGCACTCTCCAGCTCGTTCGCCGGCACGCAGGAGTACATGGCGATGGAGAAGCTCTCGCAGCTCAGCCACGAGGCGGCCGAGCGCGGCACGTGGGACCTGATCGTCGTCGACACACCCCCGTCCCGCTCGGCCCTGGACTTCCTCGACGCACCCAAGCGGCTGAGTTCCTTCCTCGACGGCCGGTTCATCCGCCTGATGATGGCTCCCGCACGGGCAGGGGGCCGCGCATACCTCAAGGTCGTCACCGGGGGCATCACGCTCACCACTGCCGTGATGACCAAGCTGCTCGGTGGGCAGCTGCTCGGGGACGTCCAGACCTTCGTTGCCGCCCTCGACACCATGTTCGGCGGGTTCCGCCAGCGGGCCGAGGCGACGTATGCGCTGCTCAAGGACTCGCGAACGGCGTTCGTCGTCGTGGCGGCACCCGAGCGCGACGCCCTCCGAGAAGCGTCCTACTTCGTCGACAGGCTCGACCAGGAGAGCATGCCGATGGCCGGCGTCATCGTCAACCGGGTCCAGCGCCTGGCGGCGAGCGGGCTCTCCGCGGGCCGCGCCGACGCCGCGGCCGAGGTGCTCGGCGAGGCGAGCGTTGCCGGGACGGGATCCGCGACGGCGGGGCTCACCGAAGGACTGCTGCGAGTGCACGCCGACCTGGCCGAGACCGCCGAACGGCACCATGCGCAGACCACCCGGTTCGTCGCCGGCCACCCGGGGATCCCGGTGACCGAGGTGCCCGCTGCGGCCCAGGACATCCATGACCTCGACGGCCTGCGGGAGATCGGCGCGGCGCTGGCCGACTCCGACACCTCCACCGCTGACACCTCCAGCGCCGACGGCCCTGGCGCCGAGAGCAGAGCCGGCTGACTCAGCCGACCTCCGCGCCCGCGCCAGCCCGGACGGCCTGGAGCAGAGCGGTCCAGTCCGCGACATCGGGGCGAGCCCGCAGCAGGGCCCGGCGCTCGCGCTCGGTCATCCCGCCCCACACGCCGAACGGGGTCCGGTTGTCCAGGGCATCCGCGAGGCACTCGAAGACGACAGGGCAGCCCCGGCAGAGCACCTTGGCGGCACGCTGCTCCTTGCCCTCGACGAAGAGTGCATCGGGGTCCTTGCCTGCGCACCGTCCCTTGGTCGCCCAGTCCCGGCACCATGATGTGGCGCCAGGTCGAGCGGGAGGGAGGGCGTGGGCGGGGAGGCTTCGGAAGGGGACCAGGGTCATGTTGTGGGCGGTCCTAAAGTGGCTGCAGCGACAGGGATGACACCGTGAGTGTCCGTCGAAAAGCCCGCCGTGGCAAGAGGTTGCAGACGACTGAACAATCACATTGATTTGTCAGCCATGCCGTGCTTCCTGCGCTGTGCCCAGAGCTCTCAGGTACACCCGTTACCCTGGAGGGCATGCAGGGACGTGCTCAGAGCCTCCCCCAGGTGCTCCGGCTCCTGGGGGCTTTCGTCGTGACCGCCGCCGCCATGGGACTTCTCCTGGCGGGACTCGCTATGCCGGCGGTGGGCGCCTCCGGCGCCGCGGCCAACTCCAGCATCGCCGCCTTCGAGGAGCTGCCGAGCGACTTCACGGCCTCGCCGCTGTCGCAGCAGTCCGTCATCCTCGACGCCAACGGCGGGGTGATCGCCACGCCCTACGACGAGAACCGGATCATCGTTCCACTCGACGAGATCGCCCCGATCATGCAGGAAGCGGTCGTCGCCATCGAGGACTCCCGCTTCTACGAGCACAACGGCCTCGACCTGCGCGGACTGTCCCGGGCCGTTGTGGCCAACATCCAGAGCGACGACGTCCAGGGTGCCTCGACGATCACCCAGCAGTACGTCAAGATCGCCCTGCAGGAGGCCGCTCTCAAGCGCGGCGACGAGGAGGCCGCCGCCGCGGCCACCCGCGTGAGCCTCGACCGCAAGGTCCAGGAGCTCAAGTACGCCATGTCGCTCGAGAACGAGCTCTCCAAGGAGCAGATCCTCGAGAACTACCTCAACCTCGTGTACTTCGGCGACCTCGCCTACGGTGTCGAGGCCGCCGCGCAGCACTACTTCTCCGTCTCGGCCAGCGAGCTGAACCTCGGGCAGGCCGCGATCCTGGCGGGTACGATCCAGAACCCCGGCACCACGGACCCGGTGAGCAACCCCATCGCCGCCGAGCGGCGCCGCAACATCGTGCTCGACCGGATGGCGGAGCTCGGCTACGCCTCCCAGACCGATGTCGATGCCTGGAAGGCCATCCCGGTCGCCGAGATGATGCAGGTGAAGCCGTCGCAGAACACCTGTCAGCGCGCGTCCATGCCCTTCGTCTGCCAGTACGTCATCAACTGGCTCCTGCAGCAGCCGGCCCTCGGGGAGACCTTCGAGGAGCGCAAGAACCAGATCTACACCGGCGGACTGACGATCCAGACGACGTTCGACCCGGCGATCTACCAGAGCTCCATGCAGCACATGACGGAGCGGGTGCCGATCGGCGACCCGACCGAGGTCGGAGCGGCGGCCGTCGTCGTCGAGCCGGGCACCGGCCGGATCCTCTCCCTGGCCCAGACGGCCACCTACGGCAACGACGAGGGCACCTTCGGCACGACCGAGGTCAACTGGAGCGTCGACCAGGCGTTCGGCGAGTCCGGCGGGTTCCAGATCGGGTCGACGGCCAAGATCTACTCGCTGGTGCGCGCTCTCGAGGAGGGCATGGGTGTCGACACGACCATCAATGCCCGCCGCTACGACAGCGACGAAGGTGCGACGTTCCAGCCCGAGGAGTCGGTCGACGACTGCGGCCCCGGAGAACCCATCACGGTCCGCAACTCCGAGGCCGACGCCGGCGGACGGATGAGCTTCCGCGAGGCGATCGCCAAGTCGGTCAACACCGCATTCATCCCGCTCGTGCTCTCCAAGGTCGGCGTCTGCGACACGCAGGAGATGATGACGCGGATGGGCCTGCACCGGTCCTCCGGCGAAGAGATGAACCCGTTCCTGTCCGAGGTGACCCTCGGCTCCGGAGAGGCCTCCCCGATGACCGTGGCGCTCTCCTTCGCGACCCTCGCGGCCAACGGCATGTACTGCGAGCCGCTGCCCGTCACCACCGTGACGAGCACCTCGGGTGAGCCGATCCTGCAGACCGAGCCGGTCTGTGAGCAGGTCGTCGCGCCCGAGATCGCCGCCGGCGCGAACGAGATGCTGACCGGTGTGATGGAGAGCGGTGGCACCGGCCGCAACTTCGCCCTCGAAGGCGATCGCGTCTCCGCCGGCAAGACCGGAACAACCGACCGTTTCGTGCAGTCGTGGTTCGTCGGCTACACGCCTCAGCTGTCGACCGCCGTCTACGTCGGCCGCCCTGACTCCAACACCCGGCCGATGCGCGACCTCCGGATCGGCGGCGAGTACTACGAGCGGGTGTACGGCTCGACGATCGCCGGTCCGATCTGGAAGCGGATCATGGACGACGCGAGCGAGGGCATGGACAGGGCGTCCTTCTCCAAGCCGAGCCAGGAGGTCCTGCGCGGCCAGCGGAGCAACATCCCCGACGTCGTCGGGATGAGCGTCAACCAGGCCCGGCGGGCCCTCGCCCAGGCCGGCTTCGACGGCTACGTCGTCGAGGTGAGCGCTCGGTCCTCACGCGGGACCGTCGTCGGCACCGACCCACGCGGTTCGGCGCCGCGCGGCAGCTCGGTCGGCATCCTCGTCTCCTCGGGGTACACCCCGCCGCCTCAGCGGACGCGCCCTGCTGCGCAGCCGGAGCCGGAGCCCGAGCAGCAAGCGCCACCCGCCGAGGACAACGGCGGACCCGGGAACGGCCGCGGCGGAGGGCCCCCCGGGGGCGGCGACGACTGACCGTTCTGCGCCATCGACCGGCTGACCGGGCCGAGCGCTCGGGACGGGCGCGCCGTCAGCGACCGAGCAGGGTCTCCTTGACGATCGCGGCGACGCGACCGCCATCGGCCCGCCCGGCGACCCTGGCCTGTGCGGCCTTCATGACCTGACCCATCTGCTGCATGCCCGTGGCTCCGGTCTCGGTGACGGCATCGGCCACGATCCGGCGCAGCTCGTCGTCCTCGAGCTGCGCCGGCAGGTAGGCCTCGAGGATGCCCAGCTCGGCCTCCTCCTGGGCGGCCAGCTCCTCACGGCCCGCATCGCGGTATGCGGTTGCCGCCTCCTTGCGCTTCTTCGCCTCCTTGGCGATGACCTTGAGGACCTCGTCGTCACCGAGCTCGCGGTGCTCGCTCCCCGAGACCTCCTCGTTGGTGATCGAGGTGAGGACCATGCGCAGGGTGCCCGCGCGGATCTTCTCCTTCGCGCGCATCGCGTCGTGCAGGTCGCTCTGGACCTGGGCCTTGAGGGGCTGGGTGCTCATGCGCCCAGTCTCCCACCGGTTTCGTCGCGGATGCCGGTGGGGCGACCAGCGCATACCTCGCCTGATGCGAGACTTGGGTGATGACCTCCCTGGCTGCTCTCGCGAAGGCGACCGGTGCACTGGCCGCGGTCGGCGCGGCCGGCCTGACGTATGCGGGGGTCGTCGAGCGCAACTGGTTCGCCCTGCGCGAGGCGCAGGTGCCCGTTCTCCCGCGCGGAGCGCGGCCGATTCGGATCCTGCAGGTCAGCGACCTGCACTTCGTCCCGGGGCAGCGCCGCAAGATGGCGTGGGTGCGGGATCTGGCGCGCCTCGAACCCGACCTCGTCATCAACTCCGGCGACAACCTCAGCCACATGGAGGCGGTGCCGCCGGTGCTGCGGGCGCTCGAGCCGCTCATGGAGTTCCCGGGCATGTTCGTCCTGGGGTCCAACGACATCTACGCCCCGCACTTCAAGAACCCCGCGAAGTACCTGACCCGGTCCTACGGTCGCAGCCGCGACGACCGTCCGCTCCTGCCCGTCGGCGACCTGGTCGAGGGTATGTCGACGGCCGGCTGGGCCGATCTGAACAACGCCAGGACGACGGTCGACGTGGCCGGCCTGCCCGTGGAGTTCGTCGGCGTGGACGACCCCCACATCCAGCGGGACCGCTACGAGTCGGTCGCCGGACCCGCCGCGGCGGATGCGGCCCTGACGATCGGGCTCACGCACGCGCCGTACCAGCGGGTTCTCGACGCCATGGCGGCCGACGGGGCCGGCCTGATCATCGCGGGTCACACCCACGGCGGGCAGATCGCCCTGCCGATCATGGGGGCGATCGTCACCAACTGCGACCTGGACCGCCGTCGGGCCAAGGGCCTGTCCCGGTGGTGGCCCGGAGCCGGGATCCACAAGGTGGAGCGCGACCGCGCGCCCGGCCGGGACGGAATCTCGGACGACATCCATCCGTGGGTGCGGCGTGCATCGCACGCACCTGTTCCCGCCGATGCGGCCTGGCTGCACGTCTCGGCAGGCCTGGGGACCAACCGGTTCGCGCCGGTCCGCTTCGCGTGCCGTCCCGAGGCCTCGCTGCTCACCCTCGTACCGGCGCAGTAGTCGACCGGCCCGACCGCCTCTGGTCACCTGTCGGAATAGGCAGGGACCGTGCCGCGTTGCAATGCTCCCCTTCGGAAGGAGACCCTCCTGTCCACACTGACCGCACCCACCGTCGCCGAGCAGCTCGACCGTCTCGTCTCGCTCGGTGTGCCTCGCCTGGCGCGACTCACAGGCGACGAGTTCCGCTCGCTGGCCACCGACCTCGTCCCGCCCGCCGTCGAGTCCGCACTCCTCGTCGTGCATCCCAGCCTGGTTCCCGCATCGCGCCTGGCCCCGCTGCTCGATCGTGGCGGCAGACCGGGCTTCGTGGTCGAGGACATGACCGACCTCGACGAGTTCGTCCCGGTCGAGCCGGCGCTGGTCCCCGACCGGCCGCTCTACCTCATCGCTGAGCCGGAGCGGGGCGACGAGATGCGCAACTGGAGTCCCGAGGAGGCGAACACCGCCATCCTCGGGCGCGGACGATCTCCGCTCACGGTCTCCGAGGGCATCTCCTGGCTCCTGCAGCGTCCGGAGCTGCTCGAGCCGAACCACTGCTTCATGACGATCGGCTCCCGCAAGCGCCGGCCCCGCGGCGGCCTGGACGCCCGGACCCCGGCAATCTGGATCAGCGGCGGCACCGGGCGGGACGGCCGTGAGCGCAGCGGCGCGCCCAAGGTCGGCTGGTGCTGGGCCCGCAACCGGCACACCTGGCTCGGCTTCGCGTCGACGGCGGCCCGCGCGCCGCTGGACTGAGTTCACGGCTGCACCAGGCGGACCGGTCGATACCGATTTCGGCGCACCCCCCGGCGTCGGCTATTCTCGGATGTCGCTGCCCCTCAGGGGGCCGCACAGCCACGGGGTGTGGCGCAGCTTGGTAGCGCGCTTCGTTCGGGACGAAGAGGTCGCAGGTTCAAATCCTGTCACCCCGACAGCATGCGAGAGGCGCTGGAGTCGACGGAGTCGACCCAGCGCCTCTCGCTCTGTTCGGCGGTTGAGCACTCCCCCGGGCTTGTCACGCCATCCGGGGCGCGCATGCCCCATCCGTGACCACTGGACGACGTGGGGCTTGGCGTTGGCTAGGTTCGAGTCGTGACGACCTCGGACCGGCTCTACTCGGCCCTGATGAGCCGCGACCTCGAGGCGGAGCAGCAACTGCCGGCCGAAGTGCGCGACGATGTCGCCCGCAACGGGCTGCGGCAGGTCGCCGCTCAGACGTTCCAGTCGTCCGGGGACCAGACCGTCAACGCCTCGACCGTGCTGCCGTGGCTGTTCCAGGCGCTTGGCGTCCCGTCGGCGCTCGTCGGGCTGCTCGTGCCGATCCGTGAGTCCGGATCGATGCTGCCCCAGGCGTTCATCACCTCCCTCGTCCTGCGCGTCCGCCATCGCAAGTGGGTCTTCGTCGCCGGCGCCCTCGTCCAGTCGGCCGCCGTCGCCGTGATGGCCGCCACGGCGGCGTTGGGCAGCGGACTGTCCGCCGGCGTGGTCATCGTGATCGCGCTCGCCGTGTTCGCACTGGGGCGCAGCCTGTGCTCGATCTCCTCGAAGGACGTCCAGGGCCGCACCGTCCCCAAGGGGGAGCGCGGCCAGATCAACGGACTGGCGACGACCGCCGCTGGCCTGACCGCGATCACGCTCGGCCTGGCCATCCGCTACTTCGGCGGCGCGGACCTCGACCCGGCGAGCCTGGCGCTCCTCCTCGCCCTCGGGTCCGCACTGTGGGTCGCCGCCGCGATGATGTATGCGGGGGTCACCGAGCCCGAGGACCTCACCGAGGCGGAGCGCGAGTCGGACGGCGCTCGGCCGTCGCTGGCGCTCCTGCGCGAGGACCGCATACTGCGGCGCTTCGTCACCGTGCGCAGTCTGCTGCTGGTCTCGGCGCTCAGTCCACCCTTCGTCGTCGCCCTGTCCTTGGGGTCCGGGGTGGAGAGCCTGTCCGGTCTCGGCGCGTTCATCATCGCCTCCGGTGTCGCCGCGCTGCTGGGCGGCCGGATCTTCGGGCGGTGGGCGGACCGGTCGAGCCGGAGCCTGATGAGTGTCGGGGCCGCCGTTGCGTCCGTTGTGGTCTTGACTCTGGTCGCCCTCGTCACGCTGGTCGACGTCACGGACTCGGTCTGGAGCGATGCCCTGTTCGTCGGGGCCTACTTCGCGCTGACCCTCATGCACACCGGCGTCCGGGTGGGGCGCAAGACCTACGTCGTGGACCTTGCCGAGGGTGACCTGCGGACGACCTACGTCGCGGTGTCGAACACCGCGATGGGCATCATCCTGCTCGTCGTCGGCGGCATCAGCTCGGCGATCGCGGCCTTCTCCGTCGAATGGGCCTTGGTGTTCCTCGCCGGTCTCGGGCTCGTCGGCGTCGCCGCCTCGGCGCGTCTGCCGGAGGTGTCCAAGCGGGCAGCCCAGGCCTGACGTCGGCAGGTTCACAGCCAGAGCGGCGCGAGCCACCCGGTCAGGCAGGCCGAGACGAACAGCGTCCCCACGACGAGGGCGACGACCCGCCACCGCGCCACGATGAGCATCCCGCTCACGGCACCGATGCTCGTCCCCGCACCGGTGACGAGGAACGCCAGCGCGGGGCCGGCTCCCATCCCGCCGTCCATCAACGAGGCGACCAGGGGGAGCGACCCCTCGGTGTTGACGTACATCGGAATGCCGAGCAGCGCCGCAAGGGGCACGGCGGTGAGGGCGCTCCCGTCGCCGAGATGCTGCTCGAACACCGAGGTCGGGATGAGCGCGATGACGAGATAGCCCAGCGCGGCGAAGGCCAGGAAGTACCACGCGAGACGGCGGCCGTTGGTGAGCAGTGCCATTCCGAGCTCGCGCGTTCGGGGGTCGGTGCGCACGGCGGACAGCCGGGTTGCCGCCGGCTCGGCCCGGTGCTCGCGGGACGCGGGATCGCGACCGGGCGTCCCGCAGCAGCGCGAGTCGACAGAGCCGCACGAGCCTGCGGACGAACCCACCGGAGCCGCAGTGAGGACCGCCGGCGCGGTGATCAGGCTCTCCAGCGCCGCCGGACAGCAGGGCACCTCGACCCGGTCCACCGTATCCGTGCCCGGGCACCTCGATGCCGAGGCCGGCGCGACCCGGGACTGGCCGGCCAGCCACCCGGCACGCTCGAGCACCCACGCCGCCGCGCCACCCAGCAGTCCGACCCCGATCGCGGCGATGACGAACGCCGTCGCGAAGCCGGGGCCGAAGAGCCCGACCGAGAGCGCGTACTCCCCCGGGCTCGTCAGCGGCGAGGACGCCATGAACGCGACGACCGGCGCCCACGGCACCGAGGCGGCGAGCGAGCCGAGGACCACCGCCATCGTGCCGCAGGAACAGAACGGTGTCAGCGCCCCGAGCAGCACGGCGCCCACGACGGCGACCGGGGTGCTCCGGCGCAGCCAGGCGCCGAGCCGGTCCGCACCGACGTAGACCTGGACGACCGAGGCCAAGACGACACTGAGAACGAGGAACGGCCAGGTGCTCTCGAGGGTGTCGAGCACACGGGTGAGGACCCGCATGAGAAGGTCGACGAACGAGATGGTCACGACATCTCCTTTACATAGACATACATCGAATGATTAGATGACTATCTATGAACACCGTGAACCTGTCAACCCATTCCGGTCCGACTGCCTCGGACCGGTTGACCGAGCTGTGTTGCTCACCTCTGCTCGCCACAGAGCTGGCCCAGGACGAGGCGGAGTTCCTCGCTCAGGCCCTGCGGACGCTCGGTGAGCCGGCCCGCCTTCGCATTCTCGGCCGCATTCGGACCCGACCGGGCGCGCGGGCGACGACGACGGAGCTCGCCGCGCATCTCGGCCTGACGCAGCCGACGGTCTCCCATCATCTGGGAGCTCTGCACGACATGGGCTTCCTCCGCCGTGAGCGCGACGGCCGGCGGACCTGGTACTCCATCGAGCCGGCCGCGTTCGAGGCGCTGCAACAGCTCCTCGAGCCCGAACCGGTCCTCGCTACCGGGTCATCCGACTAGAGCCCGGTGGCCTCCTCGGCCACGTGCAGCAGCACCACCTGCTCCGGCTGCATGAGTGGAGGGCTCACCCCGACGGTGCCCAGCACAGAGCCGGACAGGACGACACCGTCGTACTCGGCGCCCCGGGTCAGCCAGCGCGGCGGCGCAGGCGGCGAGGGAGGAACCGGACGCGCGGGGTCGCCCCCGTCCTGCCCCCACCACAGCGGCGCGACGACACCCGTCGGCGAGCCGACGACCATCGGGCGAACCCGGTAGCGACGGTCCGGCCGCAGTCCCGGGAGGCGCACCGCGGGCCCGGGCAGCTC
This sequence comes from Dermatophilaceae bacterium, assembly GCA_049582485.1. GTDB lineage: Bacteria > Actinomycetota > Actinomycetes > Actinomycetales > Dermatophilaceae > F2B08. The sequence continues at coordinate 23,611 of JBAUUB010000042.1, forward strand.
GAGCAGGGCGCCGACGGTGGCGAGGGCGAAGATCGCCTCGGACCGGTCGGGCCGGATGACCCCGTGGACGAAGAGGTCGTCGATGCCGGTGTCGACCCGGACGAGGTCGCCGCCGAGGAGCAGGTCGCGGTGGTCCTTGTAGAAGCTCACCCACTCCCCGATCTCGTTCAGGGTCGCCTCGTCGACCGCGGTCAGGTCCCACTCGATGCCGAGGTGGCCGAAGACCGCCGTGCCGGCACGGAACGCGAGGGAGTGGCTGCGGCCGGTGGAGTGGGAATGCTCGGAGGCGATGTGCGAGCCCATGTACTCCGGCGGGATGAGCTGGGTGGTCCAGCGCAGCATGTGCTGGCGCTCGAGCGGGTCGATGACGTCGGAGACCCAGACCCGGTCGGTCCGCTCCAGGATGCCCAGGTCGACCCGGCCGCCGCCGGAGGAGCACGACTCGATCTCCAGCCCGGGATTGGCCGCGCGGAGCTCGTCCAGCAGCCGGTACAGCGCGAGGGTCTGGGCGTGCACGGCGGGGCGCCCGCCACTGGGCCGGCTGCCGGCCTCGACGAGGTCGCGGTTGTGGTCCCACTTCAGGTAGCCGATGTCGTACTCGTCGAGAATCGCCAGGATCTGGGCCTTGACGTGCTCGTAGGCGCCAGGGACGGTCAGGTCGAGCACGTGCTGGCTGCGCGACGGCAGCGGCAGCTCGTCGCGGGCGGCCATCACCCAGTCGGGATGGGCGCGGGCGACGTCGGAGTCGAGGTTGACCATCTCCGGCTCGAACCACAGCCCGAACTCCATACCGAGCCCACGGACCCGGTCGATGAGCGGGTGCAGCCCGTCCGGCCACACCTGCGGCGAGACGACCCAGTCCCCCAGGCCGGCGCGGTCGTGGCGACGCGCGCCGAACCAGCCGTCGTCCAGGACGAACCGCTCCACCCCGACCCGCGCCGCTCGCTCGGCCAGCTCGACCAGCCGGTCCAGGGTGTGGTCGAAGTACACCGCCTCCCAAACGTTCAAAGTGACCGGACGCTGCGCAGAGACCGGCCGGGCCCGCCCCCGCAGGTGCGCGTGGAAGCGGCGGGCCACCTGGTCAAGGCCGTCACCGGCGGCGAAGAACACCCACGGACCGGTGTATGCGCCGCCCGGCTCGAGCCGGACCTCCCCAGGCAGCAGGAGCTCGCCAGCGCCGATGAGCCGCTCGCCGGTGAACGAGTGCTCGGCGTAGTGGACGTGGTTGCCGCTCCACGCGGCGTGCACCGCCCGGACCGACCCCCTCTCGAACCCGAAGCCCGGCCTGCCGACATGGAGCAGGTATGCGCTGTCCGCCCCGGTCCGCCCGCGCCGGTTCTCGCGCAGGTGCGTGCCGACGCCGAGCGGCTGCCGTTGCGGCGCCCGCTCCCCGCCCCACCGGCCGGTGAAGTCGAGGATCTCGTCATGACCCGGCGGCACCGGCAGGGCAAGGGTCAGCCCGTCGACGGAGAAGATGCCGTCCGCGACGTTGGTCACCCCGGCCCGCGCCCGCACCAGACCCGTGGCGTCGAGGCCGAGCTCGAGGACGAGCTCGAGCCCTGCGTGAACATCGGTGGCGTGCACGGTGAGCAGCCCCGGCCCTCCGACGAGCCTATGCCGGACCGTCTCGCCGTCCAGCTCCACCCGTTGCACGGTGAACCGGGTCGACCATCCCCGACCGTCCCGCGAGCCGATCAGCCCGGGGCGACCGGTCCAGCCGGTGTGGTGCTCGGGCAGGACTGCGACCCGCGGCGGGAGGTCGACCAGGTTCGGCCCGGGGAGCGGGGTCTGGGCGCCGACGAGGCCGGGCAGGTCCACGACGTCGAGCTCGCCGAGGTGGTCACCCCAGTGCACGATCCGCGGAAGCTCCCCTCCGCTCACGTCCACGACGAGGCAGACATCCGCCGCTGACAGGGCGACGACCAGGGACTCGGGGGCAGAAGTGGGCATCGGTCCTCCGGAACGCGACAAGAGTGGGCACGCGGAGCACAGCATCCCACGTCCTCCGCGCCTGGCCGCGCCGCTCTAGGATCGGGGCAGTCCCGACCCACCGCCCACTTTGCGACCCATCCCCAGCACCATCAGCCACAGAGGACAGCCGACCCGATGGCCCACGATGCGCAGCCGAGCAACCCACCCTCCCCCGCGAGCCTCCTCGACACGTTCGCCCGGCTGCACGGCCGCCCCCCGGAGGGGGTGTGGTCGGCGCCGGGTCGGGTGAACCTGATCGGTGAGCACACCGACTACGTCGGCGGTCTGGTCCTGCCGATCGCGCTGCCGCAACGAACCTGGGCCGCCTGCGCCCGACGCGCCGACGACGTGGTGCGGGTGCACTCGGTCAACCTGGACGAGACGGCCCAGGTCCGGCTCGGGGAGGTCGGGCCCGGTTCGCCCGCGGGCTGGCTCGGCTACGCCGCCGGAGTGCTCTGGGCGCTGCGCGAGGCCGGGTACGACGTGGGCGGGATCGACGCCGTCGTCGACAGCTCGGTGCCGGTCGGAGCCGGGCTCTCCAGCTCGGCCGCTCTGGAGTGCGCGGTCGGTGCCGCGGTCAGCGACCTGTTCGACCTGGGCCTGCTCGCCGACGACACCGCCCGCCGTGATCTGGTCGCGGCGTGCATCCGCGCGGAGAACGACGTGGCCGGCGCAGCCACGGGCGGGATGGACCAGTCGGCCGCCCTGCTCTGCCGACCCGACCACGCGCTCTACCTGGACTGCCGCTCCGGGCAGGTCGAGCACGTCCCGGTCGACCTCGACCAGCACGACCTGGTCCTGCTCGTGACCGACACCCGAGCGGCGCACACCCTCGCCGACGGCCAGTACGAGGTGCGCCGGCGGGCCGCCGAACGCGCCGCCGACCGGCTTGGTGTGGCGACCCTTCGCGACGTCGAGCCCGGCGCGCTCCCGGAGGCCCTCGACACCCTCGCCGGCGACTCCCCGTCCGACGACGACCTCGTCCGACGGGCCCGGCACGTCGTCACCGAGATCGACCGGGTCCGCGCCACCGTCGCAGCGCTACGCGCCGACGACTTCGACACCGTCGGCGCGCTCTTCACCACCTCGCACGTCTCGCTGCGCGACGACTACGAGGTCTCCTGTCCCGAGCTGGACCTCGCCGTCGAGACCGCCCTGGGCGCCGGCGCCCTCGGCGCCCGGATGACCGGCGGCGGGTTCGGCGGATCGTCCATCGCGCTGCTCCCCACCGGCATCGCCGAGCACGTCGCCGAACTCATCGCCGCCGCCTTCGCCGACCGCGGCTGGCAGGCCCCGCGTTCCTTCACCGTCACCGCCGCACACGCCGCCCGACGCGATCTCTAGACCTCGTCGTCGTCCTCTGTCTCGTCGACGTCGAGGCCTGCTTCGGTCCGTTGGTCGAGAACGTCCGCCTCGTCGGCGTCCGCGGGAAGCGGCGCGTCGTCCGGGAGCCCCGCGACGACGTCGTCGGGCTCGTTCTCCACCGCCTCCGGCGACAGCGTCTGCGGGTCCGGCGCCGGCCAGTCCTCCCGTTCGGGCTCGAACCCGTCAGTCGGGCCGTGGTCGGTCGTGCTCATCGTGCCCACCTCCTCGAGTCGTGCCGTGTCCCCCGACCATAGCGCGACCGGCGACCGGCGCCCGGCACTCGGGCCGTCGCCGGGCTCAGCCGCCCGTCCGACGGGCGTGCAGGTCACGGACCCGCTCGGCCAGCTCGGGATCGGGACCGTCCACGACGACCCCCGGCACGACGTCCGGGATGGACAGCGGCCGCACCGGGGAGGGTGGGAACCCACGTTCCGCGCTCCAGGACACGAGCTGCTCGGTGGACGACGCATACACGATGCGGCCCAGCCCGACCCAGCCGTGGGCTGCGGCGCACATCGGGCAGTGCTCACCCGAGGTGTACACGGTGCACTCGCGTCGAACCTCTTCCGGCAGGTGTGCTGCAGCCCATCGCGCGATCGACAGCTCGGGGTGCTGGGTGCGGTCGCCGCCGGAGACGTGGTTGTGGTCCTCGAACAGCACCTCGCCGGTGGGCGAGACGAGAACCGAGCCGAACGGCTCGTCCCCGGCGATGAGCGCCTCCTCCGCGAGATCGACGGCGCGGACGAGCAGCTGACGGTCGGCATCGGTGATGGCCATGCCCAACGCTAACGACTCGTGCGGCCGCATCCCCATGCGGTCACAGCTGTATCAGCACGCGGCTCCATCGCTCCTCCCTGACGTGAACCCGCTTCGACGCGGACCTCGCACCAGACAAGGAGTCGTCAATGTCGAGCATCTGGAAGCTCCTCGGCACCGTCGGCACTCAGCAACTGCCCGCGCACGAGGCCGCGGTCGGGGCCGCTCTCGTCGGCCGCCTGCTGGGCACCACCACCAGCACCGTCGGGCGCAACGATGAGAGCCCGGGTCGCACCTTTCTCGCCGAGATCGAGGACTGGTGCGGCAGGGGGTGGCCCCGCGCGTGGCCGCGGCCCAAGCCCTGGGGATGGGACGACGGGCTGATGTTCACCGGCGCGTCCCTGTATGCCGCACACCTGGCCGCCCGGTACGACCACGATCCGCAGATGCAGGAGGCGCTCGGCGCGGCGGTCGACCAGCTGGCCGCACGGGTCGCCTGACCGGCTCGGGCGACGACACGGGTATGCGGTGGGCACCCTGGTGCGCACCGCATACCCGTGCTCGTTGTTCGGCGACTCGCTCGATGTTCGGCTACTCGGGGCCGGCTACTCGCGGACCGGCGGGTCAGCCCTGGCCGGACCCGCCATCGGTCGTCGTGCTCTCGATCGTCTTCCGGTCGGAGCCGTGGCTGACCGAGATCTTGCGCGGCTTGGCCTCCTCGGCGACGGGGATGCGCAGGGTGAGCACTCCGTCGGCGTAGTCGGCCTCGATCTTGTCGAGCGCGACGCCGTAGCCGAGCGTCAACTGACGGGCGAAGGTGCCGCTCGGCCGCTCGTGCGAGAGCCACTGGATGTCGTCACCGGCCTCGGTGCCCCGCTCGGCGCGGATCGTCAAGGTGCGGTCCTCGACGTCGATGTCGATCGAGCCCGGGTCGACGCCCGGAAGGTCGATGTGGGCGACGAACTCCTCACCGGAGCGGTACAGATCCATCGGCATCCCCGCTGCCGCGGGGGTGCGCAGTGCGCCGGACATGATGCGGTCCAGGTCGCGGAAGGGATCGAAGGTGGTGGCCATATCTCCTCCTCACGAGAGTGGTGTCAGATCCGGGCGCCGGCACCGGTGCCGGAGTCCGGTGATCGGGCCGCTGGGCTGGCCGGCCGCAGCGGTTGGTCCGAGTCAGGTGGGTGAAACATGAGTGCGAACGACTCAACTTTGGATTGTATTCCCACGCGGGAGGTGGTGCGAGCGGGGCTCCACCCAGCGCCGACGGTGCAGGGCGAGGTGGTTCTGCAGCCGCGAGGCGCTCGTGCAGACGGAGGCGATACGGCACCTCCGCCTGCGTGGCGACCACCCCTGCCGGAAGTTGCGGCGGGAGACCTGGCGCCGGAGCGACCACACCCGCGAAATCAGCCAAACGCGTGACGCTCTTCGCCCGGACCAGCCATGATGGAGCCCATCGCACCCCTGGGAGGTCTGCCGTCATGACATCGAGGTCATCGCTTCGAAACCTGTTCGCCGTCGTTCTCGCCGCCGTGATGATGCTCGCGGCGACACCCTCCCAGGCGGCGCCGCTCGGCGGTGCCCGTGATGGTGGCAGACCCGCGGCGAGCGCACCGGGCAAGCCGATCACGGTGATGACCCGCAACGTCTATCTCGGCGCCGACATCAACCGGCCGATCCAGGCGGCGCTGCTCGCGCAGGCCCAGGGCGGCACGCCCCAGGACATCCTGGTCGCGCTGGCCAACGGGAGTGAGATCACCCGGGCGATCGTCGACGAGACCGACTTCACCGTCCGGGCCGGCCTGCTCGCCGACGAGATCCTGCGCACCTCCCCCGACATCGTCGGCCTGCAGGAAGTGGCGCTCTGGCGGTCCGGCCCACTCGAGCTCGCCGGCCCGGTCGGTGTCCCGAACGCCGAGACCGTCGACTACGACTTCCTGCAACTGCTCCTCGACGAGCTGAACGCGGACCGTCCGTTGTACCGGGCGGAGGTCGTCGGGCTGCGTGCCGACGTCGAGTCGCCGAGCTTCACGGGGAGTCCGTTCACAGCCACGATGGGCGGGTCGATGCGGGACGTCCGCCTGACCATGCGCGACGTCATCCTCGTGCGCGACACCCCGAGCCTGCGGGTGACCGGCGAGCACGACGAGGTCTACGACGCCAACCTCTCCCTGGGCGTCCTCGGCGCGACCTTCGACTTCGACCGCGGCTACCAATGGGTCGACGTGCGCGCCGGCGGCCGGGACTTCCGGGTCGTCAACACCCATCTCGAGGCGTTCAGCTCCGACCTCGCGCTCGCGCAGGCCGTGCAGATGGTCGGCGAGGCCACCGCGATGGACCGGTCGACGGTCATCGTCTGCGACTGCAACTCCGACCCGCTCGACGAGCGCGTCAAGACGCAGATCGGCGACACTCAGCCGCACAAGGCGGCCTACGACTTCATCACGCAGACCTACAGCGACCAGTGGCTCGAGTGGGCGCCGGCCGAGGAGGGCTGGACCTCGGGGCTCAACGAGACGGTCGACGAGGTGCCGCCCAGCTGGACGCACCGGATCGACATGGTCTTCGCGCGGACAGCGAGCGGCGGTCCGCTCGGGGTGGACCGCGGCGAGGTCACCGGCCGCGAACTGACCGACCGCGACCCGGACACCGGTCTGTGGCCGTCCGACCACGCGGGAGTCGTGCTGCGGCTGCGGGGCCTCTGAGCCGCCCGCCGTCGGACCTCAGCCGGCCGGCGCACGGGCCGTGTAGTGCCGCCCGAGCAGGTAGGCGGCGACCGCGCAGAGCACGTGCCAGAGCGCGTGGCCCTGCAGCCATGACTCCGGGATGCACCAGGCCCGGCCGGTCTGCGACGGCAGCCAGATCGCGAAGGCCACCAGGAGCACGGTGACCGAGGCGACCCCCCACCACGGCGGGATCGCCCGGCGCCGGAGCAGGACCGCCTCACCGACGACGGCCACGAGGAGCAGCAGCGCGAAGAACGCGTTGCCCGGGTGGCGCACGACCGGCACCGAGCCCCCCGACAGGGATGCGGCCGTGCCCAGACCCACGAGGAGCGCGAACAGGACGACCGTCCGGCCGGCGTCCCACCCGCGGATCCGGGCCACCGCATACGACGCGGCGAAGCCGGCCAGCAGGTGCATCGAGAGCACGTCGAGGTGCCCGCCGAGGTCGGTCTCGGTCGCGTGCATCGCCATCGACCCTGGCCCGAGCAGGGCGACGATCACCGTGAAGGGCACCGCGAGCAGGTCGATCTCGAGCCGTCCGGACGGGCGCCGGGCGTGCCAGGCCAGTGCTGTGCCGGCGGCGACGAAGGCGAGGTTGCTCAGCGTGTTCGACGGCTGGGCGAAGAAGCACCAGTGGTCGGTCTCGCAGAACCCCGCGCCGCGGTCGACGTCCGGGCCCAGCCATCCGTATGCGGTGGCCAGGACGACGAGAACCACCCCGGCGATGCCGACCGCCAGAGTGACCACCACGGGAGTGAACGAGTCGCCGGAGGTTCGCCGCGCATACCCGCTCATGCGACACACGGTAGCGAGCGCACTCCGGGGGCTACCGTGGTCCCCCATGAGTGGCAACACACGAGAGATCGAGCACAGCGTCCACACCGACCTGCGCGACACCATGACCTACGGGTCCTATCTCGCGCTGGACACCCTCCTGGACGCCCAGCGGCCGGTCTCGGACCCGCCGCACCACGACGAGATGCTGTTCATCATCCAGCACCAGACCAGCGAGCTCTGGCTCAAGCTCATGCTGCACGAGCTGCGTTCGGCCGCAGAGCTGCTCGCGCAGGACGAGATGCGGGTCAGCCTCAAGCGGATCGCCCGGGTCAAGCACATCCAGCGCTCCATGGTCGAGCAGTGGTCGGTCCTGGCGACCCTCACCCCGACGGAGTACGCCGAGTTCCGCGGCTTCCTCGGCAAGGCCTCCGGCTTCCAGTCCTGGCAGTACCGCGCCGTCGAGTTCGCGCTCGGCAACAAGCACCCCGGCATGCTGCGGGTCCATGAGCAGGACCCGCAGGCCCATGCGCTGCTCACCGAGCTGCTTCAGGCGCCGAGCATCTACGACGAGTTCCTCCGCTGCCTCGCCAGGAGGGGGTATGCGGTGCCCACCGCCGTGCTTGAGCGGGACGTCACGCGGGCCCACGTGTGCGACGACGGACTCGTCGAGCTGTTCACCCAGGTCTACGCAAACGCGCAGGACCACTGGGACGTCTACGAGGCGTGCGAGGAGCTGGTCGACCTCGAGGACAACTTCCAGCTGTGGCGGTTCCGGCATCTCAAGACCGTCCAGCGCACGATCGGCATGAAGACGGGAACCGGAGGGTCTTCGGGTGTCGGCTTCCTGCAGAAGGCGCTCGAGCTCACCTTCTTCCCCGAGCTGTTCGCGGTGCGCACCGAGATCGGCCGGATCGACCTCACCCCCGAAAGCGATGCATCATGACCGCCGGCCAGACGTCCCTGACGAACCTGCACGATCGGGCTGCCGCGCTCGACGCCGACGACGAGATCGCGTTCACCCGGGACCGGTTCGTTCCGGCCGGGTCCGGGCCGAGCGCCGTGCAGGCCTACCTCGACGGAAACTCCCTCGGCCGGCCCCTTCGGGCCACCCAGCGGCGGATCAACGAGCTGATCGAGGGCGCCTGGGGCACCCGCCTGATCCGGTCGTGGGACGAGGAGTGGATGGAGCTGCCGCTCGCGCTGGGCGACCGGATCGGGGAGGTCGTCCTGGGCGCCGCGCCGGGTCAGACCTTCGTCGGGGACTCCACGACCGTGATCCTCTACAAGATCATCCGGGCTGCGGTGGCCGCCGACCCGGGGCGCACCCGGATCGTCCTCGACACCGAGAACTTCCCGACCGACCGCTACGTCGCCGAGGGCATCGCCGCCGAGACCGGCGCCGAGCTGGTCTGGATCGAGCCCGAGCCGACCGAGGGCGTCACGGCAGACCAGGTGGCCTCCGTCGTGGACGAGCGGACCGCTCTCGTCGTCGTCTCGCACGTGGCCTACAAGTCGGCCTGGATCGCCGACCTGGCCGAGATCACCCGCGCCACCCACGAGGCCGGCGCTCTCGTCCTGTCCGACACCTGCCACTCGGGGGGCGTCGTGCGGGAGGACGTCGACGCCACCGGGATCGACCTCGCCGTCGGCTGCTCCTACAAGTTCCTCAACGGAGGTCCGGGGGCGCCGGCCTACGGCTATGTGGCCACCCGTCACCAGGGCCGGCTGCGACAGCCGATCCAAGGCTGGATGGGGCATGCCGAGCCGTTCCGGATGGGTCCGGGGTACCGCGCGAGTCCGGGGATGCGGCACTTCATCTCCGGCACGCCCCCGGTCCTCGGCATGGTCGGCATCGCCGACACCGTCGACCTCATCGAGGAGGCCGGACTCGACCGGATCCGGGCCAAGGCCGTCGCCCTGACCCGCTTCGTCATCGACGCGGTGGACTCCGAGCTCGCGCCGTTCGGCGTCGGGGTTGCCTCGCCGCGTGCCGACGACCGGCGCGGCGCCCACGTGACGATCACCCACCCGCGCAGCCGCGAGCTGTGCGCCGAGCTGTGGTCGCGCGACGTCGTCCCCGACTTCCGCGAGCCCGACGGCATCCGGCTCGGGCTGGCGCCACTGTCCACGTCCTTCGCCGAGGTCGCGACCGCGCTCGACGTCATCGCGGGGCTGCTGGTCGACTGAGTCTGCTCAGCCGGCGCCGGTCTCCGTCCCGACGTCGCCGAGGCCCATCTTCGCCTGCATGTCGAGGATGCGGTCCATCTCGATGCGCTGGTCGCCGTCGATCTCCTTGACGAGGCGGAAGATGAAGGAGTCCTGCCCGCCGTCTGCGTCGAAGAGCTCCTGGACCATCTGAACGGCACCCGCATGGTGCTGGTACATGAACCGCAGGAACAGCCGGTCGAACTCCTCCCCCGAGGCGGCCTCCAGCTGGGCCAGCTGGTCCTCGGTGAGCATCCCGGGCATGAGGGCGTCGTCGTCGTGGTGGTCGCCGGTCAGGTCGTTGACCGGCTCGTTGCGCTCGCGCAGCCAGCCCTCCATGAGGTCGATCTCCTGGTCCTGCGAGATCTCGATGCGCTCGGCGAACAGCGGGATGTCGGCGCGGGCCGTGCGCTCCGGCACGAGAGCGGTGAGCTCGAGAGCCTGCGCGTGGTGCCGGAGCATGTGCCGCACGAAGGTGACGTCGGCCGCGGTGACGAAGTCTGGGATCTCCGGAGCGGCTGTGAGGGTCTTGTTGGGCTGCCCGGGCGCGCCGGGCTGGACCACCCGTTGGGTCGGCATCTGCGTGGGGGCCGCCTCGGCCGACCCCGAGCTGCACCCGCCGAGCAGGCCGAGCAGGCCCAGGGCGGCAACGCCGAGCAGGGCGACGGCGCGGGGTCGAGAACGGCTCATCGATCCTCCATGACTCACGATGCCGGGGACGGTCCGCAACGGACGGACACGCAGAACGATACGTGGCGAAACCCCGCATCGCGCGTCGCAGCATCATCGGAACCAGAATTCGCCAGGGATGCCCAGAACGAGATCCGACGCTAATCCCCCACCACTACGGCCGGAGTCCTAGATTGTGACCACTGCGGCGTCTCAGGCAGGGAACCCGACGGGTGCCGCAGAACTCATCAGATCCGGCCCGGATCCTGGCTCTCCACCTGACCAGGACCCGGTGCCTGCACCGAAAGGCCGTTGCCCATGCCTGCTCCCTCCAGGAGTCGCGGCGCGCTCCGCCGCAGACTCCGTGCCCCACTCGCCCTCACCGCCGCGGCGGTCATGGGCATGACGCTGCTCCCGGCCGGCGCGACCGCCGACCCGAGCCTTCCGAGCACCGACGACCCGCGCTACAGCCTCGAGGGTGACGACGCCGCGTCGCTCGGTGCCGACCTGCTCGCGAACCTCCCGAACACCGCACCGCTCGACACGGGGACCTACATCAACTCGGACATGGCCTTCACCCGGGACCACGTCATCCAGGGCAGCTACGGCGGGTTCAACGTCATCGACGTCTCCGACCCCGCGAACCCCTTCGTGAGAACGTCGGTGCTCTGCCCCGGAAGCCAGGGCGACGTCAACGTCTACGGCGACCTGATGTTCACCTCGGTCCAGGCGGCCACCGCGCGGGTCGACTGCGGCTCCGAGGGTGCGGGCCCCTCGACCGTGCCCAACCCGGAGCGTGCCCGGGGCGTCCGGATCTGGGACATCTCCGACCTCGACAACCCCGTGCAGCTGGCCGTGATCCAGACCTGCCGTGGCTCGCACACCAACCGTCTGGTCGAGGACCCCAACGACCCCGACCACGTCTACATCTACAACAGCGGCACCTCGGGTCAGCGCGCCGCCGGCGAGGCCGTGCACACCCCCGACGGCCTCCAGGCCGGGCGCTGCGGCCAGACCAGTGCGAGCGGTGACAACCCCTCGCAATGGATGATCGAGGTCATCAAGGTGCCGGTGAACGACCCCGCCGCCGCCTCCGTCGTCAAGGAGGCACGGCTCTTCGCCGACCCCGTGTCCGGCGCCGTGAACGGTCTCCAGAACGGCCCGACCCGCGCCGGCCACCCCTGCACGGACTTCCCGAACCCCTTCGACCCGACCAGGCCCAACGCCTGCTCCCCGGCGGGTACCAACTACAGCCCGTCGCCCAACACGAACACCTGCCACGACATCACCGCCTACCCGGAGATCGGGCTGGCCGCCGGGGCGTGCCAGGGCAACGGCATCCTCATCGACATCTCCGACCCGGCCGACCCGGTTCGGATCGACGCGGTGGCCGACGAGAACTTCGCCTACTGGCACTCGGCGAACTTCAACAACGACGGCACGACCGTGATGTTCACCGACGAGTGGGGCGGCGGCGGCGGCGCCCGGTGCATGCCGCAGCACCGCAAGGAGTGGGGTGCCAACGCGTTCTTCTCGATCGACCGCAGCGGCGCCACCCCGAAGCTGGTCTTCCAGGGCTACTACAAGCTCCCGGCGGCACAGGATGCCGACGAGATCTGCGTCGCCCACCAGGCGAACATCCTGCCGGTGCCCGGACGGGACATCGCCGTGCAGGCCTGGTACTCCGGCGGCGCATCGCTCTTCGACTTCACCGACCCGGCGAACGTCAAGGAGATCGGCTACTTCGACCGCGGCCCCGGCGAGACCGGTGACGGGTACTGGTCCGTGTACTGGTACAACGGCACCGTCTACGGCAACGAGATCGTCCGTGGTCTGGACGCCATGCGCCTCACTCCGACAGCGGACCTGAGCGCGAACGAGATCGCCGCAGCCACCACCGTGCAGCTCGAGGAGCACAACGCGATGTCGATGCGCACGTACGAGTGGGAACTGACCCACGTGCTCGTGCGCGCGCAGGTGGACCAGCTGGAGCGCGCCGGCGGAATCAGCCCGAACAAGGCTGCGAACGTCAACCGCGCTCTCGAGAAGGCCGAGACGGCCAACAACGCGAAGCACGCGACAGCCCAGCTTCGCGCGGCGTCGAACCAGCTCGACCCCAATGATCCGGAGCACGCGGCGATCCTGGCCTCGATCCAGGAGCTCATCCCCTCCTAGTGGGTGACATCTCCGCCGGGGCGTCCGATCACCGATCGGGCGCCCCGGTGGCATGTCCGGCTCCAGGTCCGGACCGGCCGGGTCGCGCAGGCGCGTCGGAGCATCGACCTACGCTGGTGTCCATGTCGCAGCCGACGCACTCCTACCCGCCCGAGGTCGAGGAATGGTTCGCGGCCGCCGGCGACCGCGAGTCGGACCTGCGCACCGTCGATGCGCTCATCCGCGAGCACGCGCCACACCTGCAACCGGTCCTGTCCGGCGACATGCTCGGCTACGGTCTGATCCCTTACCGCCCGCGCAGCGCCACGCAGACCCGCGACCTGCCGATCCTCAGCCTCGCGAACCAGAAGCGGCACATCTCGCTGTACGCGTGCGCGGTGATCGACGGTGCCTACGTGGCGGAGACCTATGCCGACCGGCTCGGCCGGGTCAGCTGCGGCAAGAGCTGCATCCGCTTCACCCGCGCCGACCGGCTCGACAGAGCCGGGATGGCCGAGATGCTCGCCGAGATCGACGAGCGCTACGCGCGCGGCGAGTCACTCTACGGCTGACGAGCGACACCCTCGATGGCGGCGACGACCTCGGACCACGCGGCGGACTCGGGGTCGATGAGGTCATAGTGGTGAGCCTCGGGGACGAGCCGCACAGGGACCCCGACGGCACGCGACTGCTCCGGAGGAACGGTGCCGTCTTCGGCGCCGTGCACGCACACGACCCGATCCCAGCGCTCTGGAAGGTCGCCGGCCAGACTCACCGGGTCCAGCCGCGCATAGCGGCTGGGTTTGGCGGCGGCCCGGGCCCCCAGCCACTCGACGACCGCGCCGTCACCCAACCTCTCGGCCACGGCTGTCCTGAGGTCGGCGACAGGGGCCAGCGCCACGGTCGGGACCGCCGGACGGACCGGGTCGAACGCTCGCTGGAGCACGAGAGCCCCGCCGGCCGAGTGGCCGACCCACACGGCCGGCTCCTCGCTGAGACCCTCCATCAGGTCCGAGACCGCGTCGATGTCGGCGACGGCGGCCTCCGGGTGTCCGCTCACCCGTCGGTACTCCATGAGCACGACGGGCGCGTTCAGACGCTCTGCCAGCGCTGCGGCCATCGGTCGGGCGTGGGTGCGGTCGATCGAGGGACGGAAGAACCCGCCGTGGACCAGGACGACCGGTGCCCGCTCGCCCGAGGTGGCTGCCGCATACCACTCGATGACCTGGTCCGGATGCGGGCCATAGGACTCGACCCGACCACCCGGCACCCGCTCGGCGCGGGTGAGGAGGGCCGCGAGCGCGGCGTCCTCACGCTCCGCCGACGCACCCGACATCGGCCTAGCGCTGGCCGATCTCGCCCAGCAGGTCCTGGAACCAGCCGACCTCGGCGTCGAACTTCTTGTGCCCCTTGATCCGGGGGAACTCGATGGCGCGCAGCTCGTCGCCGCGCTCCTCATCGTGGCCGACGACTCCGGACTCGCCGCGCATGGCCGCGTCGACGGCGAGGTCGGTGCACTCACGGATGAGGGCGAGGTCCTCGTCGTTGGGGGCGGCCGAGCGCGAGAAGTACCCGGACTTCTGGACCATCGTCTTCTCGGCGCCCACGAGCTCGGCGAACTGCTTGGCGAACCAGGCGCCCGGGTTGACCTTGTCGATCTGGACGTGCCCGAACGGGTCGACCGGCACCTCCTCGCCCTTGGCGCGCAGCTCCTCGACGATCTCGTCGACTCCGGCGCCCTCGGAGAGGAAGATGTTGACGCAGCCGATCTCGTCCATGACGGCCTTGAGCCGGTCGGCCTCGGCGTGCAGGTCGGGGTGCAGCTCGGGAACGTAGACGGCGTGCACGTCCCAGCACCTCGGGTCGTTGCCGAAGCCCTCGACGAAGTCCTGCTCTCCGACCCAGGCGTGATAGCGGCGGGCGGTCTCGGCCGTGAGCCACCCGCAGTTGCGGCCCATGACCTCGTGGACGATGAGCATGCGCGGGTTGGACGAGTGCTCCGCGATGATGTTGCGCGCGAAGATCGAGCCCTGCTCGGCAGCGGTCCAGGCACCGAGGCTCTGGCGGATCGGGACCACGTCGTTGTCGATCGTCTTGGGCAGCCCGACGACGGTCAGCTCGTAGTCGTTCTCGTGCAGGTAGGCCGCGAGGTCGGCCGCCGTCGTGTTCGTGTCGTCTCCGCCGATCGTGTGCAGGACGTCGACACCGTCCCTGGTCAGCTGCTCGGCCGCCACGTGCAGCGGGTTCTGCCCCTCCTGCACCAGGCCTCGCCGGACACAGTCCTCGACGTTGGTCAGCTTGACCCGGCTGTTGCCGATCGGCGAGCCGCCGCGCAGGTGCAGCAGGTGAGCCTTGTCGCGGACCTCCGGGGTGACCTCGACCGAGCGGCCGGTCAGGAGCCCGGCGTAGCCGTCGAGGTAGCCGATGATCCTGATGCCCGGGTCGAGTGCGGTGTACTTCTCGATGAGCCCGCCGACGGCGGAGGACAGGCAGGGGGCGAGGCCGCCGGCGGTGAGCAGGGCAACGGTGCGCACGGTCATGGTCGTCGAACACCTTTCGTCGCTGAGTGGGTCGGGACTGAGCAGGTCGGATCGATCGGGTATGCACGGGTCGCCTCCATCATGTCGCATGCGGCGGGTGCGACGTCGGCGGGAGGCCGGCTCACCGCGCCGTGTGAGGCGCTCGTTCGCTAGGCTCCCCCCACAGCGCCACCGACCCGCGCCGCTCCCGGCCGAGTCGCGACACCACTGGGAGGCGTCGGCAGGATGCTCGAGCCACGGGACGACGGTGTCCCACCCGAGCCACGCGGCACGGGTCTGCGTGTGGCGCTGTTCGCGACGTGTCTGGGCGACACGCTGTGGCCGGAGACGCCCAAGGCGACGGTCCGGCTGCTCGAGCGGCTCGGGGTCGTCGTCGAGTTCCCGATGGACCAGACCTGCTGCGGCCAGATGCTCACCAACTCCGGGTACGCCTCATCCGCCCTGCCGCTCGTCCGACGCTTCGTCGACGTGTTCGACGGGTTCGACGCGGTCGTCGCGCCATCCGGGTCGTGCGTCGCCTCGGTGCGGGAGCAACATCCGCGCATCGCCGACCGCGCCTCGGACCACGCTCTGTCCGCCGGCGTCGCCGAGGTCGCCCCCCGGGTCTACGAGCTGTCGGAGTTCCTCGTGGACGTCCTCGGCGTCGAGGACGTCGGGGCCCACTTCCCACACCGGGTGACCTATCACCCGACCTGCCACTCGCTGCGGCTGCTGCGGGTGGGCGACCGGCCACTGCGCCTGCTCCGCGCTGTGCGTGGGATCGATCTCGTCGAGCTGCCGGCCGCCGAGGAGTGCTGCGGCTTCGGTGGCACCTTCGCCGTCAAGAACGCCGACATCTCGATCTCCATGGGCTCGGACAAGGCCCGTCACGTCGTGGAGACCGGAGCCGAGGTGCTCGTCGCCGGGGACAACTCCTGTCTGGCCCACATCGGAGGCATCCTCGGTCGTCAGCGCACGGGGATCCGCCAGATGCACCTGGCCGAGATCCTGGCCTCGACGGAGGAGGAACCCGCATGACGTCGACGTCGACGCCCGGGCGATCTCCGGTCCCGGGTCCGCTGCAGGACACCGCTCCGACGTTCGTGGGGATGCCGACGTTCCCCGAAGCCGCCCGGACGGCCCTCGCCGACACCCAGCAGCGGCGCAACCTCCATCACGCGACCCATACGATCCGCGCCAAGCGCGCCGGGGTCGTCGCCGAGCTGCCGCACTGGGAGGACCTCCGGCTCGCGGGGGCGGCGGCCAAGGACGAGGCGCTGCACCACCTCGCCGACTACCTCGTCCAGCTCGAGGAGCGCCTCACGGCAGGCGGCGCCACAGTGCACTGGGCCCGCGACGCCGGCGAGGCCAACCGGGTGGTCCTCGACATCGTGCGCGCCAAGCAGGCCGACGAGGTCGTCAAGGTCAAGTCCATGGTGACCCAGGAGATCGAGCTCAACGAGGCCCTCGAGGAGGCGGGGATCTCCGCCTGGGAGACCGACCTCGCCGAGCTCATCGTCCAGCTCGGCCACGACCGGCCGAGCCACATCCTCGTGCCGGCCATCCACCGCAACCGCCGCGAGATCCGCGACATCTTCCTTCGCGAGATGGCCGCGGTCGGCCGGCCTGCGCCCGTGGACCTGACCGACGAGCCCGCCCGTCTGGCCGAGACCGCCCGCCTGCACCTTCGCGAGAAGTTCCTGCGCGCCAGGGTCGGCGTCTCCGGGGCCAACTTCGCCATCGCGGAGACGGGCTCGCTCGTCGTCGTCGAGAGCGAGGGCAACGGCCGGATGTGCCTGACCCTGCCCGAGACGCTCATCTCCGTCGTCGGCATCGAGAAGGTGCTGCCGACCTGGGACGACCTCGGCCCGCTCCTGCAGCTCCTCCCCCGATCGAGCACCGGGGAGCGGATGAACCCCTACACAACGATCTGGAGCGGGGTGCACGAGGGTGACGGACCGCAGGAGGTCCACGTCGTCCTCCTCGACAACGGCCGCAGCCATGTCCTCGGAGACCGTCTCGGCCGGCAGGCGCTCCGCTGCATCCGCTGCTCGGCGTGCCTGAACGTCTGTCCGGTCTACGAACGCACCGGGGGCCACGCATACGGCTCGGTCTACCCAGGGCCCATCGGTGCGGTCCTCAACCCGCAGCTGCGCGGAACGCTGACGGACATCGACCGGTCGCTGCCGTTCGCCTCCAGCCTGTGCGGCGCCTGCTTCGACGCCTGCCCGGTGCGGATCGACATCCCCGCGCTGCTCGTCGAGCTGCGCGGTCGCGTCGCCGAGGAGCGCGGCCGGAGCGCCGAGTCGGCCGCTATGAGCGCCACCGCCTGGCTGCTGTCCGACCCGCGTCGCCTCAGCGTGGCACAGCGGGTGGCCGGCATCGCGGGGCGCATCGTCGGGGACCGCACCATCCGCTCGGTTCCCGGTCTCGGTGCCTGGACGAACGCCCGGGACGTTCCGAAGCCTCCGAACGAGTCGTTCCGCCAGTGGTGGGCCCGAGAACGGGGCGCAGGCACCAAGGATGGGCCGGACCGGTGAACGCACGCGACGAGATCCTCGCCCGGGTCCGGGCCGCGACGGCCGACATCGAGACCGCGCCCGGCACCCATGCCCCCGAGGCGGTTCCCGAGATGGAGGCATCGCGGTCGGACACCGTCCACCTGTTCGCCGAGAACGTCGCCGACTATCGCGCCGAGGTGGTGCGGGTGCCGTCGGACGGGGCCGGCACGGCGATCATCGAGGCCCTGCGGCGACACGAGTGCGCCACCGCCGTCGTGCCGGCGGGTCTGCCGGAGGACTGGCTGGCCGCGACCACCGCCGCCGCACACGTCAGGATCGACGACGGCGACCTCACCCCGGCCGAGCTCGACCACCTCGGCGCGGTGGTGACGGCGGCGGCGGTCGGCATCGCCACGACGGGCACCGTCGTCCTCGACCACAGCGCCGACCAGGGCCGACGGGTGATCTCCCTCGTCCCGGACACCCACGTCTGCCTGATCCGCAGCGACCAGCTCGTCCACGACGTCCCGGAGGCGGTCCGGCGGCTCCGGCCGCAGACCGGCGACGCCCGACCGCTCACCTGGATCAGCGGGCCGAGCGCCACCAGCGACATCGAGCTGGAGCGGGTCGAGGGCGTGCACGGACCGCGCACGCTCGTCGTCGTCCTGCTCGACGACAGTGAGGACGCACCGTGACCCAGGAACCAGCGCATGTCGGAGCGGCGGCCAGGGGCGTGCCCACCCCGGTGTTCTTCCTGGCGGGAGGCACCGGCATCTCGGCCGAGACGTTGGGCAACCTCATCCTCAGCCAGTTCCCCAACGTCGAGTTCGAACGCACCAAGATCCCCTTCATCACCAGCGTCGAACGCGCCCACGAGGCCGTCGCGCGGATGGATGCGGCGATGACCGACAAGGTCACGCCGCTGGCGTTCTCCAGCGTCGCCGACGAGTCGGTGCGTGAGGCGCTGCGGTCCACGCAGTGCGCGTTCATCGACCTCTTCGGGTCCCACCTCGACGTCGTCGAGCGGGTCCTGCACGTCAATGCGAGTCCCAACGTCCCCGCACTGCACGGCCTGGGCGACATCCGCGCCTACGAGAAGCGCATGAAGGCGGTGGAGTTCTCGCTCGAGCACGATGACGGGGCGAGTCTGCGCAACCTCGCCCACGCGCAGCTCATCCTCATCGCCCCGTCCCGCTGCGGCAAGACCCCCGTCTCCCTCTATCTCGCGCTCCAGCACGGCATCAAGGTCGCCAACTACCCCCTCGTCGAGGAGGACTTCCTCTCCGCCGACCTGCCGAACCCCATCCGCTCCTATGCCGACCGGTGCTTCGGACTGCTGTCGACCCCGGCCCGGCTCAGCCAGGTGCGCGAGGAGCGCCGGCCGGGATCGCGCTACGCCTCCCTGCACCAGTGCTCGTTCGAGCTCCGGCGGGCCGAGGAGATGTACCGCGCCCACCGCATACCGTCCCTGTCCTCGGCCGCGATGTCGGTCGAGGAGATGGCGGCCGTCATCATCCAGACCACCCGGCTGACCGGACCCGGTTGAGCCCGCCGTTCCCCGTGCCAGAACGCACCCACCGGGTGTGGCACGCACCCCGAAAGGATCACCATCATGACTCCAAACGTCCGCTGGTTCCGTGAGCTCGGCATCGACGACGTCGAGACCGTCGGGGGCAAGAACGCCTCCCTCGGCGAGATGGTGCAGCACCTCTCCGCCGCGGGAGTGGCGGTGCCCGACGGGTTCGCCACGACTGCCGAGGCCTATCGCCGGTTCCTCGGCGAGACCGGCCTGGCCGACCGGATCAACGCGCTCCTCACCGACCTCGACGTCGACGACGTGCGCCGACTGGCCGAGGTCGGCGCAGAGATCCGCGCAGCCGTCGAGAACCAGGCGTTCCCGCCGGACCTCGAGGCCGACATCCGCTCGGCCTATGAGGAGCTCGTCGGCGGACATGGGGAGGACGTGAGCTGGGCCGTGCGGTCCAGCGCGACCGCCGAGGACCTCCCGGACGCCTCGTTCGCCGGTCAGCAGGAGACGTTCCTCAACGTCCGCGGGATCGACAACATCCTCCACGCGATCAAGCTCGTCTTCGCCTCGCTCTACAACGACCGAGCGATCGCCTACCGGGTGCACAGCGACTTCGACCACGCCCAGGTGGCGCTCTCGGCGGGCGTCCAGCGGATGGTCCGCTCCGATATCGGCGCCTCCGGCGTCATGTTCACGATCGACACCGAGTCCGGCTTCGCCGACGCGGTCTTCATCACCAGCGCCTACGGACTCGGCGAGGGCGTCGTCCAGGGAGCCGTGAACCCGGACGAGTTCTACGTCTACAAGCCGGCGCTGCGCGCGGGTCGGCCCGCGGTGCTCAAGCGCGGCATCGGCGCCAAGGCCACGAAGATGGTCTACACCCAGGACGCGACCGTGGGGCGGACGACCGAGTTCGTGCCCGTGGACCCCCAGGAGCGGCGGCGCTTCAGCCTGACCGACGACGAGGTGCTCGAGCTGGCCCGCACCGCGGTGCGCATCGAAGAGCACTACGGCCGACCGATGGACATCGAGTGGGGCCGGGACGGCATCGACGGCAGGATCTACGTGCTGCAGGCGCGGCCCGAGACGGTCAAGTCGCGGGCCTCCGGCAGCACCCTGCAACGGTTCCGCATCCAGGAGCGCGGACCGATCGTCGTCGAGGGCCGGGCCATCGGGCAGAAGATCGGCGCCGGCGCGGTGCGGGTGTTGCGGGACGTGGCGGCCATGCACGAGTTCCAGCCCGGCGAGGTGCTCGTGGCGGACATGACGGACCCGGACTGGGAGCCGATCATGAAGCGGGCCAGCGCGATCGTCACCAACCGGGGCGGACGGACCTGCCACGCTGCGATCATCGCGCGTGAGCTCGGCATCCCGGCCGTCGTCGGGACAGGTCTGGCGACCGTCGAGCTGCACGACGGACGGGAGGTCACCGTCTCCTGCGCCGAGGGCGACACCGGCTTCGTCTACGACGGACTGCGCGAGTTCAGCATCAGTGAAACGGCGCTGGACGAGATGCCCGAGCTGCCCGTCAAGCTCATGATGAACGTCGGCACGCCGGAGCAGGCCTTCGAGTTCTCCCGCCTGCCCAACCACGGCATCGGGCTGGCACGCCTCGAGTTCATCATCAACCGGCAGATCGGGATCCACCCCAAGGCGCTGCTCGAGCTCGAGGACCAGGAGCCCGACCTGCGAGCCGAGATCGCGGAGCTGATCGCCGCATACGACAGCCCTCGCGACTACTTCGTCCGCCGGCTCAGCGAGGGCATCGCCATGCTGGCGGCGGCCTTCGCCCCCGAGCCGGTCATCGTGCGGATGTCGGACTTCAAGTCCAACGAGTACGCCGGCCTCCTCGGCGGGCGGCGCTACGAACCCCACGAGGAGAACCCGATGCTCGGCTACCGCGGAGCGGCACGCTACCTCTCCCCGGACTTCGCCGAGTGCTTCGCGATGGAGGCCGAAGCGCTCAAGCACGTGCGCGACGACATGGGACTGACCAACGTCAAGGTGATGATCCCGTTCGTCCGGACGGTCGCCGAGGCCGAGAGGGTCATCGACCTCCTCGCCCAGCACGGTCTGCGCAGGGGCGAGAACGACCTGCAGGTCATCATGATGTGCGAGCTGCCCTCGAACGCCGTCAACGCCGACGCCTTCCTCGACCACTTCGACGGCTTCTCGATCGGCTCGAACGACCTGACGCAGCTCACCCTCGGCCTGGACCGCGACTCCGGCCTGGTGGCAGCGGCCTTCGACGAGCGGGACCCCGCGGTCAAGAAGCTGCTGTCGATGGCCATCTCGGCCTGCCTGGCCCGGGGCAAGTACGTCGGCATCTGCGGTCAGGGGCCCTCGGACCACCCCGACCTGGCCGAGTGGCTCCTGGACGAGGGGATCGAGACGATCTCGCTCAACCCGGACACCGTCGTGGACACGTGGACGCGCCTGGCGGCCCACCGCCGCTGACGCGTGCAGCGCCGACGTGGTCAGCCGTCGCTCAGCTCCCGGGCGACGATGGCCGCCGTCTGCAGCATGTTCAGGCCGGCACCCTTGCGCAGGTTGTCGCCGCTGATGAAGAAGTCCAACGACCGCGGGAAGTCGGCGCTCTGCCGCAGCCGTCCGATGAAGCGCGGATCCGCTCCCACCACGTCGACGGGGGTCGGGAACTCACCCTGCTCAGGGTCGTCGAGCACGACGACCATGGGGGCCTCGACCAGGGTGCGGCGGGCCCGCTCGATGTCGATCGGCCGCGAGAAGGTCGCGTGGACGGAGATCGAGTGCGACGAGATGACCGGCACCCGGACACAGGTGGCCATGACCTTCAGGTCCGGGATGTCGAGGATCTTGCGTGTCTCGTCACGGATCTTGGCCTCCTCCGACGTCCAGCCCTCGGTCGCATAGCTGCCCACGAACGGGATGACGTTCAGAGCCAGTGGCGCGGGGAAGCACGAGTCCCCGAGCTCGTGCTCGATCAGTCGTCGGATATCGCCGGGGTGCTGCGCCAGGTCACGCTTGCCGGCAACGACGTCGACCTCGTCGAGCAGTCGTGAGATGCCCTGGCGGCCGAGGCCGGAGGCGGCCTGGAACGAGGTGACGACCAGCTGCTGCAGACCCCAGCCCCGGTGCAGGACGCCGAGCGCGTCGATCATCGTCATCACCGTCGCTCCCGGGTTCGCGATGATCCCGTGCGGCCGCCGGGTGGCCTCCTCGGGGTTGACCTCGGCCACGACCAGGGGCACGCCGTCGCGGCCCCGGTAGACGATGCTGTTGTCGATCGCGACGACCCCCTGGGCAGCCGCGTGCTCGACCCACCGCGGGGTCACGGCGGGCGGGAGGTCGAAGAGCGCGACGTCGACACCGTCGAAGAAGTCCGCCGACAGCGGTTGGACGGTGAGCTCCTCACCAGCGACGACGTGCGTCGAGCCGACGTCGGAGTCCTCCGCGCACAGCCGCACCTCCGACCAGTCGTGTCGGTACAGCGGCAGGCAGGACAGCACCACACGACCCACCGCGCCCGTCGCCCCGACGAGACCGAGGACGGGTGCGGCCCCTTGGGTCGCCATGCTCCAGCTCCCTCGATCGACAGGTCGGCCGCGACGGTGCCGCGACCCGGTGACGTGCAGGTATGCGGCGCGAACCGCATACGCATCCTCTCACGGAGGCGGGGTCAGCGCCCCGTTCCGGCGTAGACGACCGCCTCGCTCTCGCCGTCGAGGCCGAACGCCTCGTGGACCGCGCGGGCCGCCTCGCCGAGACGCTCCTCGCCGGTGATCACGGAGATACGGATCTCCGAGGTCGAGATCATCTCGACGTTGATCCCCGCATCGGCCAGGGCCTTGAAGAAGGTCGCCGAGACGCCGGTATTGGTGCGCATCCCCGCACCGACGAGCGAGAGCTTGCCGATCTGGTCGTCGTACTGCAGGCCGGTGAACCCGACCGAGGCGCGGATGTCCTCGAGCGCCTGCATGGCCGACCGGCCGTCGCTGCGCGGCAGCGTGAACGAGATGTCCGTGCGCCCGGTCTCCACGGCGGAGACGTTCTGGACGATCATGTCGATGTTCAGGCCGGCCCGGGCGACCGCCTCGAAGATCGCCGCCGCCATCCCGGGACGGTCGGGGACACCGACGACGGTCAGCTTGGCCTCGGAGGCGTCATGGGCGACGCCGGCGATGATCGGGGCTTCCACGGTCTCTCCTTCGGTGTAGTCCGCAACGATCGTCCCCGGCTTGTCGGTGAACGTCGAGCGGACGTGGATCGGCAGTTCGTAGCGGCGGGCGTACTCCACGCAGCGCAGGTGCAGGATCTTGCTGCCGGCAGCGGCGAGCTCGAGCATCTCCTCGGCCGAGATGCGGTCCAGCTTGCTCGCCCTGGGCACGATCCTCGGGTCGGCGGTGAACACGCCGTCGACGTCGGAGTAGATCTCGCACACCTCGGCGCCGAGGGCGGCGGCGAGGGCCACGGCGGTCGTGTCCGACCCGCCCCGCCCGAGCGTCGTGATCTCCTTGGTCGTCTGGCTCACGCCCTGGAACCCGGCGACGATGACGACGTGCCCGTCGGCGAGGGCCGAGGTGATGCGACCCGGGGTGACATCGATGATCTTGGCCTTGCCGTGCGCCTCGTCGGTGATGACCCCGGCCTGGGAGCCGGTGAAGGAGCGGGCGGTGAACCCGAGGTCGTGGATCGCCATCGCGACCAGAGCCATCGAGATGCGCTCACCGGCCGTGAGGAGCATGTCGAGCTCGCGCGGCGGCGGCAGCGGGCTGACCTCCTTGGCGAGGTCGAGCAGCTCGTCCGTCGTGTCGCCCATGGCGGAGACGACGACGCAGACGTCGTTGCCGGCTCGCCGGGTCTCCGTGATCCGCCTTGCGACACGCTTGATGCTCTCGGCATCGGACAAGGACGAGCCGCCGTACTTCTGGACGACGATCGGCACGAGGTGTCTCCTGGGCGAGGTGGGGCGGTCGGTCTCGACGGTCGATGCTAGTGGGGTGCGGGCCGCCGACCCCGGCCCGGTCGCATCGCGGACCGCTCAGGTGTGCAGGGCGTCGAACTCGGCCTCGGCGACCACCTCGTCGTCGGCGTCGAGGCGGACGTGGCCGAGGACGGTCTGGAGGACCCGCAGCGCCATCGACGCGCGCACCCCCCACTGCGAGAGGTAGCTGAACTGCCACCACCACAGCGCCTCGCTGTGCCGGCCGGCCTCGTGGTGCTGCAGGCCGTGCAGCAGACACGAGGCGATCTCGGCGAGGTCGGCGCACAGCGACCCGGCCGCGAGGTCGGTCGAAGTGACCGGGTCGACGAGGTCGGTGTAGTCGTCGAGGCCGTCGAACTGCGCCCGCAACCCGACCAGGAGGGGGTCGAGGTCGACGTCCGGGCCGGCGTCGTGCTCGAAGCGGTCGCGCGGGACGACGTCCTCGATCGCGCCGAGCCGGGCGCCCATGACGAGCACCTGCGAGAGGGCGAGCAGCCCCATCGGGATGGCGGCCGCCGCGTTGTCGCCGGAGGCCATCTCGCGCACCGTCGTCAGGTAGGAGCGGGCCGAGACGGCGCACTCCTCGGCGAGCTCGGCGACGACGTCGTCGACCGTGGTGGCCTGGACCTGGTCAGGAGTCATCTCTCACTCGCTTCCGGTCGGTGCGTATGCGGTGCTCGCCTCAGCCGTCGACGCCGCGGCCGGCTCGGCTGCCGACGCTGCTGCCGGCGCGGCAGACCGGGCCCGGCTCATGACGCGGCGGCCTTCGAAGGCGCGGCCGAGCGTCACCTCGTCGGCGTACTCGAGGTCGCCGCCGACGGGCAGGCCCGAGGCGAGGCGGCTGACGGTGATGCCCTCGAAGGAGGACAGCAGCCGGACGAGGTAGGACGCGGTGGCCTCGCCCTCGAGGTTGGGATCGGTGGCGACGATCACCTCGGTGACCTCGTCGCTCGCGAGGCGGGTCATCAGCTCGGCGAAGCGGAGCTCGCCGGGCCCGATGCCGTCCATCGGGCTGATCGCCCCGCCCAGCACGTGGTAGAGGCCCCGGAACTCGCGGGTGCGCTCGATGGCGACGACGTCCTTGGGCTCCTCGACCACGCAGATCGCGTGCGTGTCGCGGCGCGGGTCGAGACAGACCCTGCACCGCTCCCCCTCCGCGACGTTGCCACAGACGTCGCAGAAGCGGACCTTGTCCTTGACCGCCTGGATGGCGTCCACGAGGCGGGTCACGTCGGCAGGGTCAGCAGCGAGAAGGTGGAAGGTCATCCGCTGGGCGCTCTTGGGTCCGATCCCGGGAAGTCTCCCGAGCTCGTCGATCAGGTCCTGAACCGCGCCGTCGTACACAGCACCGAGCCTATGCGCTCATCCCGACACCGGCCCAGGTGCAGCCCCGGTCGAGCCCGGCCACGGTCAGGCCCCCAGACGGGTGACGAGCTCGTAGCCGCCTGCCTCGTCCAGTGCGGCAGCCACCTCGTCCTCGGCCAGGGCACGGTCGGTGGTGACGACGATCGTGGAGGCGCCGTCCTTGACGACGGTGACCTCGGCCCCGTCGACGCCCTCGAGGGCGGTGAGCTCCTCCTGCACGGCGGAGGCGCAGTGTCCGCAGGTCAGTCCGGTCGCGTGGAAGGTCTGGGTCGTCATGGCTCCACTGTAGGCCCGCGTCGCGGGTGAGCCGTGACCGAGTGCGCGGAGCCGGAGCGGGCGTCCCGTCACCACCCTTGGCCTGTGCCGAGCATCACCGGACCACGGCCCTGCGGCGCCCTTCTCCTGCGGACCCGGCAGGCGCATACTGAAAGTGTCCGGTGAGGAAGTGACAGCCATGGCACGACGTTCGAGCCGCATCACCGCAGGTCGTCGCATCAGGACGGTACTCCTCGGACCTCTCGTCGTGCTGGCCCTCCTCGTCGGGTCGCTCACCGTTCCCACGGCGAGCGCGGCGCCGATGTTCGGGCACGACGTCTCCTGGCCGCAGTGCCCCACCGCTGTCGGCGGCTATGCCCTGCCGATGCCGCCAACCGACACGCAGTTCGTCATCATCGGTCTCACCCACGGCCTGCCCTTCACGGAGAACCCGTGCCTCGGGTCACAGCTGCAGTGGGTCCGGGACCGCTCGAAGCCGGCCCACGCATACGGCATGGCCGCCTTCCCCACCGCGACCCAGCTGAGCACGTACGGCTCCAGCGGCCCCTGGTCGCGGACGACCCGAGCCGGACAGCTGTCCAACGTCGGCTACGCGGAGGCGATGTACGCCGTCGCGAGCCTGGCCAGGGTCGGATGGCGACCGGCCGTGGTGTGGATCGACGTCGAGCCCCGTCCCGCCCAGCCGTGGCCGACAGGCACCGCGACGCGCTATCGGGAGAACCGTTTCGTGATCGAGGGCTTCATGCGCGGGCTGCGCGACTCGGGCTACTCGTACGGCCTCTACTCCTACACGAACGGATGGAACGAGATCACCGGAGGCTGGCGGCTGCCCGGGGTGCCCGTGTGGGCGACGGCCGGACGGCTGGACTACCCGGAGGAGGCCCTCGACCGCTGCACGCAGGCGAGCTTCTCCGGAGGACGGGTCTACGTCTCGCAGTGGTACGACGACACCCGTGACTACGACCGGACCTGCGACCCCTACGCCTTCACCGACCTGCCGATCCCGGCGTCGTCGCTGTCCAACTCGACAGCGGAGTTCAACGGGGACTGGAACAACGACGTCCTGGCCCGGTGGGGGTCCACCCAGGAGCTGCGGCTCTACCCGGGCACGGGGACCGGCCGACTCGCGACAAGCGTGCGGATCGGCACCAACTGGGGCCGCTTCAACGCGTTGGACACACTCGGGGACTTCAGTGGCGACGGTGCGCTCGACGTCATCGCCCGTGACCCGTCCACGGGCTACCTCTGGCTGTATCCCGGGAACGGAACGGGGGGCTGGCAGCCGGAGAGGCGGATCGGTTCCGGGTGGAACATCTTCAACGCAATTCTCGGCGTCGGCGACTTCTCGGGCGACCAGCGGGCCGACGTGCTCGCGAGGGAGTCGGCGACCGGCTACCTCTGGCTGTACCCCGGGAACGGAACTGGCGGCTGGCTGCCCCGGGTCCGGGTCGGCAGCGGCTGGAACTCCTTCAACGCTCTCGTGGCACCCGGGGACTTCACCGGTGACGGCTACGTGGACGTGCTGGCTCGCGAGAGGTCGACGGGCTACCTGTGGCTGTACCCCGGCAACGGCGCTCGCGGCTGGCTGCCCCGAGTTCGGGTCGGCAGCGGCTGGAACTCGATGACCGCCATCATGAGCCCGGGAGACCTCAACGGCGACCGCGTCGTCGACGTCATCGCGCGGGACGGCGCAGGTGCGCTCTGGCTGTACCCTCGCACCGCCGGCGGAGCTTGGGCACCGCGGGTGCAGATCGGTGCCGGCTGGTCGAGCATCACAGCCATCCTGTAGCGGGGACGGACGGCGCCGTGGGTCCCACGGACGATTCTCGCCTCGGCCGGCGGGAGGGGCTAGCGTGCTGTGCGTGTTCTTCCGCGTGGTCCGACAGGTGCTCATCCCCCTGAGCCACGCCGTGTACCGGCCGACCATCATCGGCGACGAGAACGTCCCCAGGTCCGGTGGGGTTCTCCTGGCGAGCAACCACCTGTCCTTCATCGACTCCTTCGTGATCCCGCTCGCCGCTCCCCGGCCGGTGAACTTCCTCGCCAAGTCCGACTACTTCACCGGACCAGGAATCGGGGGCGCCATCCGCCGCGAGCTCTTCACCGCCATGGGCGCGATCCCGGTCGACCGCAACTCGGCGAGTGCGGCGCAGGAGTCGCTCGACTCCGCGCTCGAGGTGCTGCACGCCGGTGGAGCGTTCGGGATCTACCCGGAGGGAACCAGATCGCGAGACGGACGGCTGTACCGGGGCCGGACAGGTGTCGCATGGCTCGCGCTGACGGCGGATACACCTGTCGTGCCGGTGGGCCTGGTCGGCACCGAGGAGGTGCAACCGGTCGGTGCCTCGATGCCCCGGCTGGCCAAGGTCACGGTGCGCTTCGGCGAGCCGATCTCCCCCCACTCGTATGCCGGGATGCCGGCCGGTCGGGCCCGACGCGAGCTGACCGACGACGTCATGACCGCCGTCCAGGCCCTGACCGGCCAGGAGGCGGCAGGAGAGTACAACGACGTCCCGGCCCGCCCAGCGGGCTAGGTGGTTGGTGGGCTCTGTCGTTGATGGGCCAGGTCGTTGATGGGCTAGGTCGGCGGCGGGAGCAGTCGGCGGTCGGAGCAGGTGGGGCGGCGGCTACTCGGGCGGGGGCTACTCGTCGCTCTCGCTGATGACCGTGCCGCCGAGCACCCGTTCGACGACCGCCTGACCGATCTCACCCGCGGTCTCGATGTCCTCGTCGTCGGCGCTGACGGAGTCGGGATCGTCGACGACCTCGGTGGGCTCCGGCGGAACCGGAGCGGCCGCAGGGCCACCGGGCACGGCACGCGGGTGGGCGTGCTCGAGCGGGTCGGCGCCATCGGTCGCCCAGGAGGGTGCGGACGTCGCCGCGGGCGGCGCGCTGCTCCAGTCCGGCTCCGGGGCGTCGGACGTCGCAGGCTCGGGGATCGGTGAGGTATGCGAGGCTCGCCCACCGCGCGAGCTCGGGGCGCCGCTTCCGGCGGGGTCCTTCGACCCGGGGCGGGAGGAGCGGGATGACTGCCCCGGCGGATCCGAGTGGGAGGCGGTCGGGGGTGTGCCGCCGGACGCCGTCCCGGTGACGGGCGGCTCGGCGACCCGCTGGGCCGCGGGGTGGTCGGGCTGTCGTCCGGCCGCCTCAGCGGACTGCGACGGTCGCTGGCTCAGCGCGGCCGGCGTCGTCACGGGCCCACCTCGCATCCCCGCCGCATGCCGGGCCGCATCCGGCGCATCGGCCGCCACGACGCACTCGACCCGGGCGTCGAGCCCGAGAACCTCCATCAGCGCCTCCTGCACCCACGCCGGGTGGGCCCCGCGCCGGAAGGTCTCGGCGAGACCCGCGGTCTCGATGGCGAGCACGAGCCTCGAACCGTCGAACGACATCGGCTGGGCGCTGGCCGAGACCAGCGTCCAGGTGACCCGCTTGTGCCGGGAGAGCCAGTCGAGGATGTCCGGCCAGGCCCGGGCGATGGCGGCATGGTCGAGGCCGCCGGCGGTCGGGGCGGGCGGCTCCGCCGGACGTGGGGACTCCGTGTCTGCGGATGATGCTGCCGGCGCCTCCGGCGAAGGCGCCGGGGTCATCTGCGCCGACGACGCTGCGGTCTCTCCCGTCGTCGGCGTCGGGCTCTCGAGCCCTGCGTGCGCCGAGCCCTCCCCAGGCCCGACGCCGGTCGCGACCGGTCCTGCTGAGTCGACCGGGGCCGCAGCCGGAGCCTCGGCCCCGCCAGAGTCGGACGCGGCTGCCGCCGGCTCGGTCGGGCGCGTCTGCGGTCGCGACGGCGGCGTCGCGGACCCGACCCCCATCTCGAGGCGTCGCTCGATGCGGTCCAGGCGGGCCGCATACCCCTGCGGGCCGGAGGCCCCGGGCAGGAGCAGGCGCGCGATGATCAGCTCGAGCTGCAACCGGGGCGCGGTCGCTCCGGTCATCTCGGTCAGGCCCGCGTTGACGATGTCGGCGGCGCGGGACAGCCCGCCGGGGCCGAAGGCCGCGGCCTGCACGTGCATCCGGTCGAGCTGGTCGCTGGGAACCCCTCGCAGCACGCCTGCGGCGCCCTCGGGCACGGCGGCGCAGATGATGAGGTCGCGCAGCCGCTGGAGCAGGTCCTCGACGAAGCGGCGCGGGTCGAGACCGGTCTCGATGACCTTGTCGACCTCACCGAACGCACCCGCCGCGTCGCCGTGGCCGATCGCCGTGACGGTCGCGTCGAGCAGCTCCGCGTCGGTGAAGCCGAGCAGTGCCGCGGCACCGGCGTAGGTCAGACCCTGCTCCCCCGACCCGGCGATCAGCTGGTCGAGCACCGACATGGAGTCGCGGACCGACCCGCCGCCGGCACGCACGACGAACGAGAGGACGCCCGGCTCGACCGGGACCCCCTCTGATGCGCACACCGTGGACAGGTAGTCCTGCAGCTGGGCGGACGGCACGAGCCGGAACGGGTAGTGATGGGTCCGCGAGCGGATGGTGCCGATGACCTTCTCGGGCTCGGTCGTCGCGAAGACGAACTTCACGTGCTCCGGCGGCTCCTCGACGATCTTGAGCAGGGCGTTGAACCCCTGCGGCGTCACCATGTGCGCCTCGTCGATGATGTAGATCTTGTAGCGGCTCTGGGCCGGGCCGTAGGACGCCCGCTCCCGCAGCTCACGGGCGTCGTCGACACCGCCGTGGGAAGCCGCGTCGATCTCGATGACGTCGACCGTGCCGGGACCGCCGCGAGCCAGGGCGACGCACGAGTCGCACGTGCCGCACGGGGTCGCCGTCGGCCCCTGGTCGCAGTTCAGGCAGCGCGCGAGGATGCGCGCGCTCGTCGTCTTGCCGCACCCGCGCGGGCCGCTGAAGAGGTAGGCGTGGCCCACCCGTCCGGTCCGCAGCGCCTGCTGGAGCGGCTCGGTCACGTGCTCCTGGCCGATGACGTCAGCGAACGTCTCCGGCCGGTAGCGGCGGTAGAGGGCCTGGGTCACGTTCGCAACCCTAACCGCCCGGGCTGACGGTGCACCCCGCGATCCACACGGTCCTCGTGCAGTTCCGGTGCCGGTGCGGGATGCGCGCCTCAGCGTCGGCGCACGAGTCGTCGCAGTCGCTCCGATCGCGTCCCCGCGAGAGCCCGCACGACGGCGCCGCCGTCACGCGCCGCCGCCCGCCAGTCGCCGTTGAGCGTGTCGACGACGGTGCGCACCATGGCGGGCGTCAGCCCACCCTGGAGCATCATCCGCGGGACGACCTCGCGCGCCAGGTCCCGCGTCTCGCCGGCGAACACCGTCCCGTCGCCGGCCATGTCGCGGGCGAGGGCGCCCGCGACGAGATCGTGCAGCCGCCGGCCGGCGGCGCTGTGCAGCACGTCCCCGATGGGGGTGTTCTCGGTGAACTCGCCCGGCCGGTCGGCGACGTTGTCCGGCAGGTCCTCGTCCAGCAGCTCCTCGAACGCCCGCCGCGAGAACACGTGATGCGGATGCAGGGACCGGTAGGCGCGGCACGTCGGCGCGCAGTCCGGGTCGACCCCGCCGTGCGTCACCACCCGGTGGCTCGCCCGCACCTCGCTCACGGAGGCGGACACGTGGATCCGCCACGCCCCGTTCTCGACGACGAACGCTCCCGCGGCCGCGTCCCAGTGGTGGAACCCTGCGACGTCCACGGCGATGGAGACCCGCTCGCTCTCCCCGGCCAGCAGGAACACCTTCGCGAACCCGGCCAGCGCGCGACGCGGCCGGTGGATTCCCGCGTCGGTGCGTTCCACATACACCTGGACCACGTCCGACCCCGGCCTCGAGCCGGTGTTGGTCACGGTGACCGACACCTCGAGGTATCCCTGGACGAGCTCCCCGGGCGTGACCTCGGCCGCGTTCAGCGAGGAGTCGCTCCAGTCGAAGGTCGTGTAGGAGAGACCGTGTCCGAAGGGGTATGCGACGGGCACGTCCGCGGTGTCGAACCACCGGTAGCCCACGAACAGCGACTCGCGGTACTCCGCCTGACGGGGACCGTTCGGGAGCGCGGCCACCGGGTGGTCGTCGAGCTCGGCGGGAAAGGTCTCGGCGAGACGCCCGCCCGGATCCGCCGCGCCGGTGAGCACGTCCGCGAGAGCCGCCCCCGCGGCCTGGCCGCCCAGATAGGCCTGCAGGATGGCGGGAACCTCCCCCCGCCACGGCAGCGTGACCGGCGCCCCGCTCACGACGACGACGACCGTGCGGGGGTTGGTGGCGGCGACCGCCCGCACCAGGGCGTCGTGCGGTCCGGGCAGGTCCATCCGGGTCCGGTCCAGCCCCTCGCTCTCGTGGCTCTCCGGCAGGCCGACGACGACGACCGCTACGTCGGCCTCGGCCGCCTCGCGCACCGCGACCTGACGCAGGGGCGGGCTGTCGACGTCGTCGTGGCGGCGGTAGCCGGGCACGTAGTGGATCTGGCTGAACGGGAGCCGCTTGCGCAGCTCGGAGCGCAGCGTGGCGACGCGGGTGGGCACGACGCGGGAGCTGCCGGAGCCCTGGAATCGCGGCTCCCCGGCCAGCGCGCCGATCAGAGCGATCCGGTAGGGGGCCTGCAAGCGGGGCCCGAACGGCAGCACCGGCCGGCCGTCGACGGGCTCGTTGCGAAGGAGCACGGTCCCGGCCGACGCGGTCAACCGGCCGAGGTGGTGGTGCGCATCCTCGTCGACGGGTTCGGTGCCGGCCGAGCGGCGCTCCTCGGCGCGCCGGAGCAACCGCAGGACGGCACGGGCGGCCCGGTCGAGGTCGGCCTCGGCGAGCCGTCCCTCGCTCACTGCGGCGACGGTCTCGGCCACCCGGTCCGCCCCGTCGCCGGGCATCTGCAGGTCCATCCCGGCGACGAGCGAGGCGACGCGGTCGTTCACCGCGCCCCAGTCGGAGATGACCGCACCGTCGAACTGCCACTCCTCGCGCAGCACGCGCGACAGCAACATCGGGTGCTCGGTGGCGTAGGTCCCGTTGACGCGGTTGTATGCGCTCATCACCGTCGCAACACCCGCACCGACGGCGGTTCGAAAGGCGGGCAGGTAGATCTCGCGCAATGCCCGTTCGTCGACGATCGCATCGATGGAGAACCTGCGGTGCTCCTGGTTGTTGGCCGCGAAGTGCTTCACGCAGGCGTCCACACCGGCGGACTGCGCACCGTCGATCCAGGCCGCTCCGGCGACGCCGGAGAGGAACGGGTCCTCGCTGAAGTACTCGAAGTTGCGGCCGCACAGCGGCGAGCGCTTGATGTTGACACCGGGTCCGAGGAGCACGTCGACCCCGGCGGCCCTGGCCTCGCGCCCCAGCGCCTCACCCACCCGCCTGATGACCTCGCGGTCCCACGTCGCGCCGAGGAGAGAGGCGGTCGGGAAGCACGTCGCCGGCGCCGTCCCGACGCCGCCCGGGTCGTCCGCGCCCAGCACCCTGCGGACCCCGTGCGGACCATCGGCGAGGGACAGAGCGGGCACGCCGTGCTCCGGCAGTGCCGCCACCGACCAGGCGCCCTGTCCGATCGTGAGCGTGGCCTTCTCGGTGACGGTGAGCCGGCTCAGCACGGCATCGACGTCGAAGGTCATGCCCGGATTCAAGCAGACCCCACCCTCCCGATGAGGCGCAGCCTCTGCGAGACTGGCGCGATGGTCACGGAGGTCAGGGACCGGACAGCACGCACCCAGCAGATCGTCTCGGAGTTCATCGGGACGGTGCGCGAACGGGACTACGACCGGATGCGAGAGCTGCTCTCTGCAGACTTCACCGCCGAGTATCCCCACACGGGGGAGACCTTCGGCCCAGAGAGCTACATCAGCCTGAGCCGCGACTACCCCGGGGGACCGTGGCGGATCAACGTCGAGGAGCAGGTCATCCAGGGCGACCGGGCCGTGTGCCGGGCGACGCTCGAGAACGGCAAGGCGACGTTCTTCGTGGCGTGCTTCATCACGGTCGACACCTCGGACCGGGTCAGCCGGATCGTCGAGGTGTGGACCTCCGAGGTCGCGCCCCGACAGACGGAGTACCGACCCGGCTGAACCTCGATCCGAGGCACCCACGTCCCAAGGCCCCATCGGCTCGTTCGTGAGCGTACGGTCGAGGGTGACCCTTGGAGGAGTATCCGCTGATGTCAGGACAGCACTCGACGCGACGGGCGGCCGCTGCGCTCCTCGCGGCCTGCGCCCTTGCGCTCACGGGATGCGGGAGTGATGCACCGGACGCGACGGACGCGAGCGAGGCGGTCGAGTCCGCGGTCGCCGGCGCCACGGACGGCATGACCGACGGCTCGCTCGAGGAGATGCAGCAGGACGCCGAGCAGATGGCCGAAGACCTGGCCGAGGGGCTCGAGGCGCAGCAGGAGACACAGGGCGGCGGTTCAGCGACCCTCACGGTCGGGGACCGGACCTGGACCTTCGACCGGGTCCTGTGCGCCATCGGCGAGGAGGAGACCGGCCAGGAGGGCGCCGAGTTCGTGCTCTCATCCATCCAGGACGGCGTCCAGTTCTACGTCTCGATCGACAGCTTCGGCCACTCGGTCAGCCTCAACGACATCGAGGACTTCGAGAACCCCTCGGTCGCGCTGGTGTCGGAGTTCGGTGCCGACGAGTTCATCCAGCTGGACGGCACGAACGTCAGCGGCGAGGTGACGATGGTCCAGGACGACGGCACGGGCGGCGAACCCGCGAGCTTCGAGGGCACCTGCCCCTGACCGAGGCTCGCTCCGCGCAACCTGCGGGTGAGCGCAGGTCGGACGACCGCATACCCTGGACAGCGTGCGTATCGATGTCTGGTCCGATTTCCTCTGCCCGTTCTGCCACCTCGGCCGCCGCCAGCTGCAGCTGGCCCTGGCCGAGTTCGAGCACGCCGACGATGTCGACGTGGTCTGGCACAGCTTCCAGCTCGACCGGACCGCGCCGGACGTCATCGAGACCCCGAGCGTCGAGCGGGTCGCCGACAAGTACGGCGTCAGCGTTGAGCAGATGGAGGAGACGCACCGGCAGATGGCCCAGTCCGCGGCCGAGGTCGGGCTCGACTTCCAGTGGCAGCGGACCGTCGGCGGCAACTCGTATGCGGCCCACCGGTTGCACCACTACGCGCGCTCCGTCGGGCGTGAGCAGGAGTTCATGGACCGGCTGATGCGCGGGTGGTACTCCGAGGGCGCCTCGATCGGCGACCACGAGACGCTCGTCCGGCTGGCGGTCGAGGCCGGCCTGCACGCGGGCGAGGTGCGCTCTGTGCTCGAGTCCGACGACTTCGGCCAGGAGGTCCGCACCGACCTTGCCCTGGCCGGCCAGATCGGCATCACTGCGGTGCCGACGTTCGTCCTCGACCAGAAGTACGGCGTGTCCGGAGCCCAAGGCGTCGAGCCGATGCTCAAGGCCGTCCGCTACGCCTGGGAGGACCAGGGCAACCGGCCGGAGCCCGCATCCGGAGGGTGCGGCGGTGGGTGCTGCGGCGGCGCGTGCGGTTCAGGTGACGGCGCGGACGCCGATGGGTCCGTTGCGACCGAGGTGGAGGCTGAGACCGGGTGTGGCGAAGGCGGGTGCGGCGGCATGTGCGGCACCCACGAGGACGCAGCGACGCGCTGACCCGGCTGGGCCTCTGACGCCCTGCGCCGGGATCGGGCTCCTCACCCGCCCGTGCTCAGCCACGGCAGTTCGTCCAAAGCCTGCCCGACCCGGTCGTACTCGGAGTCGAGCAGCGGCTCCTGTGTCGTCCTGTTCAGCACCGCGCTTGCAGGCAGCATGGGAGGAACCGGGTCCGTGATGACCGGCGTGGGCACCCCGTCGACGACGTCGAAGAGGCGACGCGCGGCCTTCTCGACCGCCGTGGAGACGGTCGGGTCGGTGCCGAGGAAGACCAGCCGGCCGGGGTCGCTTCGCACGATCTCCTCCGCCGACGCCGGGTCGAGGGTGCTTCGCACCAGGACGATCGTCCCGCCGCGGTTGGCCACCATGGCCGCACCTGCCAGGCCGTCGGGGAAGTTCTGCCCCGTCGTGAGCGCCACCACGGTCGACGTCCCCGCGGAGCCTAGGTCACGGGAGACCATCCGCGCGGTCTCGTAGCGGTCCGACCCGGCCAACCGGATGGTCGGAGCGATTCCTTGCAGCTGAGTGAACACGGATTCTGCGACAGCGTCGGTCGCACCGGTCACGATGATGCGGCTCGGAGCCAGACGCTCGATCTCGGCACGCACAGCCGCGCTGAGTCCGTCAGGACGGGTGAGCAGCACCGGTCCGCCCGCCTGGGCGCCGGCCGCGCCGGCCGCAAGGGCGTCGGGGAACTTCAGGCCAGTGGAGACGAAGAGCACCGGCACCCCTGGGGCGAAGGTGTCGCGGCTGACCAGCGCGGAGGTGGCGAACCGGTCGTCACCGGCGATGCGGGCGACCTGTGCTCCGGTGATCCGCTGAGCCTCACGCAGGACCGCGTCACTGATGGTCGCAGGCCGACCGAGGACACGAACCGCCCCAGGATGCAGGCGTGCGAGTTCGGCCGCGACTGCGGCGGGGATCGCATCCGGTCGGACGAGGAGAACCGGTGACTCACCGCGCGTGGCGGCGCTGGCCGACAACGCGTCGGGGAAGTCGAGGCCGGTGGTGAGCCATACGGTCGGCACGCCGGGGTCGAAGGTCCGCGCGGAGACCATCGCTGCGGTCTCATAGCGATCGGAACCGCCGATCCGCTCGGCGCTCGTGGTGGAGGCGAAACCGGCCTGCCTGGCCATCAGGTTCGTCGTCATGACCTGGGCCCGGGGGTCGACGGTGCCGACGGTGCCGAGCCCCCAGGTGTAGCGCAGGCTGCCGGCGTCGAAGACCCAGGCGTCCGAAGGAGCGCGGTAGAGCACGCTCTCGCCGAGTCCTGCTCCGCCGTACCGGTCGACCGTGGGCGACCGGGAGAGGACGAAGCTCTGCAGCGATGCGGGGAACGGGTCGCCTGCGTGTCGGAAGTCGGTCTCGCCCCCCACGATGCCGTTGATCGACGTGCCGTTGGTCATTCCGGTACCCCGGTAGAACCAGCTGTTCGCCGCGGTCACGACCCAGGGATGCCGGCCCTGGGTGAGCCCCTGCGGCGCCGAGTACATCTCCCCGAGGATCAGCTGTTCGGACTTGCCGAGGCGCCGGAAGAGGTCAGTGCGCAGCTCGGGGTCCTGGACGGGGTCACCTTCTGGCACGTCCTTCCAGCACGTCATCCGTCGGTCGGGCCTGCCTGCGGCGTCCGGCTCCAGCCGGACCCGCCAGAACAGGTCGTTGGCGCCGAGGAAGGCTCCGCTCACCCCGGCGTCGCGAGCGGATTCGATCGCCTCGTACATGGTGTCGGTCCAGTACTCGGAGTGGCCCGGGACCCACACCGCTCGAGCATCGGAGGCCAGGCGTGGGTGCGAGTGGAGGTCGACGTCGGTGGCGTAGGTCAGGTCATACCCCCGCGCTTCCGCCCACTGGATGAAGGGAAGCTCATCGCGAAGCACGTCGGTCACGCCCGTTCGGGCGTAGGGCCGGTCATAGCTGACCGTCACCGCGAACACGGTCCCGTTGACCGTGGTCGCCCCGTAGGAGTTGTACGCGTAGAGGCTCTTGCCGGTCAGCCCGTCGTCCGGGAAGTTGTTGTAGGCCTGGTAGGTGTTCGTCGGCGAGACGGCGAGTACGACGCCGGGGCGGTCGTCCCGCACTACGAACGTGACGTAGTTCTGGTAGCCGGCGGTGGTGAGCACGACGACGTAGACACCCGACGTCCATGACTGTGTCGTCGCAACCGTGACGGTGCGCGACCAGGGGCACGAAATCATGCCGGTGTCGGCGGTGGGGCAGGCGGGCTGGGCGGTCGCCGGGCCGGAGCCCACCGCCATCAGCCGCCCACCGAGGCCCTGGTAGTCCCCGATTCGGTAGACGTGGTAGGTGAACGGCCCTCCCGCCTTCACGTGCAGGCCGATCGACTCCCCGGCACGGACGCTCGTCGCCGACGCGTAGCCCTTGATCGCCATCGTGCGGTCGTCGGCAACCACCTTGCCGGCCCACGGGATGCGCCAGGTGGGATCGCCCGGGTGTCGGTTCTCGAGGGTGATGGGGTTCGGGGGGATGAGGACCTCGACCTCGGGAACCGCCGATGCGGTCGCCGCGGTCGGGGACATGGCCGCGAGGAGTCCGGCGACGGCGAGGGCTGCGCAGCGGGCCACAATCCGGGTTCGCGCGTTCGCAGCGTTCATGGCGTACCTCCAGCAGGAAGGCCCCGCCTGTCTCCAGCGTAGGCCGCTCGACCCGCGGGGTCACTCTCCTGTTCCGCTGGTCACCAGAGGTCGTCCGAACGGAGGACACCCCGCGTACCTGGAAGAGCTCACCTGCCCTTGCTGCATTCCTGCCCTGGGGGAGTTCAGTGAGGTACCACCACGCGGGGTGCCGTGAGCCAGTCTAGGTCGCAGTGAGGGCGACGGCGAAATG
Source organism: Dermatophilaceae bacterium (assembly GCA_049582485.1). Lineage (GTDB taxonomy): Bacteria > Actinomycetota > Actinomycetes > Actinomycetales > Dermatophilaceae > F2B08. Next base: position 61,774 of record JBAUUB010000042.1, read on the forward strand.
GGACCGGTTTGGCGCGACGGTGAGTAGACACCGAGGATGGAGTCATGTCACCGCGCACGCTGTTCCGCCGGTTCGCCGCGGCTGAGATGGTCACCTGGGGGCTGCTCCTCGTCGGCATGACGCTGAAGTACGTGACGCGCACCACCGACCTGGCGGTCCAGGTCTTCGGGCTCCTGCACGGGGTCGTCTTCCTCGGGTACGTACTCGTCGCGGTGGTCCTCTGGGTGGACCGACAGTGGTCGGTGCGCACCGCGGCCCTGACCATGGCCGCCGCCGTTCCGCCGTTCCTCACGGTGTGGGCGGAGCGCCGGCTCGAGCGCGACGGCGCTCTGGGCGAGCAGTGGCGGCTCGGGTCGGGCACTGCCGCTCGCACGCTCCCCGAGCGGGTCGTGGGGTGGGGCGTGCGTCGTCCCGGGCACGCCCTGGTCATCGGAACGGTGGCGGTTCTCGGAGCGACGGCGGTCCTGCTGTGGATCGGCCCTCCCGTGTCCTCGTCGCAGGGCTGAGCACCTCGGAGCGTGCGACAGGGGATTTCGTGGCCATGCCCGGACTCGGGTAACCTCCTCCGTTGGAGGATTCGCATAGTGGCCTAGTGCGCACGATTGGAAATCGTGTTGGGATAAAACCCTCGGGGGTTCAAATCCCCCATCCTCCGCCACACGACTCAGCCCCGGGAGCTTGCGACCGGGGCTTTGTCGTGCGCGGGGATGGGCGATGCAGGGAGACGGAGCCGGTCGTGCGAGGCACGAGCACGCGCGGCGACATCGGGTCCTCCGTCCTCCGCCACGTGACTTGGCCACCCGACTCGACGGCGGTGCGCTGCACGACCGACCGGTGCGAGATCTCGCGCCGAACTGGTAACTACGCGCCAAACGCGGGATCGGGGGCCGCTCGTCGCCTGCGAGCCGCCGCCCACGGACGAGGGTGACCCACGCCCTAGCCAGGCCGGACCCGGCCCAGCAGGATGGCGACCATGGGCAACGGCGCGTACACCACCGCATACGACAAGGCACTGACCGACCCGAACGCCTTCTGGGGGGAGGCCGCCGAGGCGATCGACTGGATCACTCCGCCGACGACCGTCCTCGACGACGGCAACCCGCCGTTCTACCGGTGGTTCACCGGCGCGACGCTCAACACGTGCTTCAACGCCCTCGACCGGCACGTCGAGGCCGGTCGAGGGGACCAGGTCGCGCTGTACTACGACAGCCCGGTGACCGGGTCCGCCGAGCGCTTCACCTACGCCGAGCTGCTCGACCAGGTCAGCCGGTTCGCGGGCGTCCTGCGCAGCCTCGGTGTCGAGAAGGGCGACCGGGTCGTCATCTACATGCCGATGGTGCCGCAGGCGGTCGTCGCGATGCTCGCCTGCGCCCGACTAGGCGCGATCCACTCCGTCGTCTTCGGCGGCTTCGCGCCCGCCGAGCTCGCGGCGCGGATCGAGGATGCCAACCCCAAGGTCATCGCCTCCGCCTCGTGCGGGATCGAGCCCACCCGCGTCGTCGAGTACAAGCCGTACCTCGACGCCGCGATCGAGCGCAGCAGCCACAAGCCCGAGCGGTGCATCATCCTCCAGCGCGAGCAGGCGCCCGCCGCCATGGGCGAGCGGGACCTGGACTGGGACGAGCTGATGGCGGGCGAGACCGCCCGGCCGACCGAGTGCGTCGAGGTCGGGGCGACCGACCCGCTCTACATCCTCTACACCTCCGGCACGACCGGCCGCCCGAAGGGCATCGTCCGCGACAACGGCGGCCACGCCGTCGCCTTGCGGTGGTCGATGGAGAACGTCTACGGCATCGGTCCGGGTGACGTGTGGTTCACCGCGTCCGACGTCGGGTGGGTCGTCGGCCACTCCTACATCGTGTACGCCCCCCTCATCACCGGGGCGACGACGGTCCTCTACGAGGGCAAGCCGGTCGGCACCCCGGATGCCGGCGCCTTCTTCCGGGTCATCGCCGACTACGGCGTCAAGGCCATGTTCACGGCGCCCACCGCATACCGCGCCATCAAGAAGGAGGACGCAGCCGGCGACCTGATGCGCAGGTACGACCTCTCCTCGCTGGAGACGCTCTTCCTCGCCGGGGAGCGGCTCGACCCGGACACCTACGAGTGGGCGAGCGAGCGGCTCGGCATCCCGGTCGTCGACAACTGGTGGCAGACCGAGACGGGGTGGCCCATCGCGGCCAACCTGCGCGGTCTGGAGCCGATGCCGATCAAGCCCGGCTCCCCCTCGGTCCGGGTGCCGGGCTACGACGTGCACGTCCTCGACGAGGTGGGTCGGCAGGTCGAGCCCGGCCATGAGGGCGCGATCTGCATCCGCCTGCCCATGCCGCCTGGCACCTTGCCGACGCTCTGGAACGACGACGAGCGCTACGTCGCCGGCTACCTTTCGGCCTTCGAGGGCTACTACCTCACCGGCGACGGCGGCCTGATCGACGAGGACGGCTACCTCTTCGTGATGGGCCGCACCGACGACGTCCTCAACGTCGCCGGCCACCGCCTCTCCACCGGGTCGATCGAAGCGGCTCTCGCCGGGCACCCTGCCGTCGCCGAGTGTGCGGTCATCGGGGTGGCCGACGACTTCAAGGGTCAGATCCCCCGCGGTCTGGTCGTCCTCAAGGGCGGCATCGACGCCGACGGCGACGGTGACCGGATCGTCAAGGAACTGGTCCAGCGGGTCCGCGACGAGGTCGGGGCGGTGGCGGCGCTGCGCCAGGTCGACATCGTGCCTGCGCTGCCCAAGACGCGTTCGGGCAAGATTCTGCGCAAGACGATGCGCGAGATCGCCGACGGCAAGACGCCGACGGTCCCGGGGACGATCGAGGACGCCTCCGTCCTGGACCGGCTCGCGGACACCCTGCGCAACACCCGCCACTGAGGTCGGCCCCGCGGCACACTCGGCGGGACACCGGCCCGCGTGGGCACGCACGGATGGCAGCATGGTGGGCATGCTCACCGTGCAGCTCGCCCGCGACCTGGCCGCCGCGGGCGTGCTCTGGCAGCCCCAGGCGGGCGATCGCTTCATCATCGACGCCGAGCTGCTGACCGGCGAGGTGTTCTGGATCTCGGACCTGACCGTCGAGGTCTACCACTTCGAGGGCCAGTCGTTGCTCGGCTTCAACGGCACGACGGAGTGGGCACTGGACGCCGTCACGCTGGACCAGGCCCTGTGGCTGCCGCGCGAGGACCAGCTGCGCGAGCTCCTCGGGGACCGGCTGCTGTGGGTCGCCCCGGCCGAGGAGGGGTGGGAGGTGCGCTACACCGTCGGCGACGCACCACGCACGCTGACCGACGCCAGCCTCGAGTGCGCCTACGCGCGGGCCATCCTCTCGCTCGACGGCTCCGGCTGACACAGGGGGGCGGCTCAGCGACAGGCTCAGCGCCGCCGGGAGTTGCCGAAGATCGACCGGGTGATCTCGCGTCCGATGACGGTGCCCGCAGATCGCAGCATCGACCGGAAGGCGCTCGACTGCACGACCGACCCGACGACGCCGGGGTCGTCCTTGGCCTGCCGCGCCGTCTGCTTCTCCGCAGCCGCCCGCTCCTTCTCGGCGGCTACGCGCTCCTTCTCGGCCTGGGCGGCCGCCGCCTCGCGGATGCGGGCGTTCTCCTCCTCCAGACGCGCCTGCTCCTCCTCGGCAGTGCGTTTCGCCTCCTGCTCCGTGAGCATCTCGTGCGCCGACTCGCGCTCGACCGCCTCCCAGTACTTCGCCCGCAGCGGGGAGGCCTCGACCGCGGCGTCGAGGACGGACTCGGGCGAGGGGTCCATGAGGGACTGCGGCGCACGCATCCTCGTCCATGCGACGGGCGTGGGCGCGCCCTTCTCGGACAGCACCGTGATGACGGCCTCCCCGATTCCGAGTGAGGTGAGCAGCTCCTCGAGGTCGTACTCGGTGTCCGGATAGGTCCGCACCGCCGCCCGCAGCGCCTTCTGGTCATCCGGGGTGAAGGCCCGCAGGGCGTGCTGGACCCGGTTGCCGAGCTGCGCGAGCACGTCACCCGGCACGTCCTTGGGGGACTGGGTGACGAAGAAGACGCCGACGCCCTTGGACCGGATCAGGCGCACCGTCTGCTGGATCGCGTTCAGGAAGTCCTTGCTCGCCCCGTTGAACAGCAGGTGTGCCTCGTCGAAGAAGAAGACCAGCTTGGGCTTGTCGAGGTCGCCCTCCTCGGGCAGGGAGGCGAACAGGTCGGCCAGCAACCACATGAGGAACGTCGAGAACAGCTCCGGCTTGTCCTGGACGGCGGGCAGCTCGAGCAGGGACAGCTGGCCGCGGCCGTCGGCCGCCTGGCGGATGAGCTCGTCGCTGTCGAACTCGGGGAGGCCGAAGAACACGTCCGCCCCCTGGGCGGCGAAGGCGGTCAGCTCGCGCAGGATGACGCCGGCCGTCGCGGTGGAGATCCCGCCGATCCCCTTGAGCTCGGCCTTGCCGACGTCCGAGGTGAGGAACTGGATGACCGCCCGCAGGTCCTCGAGGGTGTCCAGCCACAGCCCCTTGGTGTCGGCGTAGTGGAAGATCAGCTGGAGGCTGGACTCCTGCGTCTGGTTCAGACCCAGGACCTTGGCGAGCAGGATGGGCCCGAACTGCGACACGCTGGCCCGGATCGGGATGCCCTTGCCCAGGCCGCCGAGCGAGAAGAACTCCGCCGGGTATGCGGTGGGCGCCCAGGTCAGACCGACGTCGGCCGAGCGTTCGAGCAGCTTGTCATTGCTCTCGCCGGCCGTCGCCATGCCCGACAGGTCGCCCTTGATGTCCGCCAGGAAGACCGGGACGCCCTGCTCGACCAGCTGCTCGGCCATGAGCTGGAGCGTCTTGGTCTTGCCCGTCCCGGTGGCGCCGGCGACCAGACCGTGCCGGTTCATCATCGACAGCGGGATCCGGACGGCGGCGTCGGGGAAGGCCTGACCGTCGACCACCCCGGCACCGAAGTGCAGGGCAGGGCCGTCGAAGGCATAGCCCTCCCTGATGGCGGCGACCAGGGTCGGCTCCTCGGCGTCTGTGCTCACGGCGTCGTCACTCACGCGCCCCAGGCTAGTGGTGCGCCGGTCTCGGGACGACGATGACCGACGCCGCACGGCGAGGACTTTGCGTTTCGATAACGACCGGGCCCGGCCGGTGACGGGGATGCCCCGGCGACCACCGCATACCTCGTAGGCTGCCTGAGTGATCTTCAAGGCTGTCGGCGACTCCCGCCCCTATCCCGACCACGGGAAGGTGACCCCGAAGGACTGGTCCGACGTCCCGCCGCGGATGGTGCGCCTCGACGACCTCATCACCACGAAGCGGAGCATCGACCTGGGAGCGCTGCTGTCGGAGGACTCCACCTTCTACGGCGACCTGTTCGCGCACGTCGTCGACTGGGAGGGCGACCTGTATCTCGAGGAGGGCCTGCACCGGGCGCTGCGCGCCGCGTTGCAGCAGCGCGCGACCCTGCACGCCCGGGTCCTTGTTCTTCACTAGGGTTCGGTAGAGGCACGACGGTTTGACGACATGGCGGACGTGCGGAAGAAGAGAGTATGAGCGACTACGTCTATGAGAGCGGCATCTCGAGCCGGAGACGGCGGCAGCGACGCACCGCGATCACGCTGCTGCTCACCGTGATGTTCCTCGGGGGTGCCTTCTACTGGGCGTGGTCCTACATCCGAGACGGCGGGACGGGCGAGGCCGGCGCGACGCCGAACGCCACGTCGACGTGCTCCTTCGCGGACCCACGGCTGGTGACGGTCAACGTCTACAACGCCACCGACAAGGCCGGGTTGGCGGGTGCGGCCGCCGCGCTGCTGCGCGACGACGGCTTCATGGTGGGCTCGGTCGCGAACGACCCCCTCGATCGCGACCTGCCCGGCTTCGCGGAGGTCCGCTTCGGCCCGGACGGCGCGCCGTACGCCGAGGCATACCGCACGTACTTCCAGCCGCGCATCTCGCTGACCCCCATCGAGCGGGAGGGCGCCGACCTGGACATTGTGCTGGGGAACGGTTTCAGCAGTTTCGACCCGCTGCCGGGAGAGATCCCGACGTGCTGACGGTCCGAACCTGCCGGCCACGGTGATGGCCGGGGACCCCGAGTCGCCGTCGACGAAGTCCACCGACGTCGTCGTCCCCCTCGACGCGACCGCGGGTGAGGCCTTCGGCATCGCCATCGACGCCTGCCTCGAGCACCTGCGACCCAACCGGCTGTGCTGGCTGGAGACCGGGCACCCGGACTGCCTGCACCAGACCAGGGTCTCGACGCGACGGCTGCGGGCCCTGCTGTCCCTCATGCGGGTGCTCGTGCGCGACGACCCGGTCGCGCAGGAGATCAAGGTGCGCCTTCGCCTCGTGCTCACTCCCCTCGGCCCCGCGCGTGACCTCGACGTCGCGCTCATCCGAGCTCGCGAGGAGGGCTGGGACGAGGCCGATGTCGAGCGTCTGGACGCCGCACGCTCGGTGGCGTATGCGCGGGCCCGGTTGGTCCTGGAGAGCGTCTCCTGGGAGCGGGTCTGGGACGAGCTCGAGCGCTGGCGGAGCCGGCCGGACTGGCTGGGCCATGTCGCCGGGCTGCGCGACGGCCCGGCGCGCCACGTCACCGACGAGGCTCTGGACCGGCGGTACCACCGCATACTCCTCGCCGGTCCGCACCTGATGACCATGTCCGACCACGCCCTGCACCGGGTTCGGATCGAGGGCAAGAAGCTGCGCTACGGCTGCCAGTTCTTCGACACGCTCTACCCCGAGGCCGGCACGGTGCACACCGACGAGGGAGACACGGTCTCGGTGCCGCAGCACTTCGCCGCGACGGTGGCCGGGCTGCAGGACACGTTCGGCCTCGTCAACGACCATGCCGTCGCCGACAACCTGCGCAACGACCTCGGGCTGGTCTCCGGCAGCGACATCGCGCGGCCCAGCCGGCTGGAGTGCGTTCACGCCTGGCAGCGCGTCGCCGATCTCACCCCGTTCTGGCGGGTCGGCTGACCCGTTCGGCGGGCCCTGCGCGCCCTTTCCCGGGTGGGGAGAGAAAGGGCTCCTTCCGGAGGGAACCTTTGTCCCCTGAACCGCGAGGTTCTCTGTGGAAGTCAGACCGACCCGTTCCCCGGCCGCGGCAGGTCGACCGAGTCCGGACCGCTGAACAGCGGCGCGACCCGCGGCAGGCTCGCTCCGCCTTCGGCGCCGAAGACGCCGCGGGCCCGCAGGTGCGGATGCTCCGTGGCCTCGCCGAGGCTGAGCACGGGCGCAACGCACGCGTCGGTGTCGGCGAAGTGGACGGCCCACTCGTCGCGCGACCTCGTGGCGAACACCTCGGCGAGCGCCGCCCGCATGCGCGGCCAGCTGGACAGGTCGTCCTGGGACACCCGCTCGGCGGCGAACCGCGCTCCGAGTCCGAGGCCGTCGACGAGGGCCCGGTAGAAGTGCGGCTCGAGCGCGCCGACCGCGACGAAGCCACCGTCGGCGCAGCGGTAGGTCGAGTAGAACGGTGCGCCGCCGTCAAGCAGGTTCGCGCCTCGGCGGTCCGACCACAGGCCCTGAGCCAGCAGACCGTGCAGCATCGTCGTCAGCGCGGCGGCGCCGTCGACCATCGCCGCGTCCACGACCTGGCCGACGCCGGTGCGCCCGCGCTCGAGCAACGCCGCGAGGATGCCGACGACGAGGAACATCGACCCGCCGCCGAAGTCCGCGAGCAGGTTGGCCGGCGGCGCGGGCTGCTCCGGCGACCCGGCGAGATGAAGGGCTCCGGCGAGCGCCGCATACGTGATGTCGTGTCCGGCCCGCTGCGCGAGAGGCCCGTCCTGACCCCACCCGGTCATCCGCGCGTAGACGACCTTCGGGTGGCGGCGCAGCACCTCGCGAGGGCCGAGACCGAGTCGCTCCATGGCCCCGGGCCGCAGTCCTTCGACGAGGACGTCCGCACCGCGGAGCAGGTCGAGGACCTCGCGTCGGCCGGCGTCGGTCTTCAGGTCGACGGTATGCGCGGGTCGCCCGATCGTCAGGGCCCGGCCGACCTCGCCGAACGCGCCCGAGTCCGGCCGGGTGATGCGCAGGACGTCGGCCCCGAGGCCGTGCAGAAGCCGGCAGGCGAACGGGACCGGCCCGATGCCGTCGATCTCGATGACGCGGATGCCGCGCAGCGGCTGGTGCCCGAGGTGCCCGGTCATGGTCGTCCTTGGGTGCGGCCGGTCAGGCGCCGAGCGCGGCAGGCTGGAGCTCGCGCAGTCCGGGCAGGACGGCGTCGGCGAAGGTGCGCAGGAACCGCTCCTGGTCATCGCCCGGTGCGTGCACGACGAGGTGGGTGAAGCCGAGGTCGGTGTAGTCCCTGACGGCCGCGACGATCTCGTCGGGGTCGGCGCTGACGATCCACCGCTTGGCGACCCGCTCGATCGGCAGGGCGTCGGCCTTGGCCTCCATCTCGGCGGCGCTGTGGATCGAGTGCTTCTCCTCGGCCGTCAGTGACAGCGGCGCCCAGAAGCGGGTGTTCTCCAGCGCGCGCTCGGCGTCGGGGTCCCATGAGATCTTCATCTCGATCATCCGGTCGATGCCGGCCGGGTCGCGATCCTTGGCCGTCGCGCCCTCGACCAGCCCCGGCAGCAGCCCGTCCGCGTAGAGCTCGCGGCCCTTGCCCGAGGTGCAGATCATCCCGTCGCCGTAGCGGCCCGCATAGCGCGCCATCATCGGCCCGCCCGCCGCGATATAGAGGGGTATGCGCTGCTCCGGCCGGTCGTAGATGACCGCCTCCTCGGTGCGGTAGTAGTCGCCGTCGAAGGTCACCGGCTCGCCCTCCCACAGCTCCCGGATCACGGTGACCGCTTCACGCAGCCGCGCGAACCGCTCCTTGAACTCCGGCCACCCGTCCTCCGGGACCGAACCGACCGCGACCTCGTTGAGCGCCTCCCCCGTCCCGACGCCGAGCGCGACGCGGCCGGGGGCGAGGCAGCCGAGGGTGGCGAAGGACTGCGCGATGACGGCCGGGTTGTAGCGGTAGGTCGGCGTGAGGACGGAGGTGCCGAGCAGCACCCGCTCGGTGCGCGCCGCGACGAAGCCCAGCCAGGTCAGCGCGTTGGGCGAGTGCCCGCCGGTGACGCGCCACGGCTGGAAGTGGTCCGAGATCGTCACCGTGTCCAGCCCGACCTCCTCGGCGAGCACCGCATACGACGCGAGTCGCTGGGGGTCGAACTGCTCGGCGGAGGCCTTGTAGCCGATCTTCAGCGGCATCGTCGACGGCGCAGTCATGGGCTCAGCCTATGCGTGGGTGCGCGGGCCCAGAGCCGCCGCCGGTGATTACCGATCGGTCGGCCACCTCGGGTACCCTCGTCGGCGGTGGCGTGTCCGAGCGGCCTAAGGAGCACGCCTCGAAAGCGTGTGAGGGTGCAAGCCCTCCGTGGG
>JBAUUB010000043.1:0-4063 GCA_049582485.1 Dermatophilaceae bacterium
CCGCGGGATGGGCCATGATCTCGTTCTCGAGGTCGACCGAGCTGATCCACTCCCCGCCGGACTTGATGACGTCCTTGGCCCGGTCGGTGAGGATGAGGTAGCCGTCCCGGGTGAGCGCTCCGACGTCGCCGGTGCGCAGCCAGCCGTCGTGGAACTTCGCGGCCATCTCGTCGCGCTCGGCCTCGGACTCGGTCCCGTTCGCGTAGTACGAGGCAGTGATCCACGGCCCGCGCACCTCGAGCTCACCGACCGACTCGCCGTCCCAGGGCTGCTCAGAGCCGTCCGGACCGATCAGTCGCGCCTCGACGCCCGGCAGCAGCCGTCCCTGGGCCGCCCGATACCGCCAGTATGCGTCGCTCCCCTCCTCCACGCCCGCCGGCGGGATCGCGAGCGTTCCGACGGGTGACATCTCGGTCATGCCCCACCCGTGGATGATCTCGATGTCGTGCCGGTCCTGGAAGGCGCGCATCAGTGCGGGCGGGCAGGCCGAGCCGCCCACCATGAGCCGCTTGACGCTCGAGACGTCCGGCCGGTGCTCGTCGAGGTAGCGGACCAGGTCGTTCCAGATCGTCGGAACACCGCCACCGCTGGTGACCTTCTCGCGCTCGATGAGCCGGGCCAGCGGCTCGGCCTGGAGGAACCGGTCGGGCATGATCAGCGACGCACCCGCGAGCAGGCAGAGGTAGGGGAAACCCCAGGCATTGGCATGGAACAGCGGAACGACCGTGAGCAGCCGGTCGCCCTGGCCGACTCCGAGCGCCATGCCCACGGCCCCGGAGTGCAGGTAGTTGGACCGGTGAGAGTAGGCGACGCCCTTCGGGTTGCCGGTGGTGCCGGAGGTGTAGCACATCGAGCTGGCGCAGGCCTCGTCGAGGTCGCGCGGCCAGTCGTAGCTCTCCGGCTGTCCCTCGAGCAGGCCGTAGAAGTCGTGCACCGCCTCGATGTGGTCGGGGGCGGCGAGCGCCTCGCGCGTCGCGTCGTCGACCGGGCCGTTGACGATGACGTGGCGGAGCGTGGTCAGGTGGGGCAGGAGCTGGCTGAACGGGGCCGCGAGGGTGTTGTCGACGATGACGACCTCGTTGCCGGCGTGTGCGGTGATGTAGATCAGCTGCTGGGGGAAGAGCCGGATGTTCAGCGCATGCAGGACAGCGCCCATGGATGGGACGGCGAGATAGGCGATGAGGTGCTCGGCGTTGTTCCACATGAACGTGGCCACCCGGTTGTCGCCCTCGACGCCCAACCCGCGCAAGGCATGGGCCAGCTGTGCCGAACGGCGGCCGACCTCCGCATACGACATCCTGCGGGCGGAGCCGTCGGCATCGGTGCAGGTCACCACCTCCTGGTCGGCGTGGATCGTGGAGCCGTACTCGAGGATCGAGCTGATCAGAAGAGGGGGCGACTGCATCGTGCTATCCATGGGCGAGAGCCTGCCACACGCCGTATTAGGTTGGTGGGGCATCCGACGAGATCCACGAGACCAACCGACAGACCAAGTCCAACCGAGAGACAAGGGGCGGGCCGATGCAGCGGTCGCTGAGCGCGCAGGACGCGCGGTTCCAGGCCGAGGTGCGCGAGTTCATGACGACGCAGGTGCCGCAGGAGCTGCGCGACAAGGTGAGCGCGGGGGTGGAGCTGACCAAGGATGAGTTCATCCGAAGCCAGCGGATCCTCAACGCGGCCGGGTACGCGGTGCCGCACTGGCCCGTGGAGTGGGGCGGGCGCGGCTGGTCGCCACGCCAGCTGCACATCTGGCAGTCCGAGATGCAGGCCGCGGGCGTGCCCGGGCTGCTGCCGTTCAACGTGAGCATGGTCGGACCGGTCATCGCGACCTTCGGCAGCCAGGAGCAGAAGGAACGGTTCCTCCCGGCCACGGCCAACCTCGACATCTGGTGGTGCCAGGGCTTCTCGGAGCCAGACGCCGGCTCGGACCTGGCCTCCTTGCGCACGACCGCGGTGCGTGATGGCGATGAGTGGGTCGTCAACGGCCAGAAGACGTGGACGACCATGGCCCAGCACGCGGACTGGATCTTCGCACTGGTCCGCACCGACCCACGGGCGAAGAAGCAGGAGGGCATCTCGTTCCTTCTCATCGATATGACCACACCGGGGATCGAGGTCCGACCGATCCAGCTGCTGGATGGTGGTCACGAGGTCAACGAGGTCTTCTTCACCGACGTCCGCGTGCCCGCCGAGAACCTCGTCGGAGAAGAGAACCGCGGCTGGGACTACGCGAAGTTCCTCCTCGGCAACGAGCGGTCCGGGATCGCCGCGGTCGGAGCGCTCAAGCGGCACCTGGCCCGGATCAAGTCGTATGCCGCGCGCGTCACGGGCGAGAACGGCGGCTCGGTGCTGGCTCACCCGCTCGTCGCGGCCCGGGTCGCCGAGCTCGAGGCCGAGCTGATGGCCCTCGAGGTCACGGTCCTGCGCGTCGCGGGCCACTCCCACGACGGCAAGCCGGACCCGGCCTCCTCGATCCTGAAGATCCGCGCCACCCAACTGCAGCAGGACGTTCTCGAGCTGGCGGTCGACGTGGCCGGCACCATGTCGCTCGTCTGGCTCATCGACGACGACGCGGTCGGCGAGATCGAGGACGACGCCGTCATCCCCGGCTGGGCGCGACGCTCGACGCCCAGGTACCTGAACTTCCGTAAGGCGTCGATCTACGGTGGGTCCAACGAGGTCCAGCGCCAGATCATCGCCGGCAGCGTGCTCGGGCTCAAGGGCTGAGGAGAGAACCGATGGACTTCACACTCGACAGCGAGCACAAGGCGCTCGGCGAGGCCGTTCGCGAGATGGCCTCGCGCCGTGGTGCCCGGCCGAGCGCGACCGGCGCGGGGCCGCGCCCACACGACGCGGAGCTCTGGGCGGCGATGGCCGAGACCGGCCTGCTCGGTCTGCCCTTCTCGGAGGATGCAGGCGGCTTCGGCGCCAGCGCCGTGGAGGTCTTCGTCGCCGCGCGCGAGCTCGGCCGCGCCGGTGTTCAGAGCGCCTACCCGGACGCGCTGCTCGCGAACTCGCTGCTCGCCGCAGCCGGCGACGATCTCGTCGGCTCCGCGGTCTCGGGGGAGGCGCTCGTGCTCCCGGCCCTGGCCGAGCCGATGCGCGCCTTCTCGCCCGTCCCCGAAGGGGTCACGGCCACGGTCTCCGGTGACGGGGCCGCCGTGTCCGGCACCAAGGGTCCGGTCCCGTCCGGTGCAGCCGCGACGCATGCGGTCGTCTCGGCGCGGGTCGACGACGGCTCAGCGGAGGGCGGCTCGGGGGAGCAGGGTGAGACGGTGCTCGTGCTCGTCGACGAGCCCCGGGTCGAGAACGACGTGCTCGTCCTCGACGGAGCCGACGCTCGCATACTCCTGCGCGGAGCGGACGCCGACCGGGCTCTGGCCGACGCCCTCGCGCTCGCCTCCGTCGTGCTGGCCGGGCAGGCGCTCGGGGCGATGGAGTCCGCCATGACGATGACCAGCGACTACCTGCGTACCCGCAAGCAGTTCGGCGTGCCCCTCGCCGCCTTCCAGGCGCTCACGCATCGCGCGGCCGACATGTACGTCTCACTCGAGCTGGCCCGCTCGACGGCGATGTATCTGGCGATGTCCGTCGCCGAGGGCGACACCGATCCGGCGCTCGTCTCGCGCTGCCGGGTGGTCCTCGCGCGCACCGGACGGCACCTCGGCCAGGAGGCCATCCAGCTGCACGGTGGTATCGGTGTTACGGCGGAGTACGCCGTCGGGCACCTGACCGCGATGCTGACCGCCATCGAACGGACCTACGGCGACCCGCGCCAGCACCTCGGATGGCTGGCGGCCCGCGTGGCCGACTACGAGACCGTCGGCGTGCTCACGTAGATTCGAGCAAGTGTCCTCGACCACCACCGCGCCCGGGCCCCGGCCCGCGGCCACCGGCGCTGTGCTGCGCCGCGGGCTGCGGGTCATCTGGAGTGGGATGCGCGCCCAACCGCGCGCGACCTCTGTCGCCGTCGTCGGCTCCGTCCTGTGGGCCTCGGCGACCGTCGGCACCGCGTGGGCGATCGGATGGGTCACGGACACGGTCATCGAGCCCGCCGTGCAGG
>JBAUUB010000044.1:0-2353 GCA_049582485.1 Dermatophilaceae bacterium
GTGTGGCGCGAGGTCGAAGACCACGTTCCGCACGGTGCCGGTGAAGGCGTAAGGGGCCCGGTCCTCGTAGTCCAGGTCGACGACCCCGCCGTTGTCGCGCGAGATGTCCATGCCGGCGTAGGTGGTGAACAGCAGCGCGATGCTGTGGGGCATCTCGCCCTCGCCGATCTGCCTGTCGCCGGCCCACAGCGTGACGTGACCGCCGGTGCCGGGCTTGGACTCGTCCGCCTCGAACAGCATGGTGAGGGTGACGTCCCCGGTGGGGATGGGCTCGGTGGAGGTCTGGCGGTAGGTGTCGATGCCGAGGAACTGGTAGGTGTGGTTGAGCAGACCGTTCTCGTCGACCCAGAGGGCGAACCCGCCGATGAAGTCCGCGAACGCCACGAGCACTCCCTCAGCACCACCCTCGGGAACGTGCACGTCGGCCTCGATGGCGTAGGACCGCCCGTAGATACGCGGGATCATCGTCGTCTGGATGTTCTGCACGTCACCGGCGAAGGTGAACCGGGTCTGGGTCGGCATCGGCGGCAGGATCCCGAAGAAGGCCGCGAACCCGCCGAGCAGCGGTAGGACGCGGTTGCGCTCGGCCTCGGCCCAGAAGAGCTCGACCAGCTCGGCGACCTTGTCGGGGTTGTCCGCGGCGATGTCATGGGCCTGGGAGAAGTCGTCGGGGAGGTAGTAGAGCTGCCAGACATCCTCGTCCGGGTTCCACTGACCGCCGGGCCCGAACCGGGCGAGCGTCTCGGGGGAGAAGTCCCAGGGCAGCTTGTCCAGCTTGGTGCAGGCCCACCAGCCGTCCTTGTAGATCGCGCGGCTGCCGTACATCTCGAAGTACTGCACGGTGTGCTGCTCCTCGGCCGCCGGGGCGTCGAAGGTGTAGGCGAAGCTGGTGCCGTCCATCGGCTCCTGGTCGACTCCGTCGACGACCGTGGGCTCGGGGATGCCGACGACCTCGAGCACCGTGGGCACGACATCGATGCAGTGGGTGAACTGGGTGCGCAGGTCGCCGCCACTGGCGATCTTGCGGGGCCAGGAGATCACCATCGGGTCGCGGGTGCCACCGAGGTGGGAGGCCATCTGCTTGCCCCACTGGAACGGGGTGTTGTTCGCGTGCGCCCAGGCCGCGGCGAAGTGCGGTGCGGTGTGGAAGCCGCCGAGCTCGGCGATACCGCCGTACTTGTCGATCAGGGCAAGCTGCTCCTCGGCGTCGAGCACGACACCGTTGAAGAACGTGGTCTCGTTGAAGGACCCGGTGATCGTGCCCTCCATCGAGGCGCCGTTGTCGCCCCAGATGTAGATGACCAGCGTGTTGTCGAGCTCGCCCATCTCCTCCACCGCGTCGAGCAGCCGGCCCACGTTCCAGTCGGCGTTCTCCGAGAATCCGGCGAACACCTCCATCTGTCGCGCGTAGAGCTTGCGCTCGGGCTCGGAGAGGCTGTCCCAGGCCGGGAAGGCGTCCGGGCGCGACGCGAGCTCGGTGTCCGCCGGGACGATGCCGAGCTTCTTCTGCCGCTCCAGGGTCCGCTCGCGGTACACGTCCCAGCCGTCGTCGAACTGGCCCTTGTACTTGTCGGCCCACTCCTGGGCGACATGGTGCGGCGCGTGAGTGGCCCCCGTGGAGTAGTAGACGAACCACGGCTTCTCGGCGTCCTGCGCCCGCACGGCGTGCAGCCACTCCACGGTCTTGTCGGTGATGTCGTCGGGGAAGTAGTAGAGCTTGCCGTCATCGCCCTCGGGAACGCCGAGGGTGGAGTTGTCCTGGGTGATGATCGGGTCGTACTGCCCGGCCGCTCCGGTCAGGAACCCCCACCAGTGGTCGAAGCCCCAGCCGGTGGGCCAGTGGTCGAACGACCCCGCCGCCCCCATGTCGCGACCCGGGGTCATGTGCCACTTGCCGAAGCCACCGGTGACGTAGCCGTTCTCCCTCAGGATGCGCGGCAAGGCGGTGCAGGCCCGCGGACGCACCCCGGTGTAGCCGGGGAACGGACCGGGGAACTCGGCGATGCCGCCCATACCGACGCGGTGGTGGTTGCGGCCGGTCAACAGGGCGGCCCGGGTCGGCGAGCACACCGCTGTGACGTGGAACCGGTTGTACGTGACGCCCTGCTGTTGCACGCGGGTCAGGTTCGGCGTGCGGATGCCGCCGCCGAAGGTGTCGGGGCCACCGAAACCGGCGTCGTCGATGAGCACGATGAGCACGTTCGGAGCGTCCTCGGGGGCCTTCGGACCCGCGACGATGCTCCAGTCGCCGACAGACTCGTCGATGGTGTGGCCCGCCACGCCACTGAACGGTTTGTCGGGCAGCGGGAGCACGGTCCGGTCGGGCGCGAACTTGCCCATGGCCTCGGCCAGC
>JBAUUB010000045.1:0-2472 GCA_049582485.1 Dermatophilaceae bacterium
TCACGGTGTATCCATCCTTCCCAAGTTTCTTTGCACAGCCTGTGCAGGACGGCAGGCGCATGCACCCCTGATCATCACATACGGCGTTGTGCTCGCCGGGTTCCTGGGACGTGCCAGGGATCGGCAGTTCGGCTCTATTCCGCCGCGCCGGAGGTCTCCGACGCGGACAAACTCACCACGGCACTACACACTGGAGCGATGGACGGCGCACGATGGTTCCAGCTGCACAAGGTGCCCGGCTTCGGCCTGGTGCTTCGGCTGAGCCTTTCGCTCGCCGCGATCGGCATCGCGTTTCTCGGTGGAGGCTTCTTCGACATTCTCCCCTGGGCACTGGCCGTCACCTCGGTCGACGTGATGTCCGTAATGGTCAAGTACTGGCGGCCCGAGGATGCCCGCATCTGGATGCCGGTCGCGACCGTGTTCCTCACGGCGTTGGGCATGACTGGTCTGCAGGTGGTTGGCCCGGAGGCGCTCCTCCTCCTGCTCGTCGCAGCGATCCACGGCGGTCTGTACTCCGGGTTCATGGGCACCCTGATCGTCGGGTGGATCAGCCTTATTGTCGGCTTCCTCATGACGATCATCGACGTCGAGCACGTCTATGAGGGGGCGGCGGTCCTCGGGTGGATGGGTCTCGCCTTCCTCACCGCACTCGTGGCCAAGCACTGGCACCAGCCGCCCCTCGATCCTGAAGCCGCAGCGGCTTTGGAGGCCAAGGCGTTGCTCACTCGCCTCGCCTCGTTGGCGGACACCCTCGAGACCGGCTTCGACATCCCGGCCCTTGGCGACTCCGCACTCGAGGACATCGCCGAGGACCTCGAGATCGGTCGCGGGGCGGTGCTGCTGCGCACCGACGACCATGCGGTCGTCGTCGGACTCCGTGGACACACCCGGATGCCGTGGCCGTCCCCCAACGAGTCGTGGTCGATCCTGCACCGCACGTGGTCGGAGGGCGTGGCGATGCGCGGCGCCTTCGGCGTCTCCCCGGAGCGGTCCTTCATCCTCACCGTGCCCATCACGACGACGGACGACACGCTCGTCGGAATGATCGCCCTGGACCGCTCCACCCAACCGTTCTCGGCCGAGGATCAGCGGCATGTCGAGGCAGTGGCCCACAAAGTGACGCCGATGCTCGAGGTGGGCTTGCTGTTCTCGCGGCTGCGGGGGCGGGCAGCGATCGAGGAGCGGGCCCGGCTGGCCCGGGACATGCACGATGGTGTGGCGCAGGAGCTCGCCGCCCTCGCCTTCTCCGTGGACACGCTCATCGAGCAGGCGCCGGAGGACTCGCCCATGCGGCGCGGCCTCGAGTCCTTGCGCACGATGATGCGCGACTCCCTTGGTGACATCCGCAGCCAGATCTCGACCCTGCGCATGGTCGAGCGGCCCGGGATCTCGCTCGGCGCCATGCTCTCGCGCGCCCTGCAGGAGTTCACCTCGAACACCAATGTGCGCACGACGATGACGCTCGACGAGAGCCCCTTCCGCTTCCCCGCTCATGTCGAGATGCAGGTCCAGCGCGCGGCACTCGAGGTCCTCAACGACGCTCGGGCGACGGGGGCGACCTTCGTCGACTGGAACGTCTGGCTGGCGGCGCCGAACGCGCGCATCGTCTTCCAGCACGACGGGGCGACCTTGGTCACTGCGGACTCCTATGCGTCGCACCCTCTCCTCGCCCACGGCGCGGTCATCGTCGACTCCCTCGTGCCGCAGGGGCTGTTTCTCGAGATCGCTTTGGGTGCCGAGGCGCCGCCGCCCGCGCACCCGGTCGTGGACACCCTCTCGACGGACGAGTCCTCCGACTCCTGGTCGACACGGTTGTTATCGAACGGGCATGATGACGACACGCCTGGCGGGGCCGGAGCCGAGCCGCTAGCCGGCGGTTCTGCTTATCCGTCGCTCGCCCTGCCACTGCCGAGGAGGTCCTTGCAGCAATGACAGCCGCGCCACCCGGGCGGTCTCCTGCCATTGAACCTGCGCCGGTCCGCGTCGTCATGGTCGAGGACCACGCAATGATCGTCGAGATGCTGGCGCAGTTCCTCGAGACAGTCGAAGACGGCCAGCGCCCGATCCGCATCGTCGCACACGCGGGATCCCTGCGTGAGGCCGTACGAGTGCTCGGCGAGACGCAGGCGCACGTCGTCATCGTCGACGTCAGCCTCCCCGATGGCAACGGGCTCAACCTCGTCAAGCAGATCCGAGGCAAGTCCTCGACGATCGGCTTGGTCGTGCTGACGATGTACGACGACGATGCGACTCTCATGGCTGCTCGCGAGGCGGGCGCCTCGTCTCTGGTGCTCAAGTCCGAGGGCGCGGCGAAGGTGCTCGCGGCGGTGCGCCTCGCGGTGGAGAAGCCGACGGTGTTCCGCGCGAACAACCTCGAGGATGCCCTCGTCCGCCGTGAGACGCTTCCTCGGCTGTCACCCCGCGAGCTCGAAGTGTTGGAACTGCTGGCCGAGGGCCACAAGGTCTCGGGAG
>JBAUUB010000046.1:0-59299 GCA_049582485.1 Dermatophilaceae bacterium
GACCTAGGGTCCGACCACCCCCAAGGGAGTCAATCGCTACTCGCTGATGTGGTCGTGGTCGTGTCCGTGGTCGTCTCCGCCGAGCGGGCCCGCGAAGGTGTGTTCGGGGCCGGCCGGGGTGGGGACCTGGAAGTTGCCCGGGACCCTCGCGCCTGTGACACCATTGACGCTTTCGGTGGAGGCCGCGTACTTGAACACGGCGAAGGCGACCGCGTCGGAGTTGACCTCCAGTGCGTGCGGGTCGTAGTTGTCGATCGTGTCGCAGGCCAGGTGGTAGCAGGGGTCGAACTGCTCCCCTGCAGTGCCGCCCCAGATGACCTCCTGTTCCACGGTCTTGATCTGCTCGGCCCCGGTGAACAGGCCACCGGACGGGATGCCGTTGTCGATGAAGGCCGCGTAGTCACTGCGGCCACTGAACGCCGAGTCGTCATAGGGCTCCCCACGCAGGGTGTAGAACGCCTCGAACGTGCTCTCGATGTCGACCGATCCGTCCGGCACAGCGACCGGCGCCACGAAGCTCGACTCGTTGGCGTCGTAGACGCCGAAGTAGTAGTTCGGGGATCCGATCATGTCGAAGTTGAGGCGGAGCGCGATCTCGTCGAGCTCCTCGGGCGTGCGCTGACCGACCCACTCGGTCGAACCGATCAGGCCCAGCTCCTCGGCACCCCACCACGCGAAACGCACCGTGTTCTGGGGACGGGACTTGCTCATCTGCTGGGCCACCTCGAGCAGCGCGGCCGAACCGGAGCCGTTGTCGTTGATGCCCGGGCCAGCCGGAACGGAGTCCAGGTGCGCACCGGCCATGACGATGTTGTCGTCCGTCTTGCCCGCCAGCTCGCCGATGACGTTGACCGAACTGGCCTCGAAGAAGTCGACCTTGACCTGGGCGGTCGACCCCGGTGCCGCAAGAGCCTCACCGGCCGCGAAGGTGGTGCCCACCACGGGGATGCCCACCGTGAATGGCGCGAGAGTCGGATTGACCGGGCCGAACCGGTCCCCCGTGGTGGTGCTCGGGTCGCCCTGGTTGAACAGCACGACAGCCTCGGCGCCGGCGGCCTCAGCGTTGAGTGCCTTGGTCGAGAACGCGCACGTTCCGCGCTGCATCAGCGCGATGTCGCTCGGTCCTGACAGGTCCAGACCGGCGAAGGCTGCAGCCTCGCAGCCGCTGCTGTTGGCGCGTTCCCCGACGAGGTTGATGTCGACCGGAATCACGTTGCCCGTGACGTCGCCCTCGCCGGTGCCTATGGCGTCGAACGCGATGTACTCCGCGCTGACTGGCGTCAACTGCTGCAGCACGACGTCAGCCGCGTCGTAGGTGAAAGGCACCACCTCGGCCGACCAGCCCGCACCCTCGAGCACCTCGACGACGTAGTCCACACTGGCGTCATAGCCGGGGCTCTGGTCGGCCCCGGTTCGCGCCGTTGGCGTCGGCGATCGCCTGGAACTCCTCCATGTGCTCGACGACACCGGCCAGACGGACACACTCGAGCAGCTTCTCCTAGGTGTTGTTCGTGCGAGTGTCACACCCGGCCTGGGCCAACGCAGCACCGGAGGAGGGTGCTGTCACGAGCGCGGTGCCCAGCAGCACGCCGACCACCCCCGCCGTGCCTACTGTGCGCTTCATGCGCGGACTTGTCATCAGGACTCCCTTGTCACTGTCGAAAGGCGTCCGCCGATGTTGCGACCGCCACAGGCGTTGTGCAACTCGACGCCGACGGGGCGAAGCTCCCGGACCAGCCCTACCTTGCGTTCGCGCCCCGCTGCATGGTGAGTGCTGGTGCCGCCGGCCGCGTCGACGCAGCGTCGCATACGCTCTGGACGACGATCGCGCTGTCAACGAGGGAGAAGCCATGCGGCCAGGTGACGATGACGCCCTTGACCCGGCGGCGGCCGAGGTCGAGGAGGAGGTTGCAGAGTCCTTCCGGGAGTCGGTCGAGGAAGGCAGTGAGCGACTGCACCGAGGATGGCGGGCACTGCTGACGACGGGGATGTTCGGTGGCATCGAGATCGGCGTCGGGGTGCTGGCGTACCTTGCCGTGCTCGAGGCGACGGGCAACCACCTCCTCGCCGGCCTCGCCTTCGGGATAGGGCTGGTGGCGCTGCTCCTGGCGCACAGCGAGCTGTTCACCGAGGACTTCCTTCTCCCGGTCATGGCCGTCTTCGCCGGGCGAGGCCGACTGCGTCACCTGGTCCGACTGTGGACCGCGACCCTGGTCACCAACCTGGTCGGCGGGTGGCTCTTCATGTGGGTCGCGGTGCAGGCGTTCCCCGAGTTCCGTGAAGTTCTGGCGGAGACCGCGCGGCACTTCGTCGATTCACCACTTGATGTGCGCGCGGTTTGCCTCGCTCTTCTCGGTGGGATGGTCATCACCCTCCTCACCCGCATGCACCGCGGCACCGACTCCGACGGAGTGCGAGTGTTCGCGTCGATAGCCGCCGGATTCCTCCTGGCGGGGGTGGGCCTGTTCCACTCAGTGCTCGACTCGATCCTCATCTTCGGCGCAATTCACGCCGGAGCCGCCATCGGCTATCTCGACTGGCTCTCGTGGGTCTGGTACGTCATACCGCTCAACATGCTCGGCGGCCTGCTCTTCGTCACCGGGCTACGGCTGGTGCGTGCAAGTGAGCTTCCCGAGGCGCCCGGCCCGGACAACCGTGTCATCGAGGGCCGCGGGCCACTGTGAGCGGTGCCCAGCCACAGCCCACGCGCCACTGGACCGCGTGATGGTCCTTGACGGGTGCGGCCTGCCACTCACCACCCGAGCTCGCGCAGCCGCGGATCGCCGATTCCGAAGTGATGGCCGACTTCGTGAATGACCGTCCGCCGAACCCGCTCGACGACCTCAGACTCGCTGCCGCACACAGCGCAGATCGCCTGCCGGTAGATCGTGATCCGGTCAGGTAGGGCGCCGGCGTAGAACGACGACCGCCGCGTCAGGGGCACTCCCTGGTACAACCCCAAGAGGCCGGCCGGGCCACGTTCGTGTTGCACCGTGACGGCCACGTTGCTCATGAGCTCGCCTAGCTCCGCGGGAATCCCGTCGAGCGCCTCGCTCACCATCACCTCGAATCGCTCGGGATCCACGTCGACCATGGAGCAAGTCTCCACCGAGCCTGGTTCACCCGCGCGCGCTCGCCTGAGCTGACGCGGTCTTGACGGTGGTTCATTGGCTGCCCCCGAGCGCACCGGGTGGTCTCATCCCGTCGAGAACGAACACCTCCGTGGGACCTTTGCCCTTCAGCTCGATCGTGCCCCGCGAGCGGACCGCGAAGCGCTCGCCCAGAGCTGACACGACGCGGGCAGTGATCTGGATCTGGCCAGGCAGTCCCGAGGTCTGCATGCGGCTCGCCGTGTTGACCGTGTCACCCCACAGGTCGTAGATGAACTTCCGCCGGCCGATCACGCCTGCGACCACCGGGCCGGTGTCGATCCCGATGCGCAGACTCAGCCACGTCTGTCCCGAGCTCTCGCCAACAGCGGCGATGTCCTCGCGCATCGCAAGGGCCAGCCGGGCGATCGCCTCGACGTGCCCGCGCCGATCCTCGGGAACCCCGCCGGCGACCATGTAGGCGTCACCGATGGTCTTGATCTTCTCCAGACCCAAGTCCTCAGTGCGCTGGTCGAATGCTGTGAAGATGCGATCGAGCAAGGCCACCAGTTCCTCCGGTGGCACAGCCTGAGTGTGCGGTGTGAAGTCGACCAGGTCGGCAAAGAGCACGCTCACGTTCTCATGGCGCTCCGCGATGACGCCGGTGTCGCCCTTGAGCCGGTCCGCGATCGCTGGCGGGAGAACGTTCAGCAGCAGTCGCTCCGAGCGGTCCTGCTCGAACTCGAGCGCGCGGTGCGTCAGCTCGCGCTGCTCCACGAAGTAGGCGAGCATCAGGTACGCGCTGACCGTGACGCCCACGATGTTAAGGACGAAGAACGCGTTCACGATGCCGGCTGGCAGGTCCGCGGGACGCTGCGAGAGGAGCGGGTCGAGCACTGCCAGGATCGTCACCTCTGCGAGGTAGGCAGCCAGCCACACCCCTGCACGCCGCACGCCATACAGGGCCAGGGCCGCGAGCGGCACGAACAGACCCCACAGGAGGATGCCGCTCGAGGCGACGAAGCCGCCGAGCGACGCCTGGAGCAGAGCGGGCAGGATGAGCATCACGAGCAACTGGGTAGTGCGGAACACGTCGAATCGTCGCGTCCGCGCTAGCACCACCAGTCCGACGATGGTGACGACCTGGTACAGCGCCGGGATCGCCGCCGACCTGGGGTAGCCGAAAACCAGGTAGGTGACGACCCAGACCACCGAGAGCACCGCGATCAGAACAGACCCGAGGATGAGCGTGCCCGAACGCAGACGTTCGTCGCGGGAGTCCCCGGGGCGCGCGCCCAGATCGGAGAGCCGGACAACCAGGTCTACAGTCCGCGACTTCCAGCCTCGTCCTTCGCCCGAGCCGGCACGCTCGTGCTGACGACTCACAGTTGAGCCTACCGCCGATCCATCCGCCGTAAATGGAGGCCGAGGTCGAGTCCGACGACGTCAGTCAGCGTCGTGGGTCCCGGGGACCCGGTGTCACTGCCATCGGCGGTCAGAGGTCGGACCGATCGGTCACGCCGACCGGGGTTGTGTCGACGGCACAATGCCGGGGTGGGCAGGCGGGCCCCTCTGCTCGAGGGCCTTCGGCGGTGGCGGGCCGAAGTGCGAGCGCCGCGGTCGCGCCGCCGATGGCGAGCAGGGCCGCACAGACCAGCATCGCCGTACGGAACGCCGGCTCTAGGGCGGCAGGGTCATCGAAGCCCGACGAGAGGCCGGTCACCACGGGCAGCGCGGCGACGAGCAGCAGGCCACCGGTTCGGGCGACGGCATTGTTGACGCCACTGGCCAGGCCAGCCCGGGTCTCCTCGACGGCTCCCAGAACCGTGGCGGTCAGAGGGGTGACGGTCAGGGTGAGACCCGCCCCCAGCAGGGTCACCGGGATCAGGACATCCGTCAGGTCGGAGTCGCGCCCGATCCGGGTCAGCAGGGCGACACCGCACGCAGCAAGGAGGGGACCCACCGTCATGGGGATCCGAGGACCCAGCCGATCTCCAATGACTCCGGCTCGGGGTGAGAAGAGGAGCATCAAGACGGTGACGGGCAGCAACGACAATCCCGCACTCAGAGCACTCCAGCCCGCAACGACCTGCAGGGTCACGACCAGCCAGAAGAAGACACCCCCCAACGCTGCGTACACGAGGAACGTGACGATGTTCGTCACGGCGAAGCGCGGCGCGGAGAAGATGCTCAGGGGCAGCATCGGATGGGCGATGGACGCCTCCCAGGCGATGAACCCCGCGAGCGCGACGACACCGACGCCGAGGCTCACCAGGACCGCGACCGATCCGAGCCCCTGCTCCGACGATGCGGCCAGGCCATAGGTCAGAGCCCCCAGACCAAGTGCCACCAGGAGCGCTCCCCCAAGGTCGAGACGTCCGACCGCTGAGTCGTCCTTGGACTCCGGCACGTGCCGGGCCGCGATGACGAGGACGATGACCACCACAGGAACGTTGATCAGGAAGATCCACCGCCACGACGCCACGTCGACAAGCCATCCGCCGAGCAACGGACCGACGGCGCCGGTGATGCCGGCCAGCCCCGACCAGGCGCCGATGGCCCGCGATCTGTCCTCGGCCCGGAAGCTCGTCTGCAGGATCGCCAGAGCACCCGGGGTGAGGAGCGCAGCACCGACCCCCTGGAGCGCCCGGAAGCCGACGAGCATGCCGATGCTGGTCGCGAGGGCGCAGGCCAGCGAAGCGAGCCCGAACCAGGCCACCCCCGTCATGAAGACCCGCCGCCGACCCAGCCGGTCGCCCAGCGACCCGCCGATCAGGACGAAGGCCGCGAGGGTGAGCGTGTAGGCGTTGACCGTCCAGGTCAGACCGGTGACCCCGGCACCGAGATCCCGGCCGATGGCGGGAAGGGCGATGTTCACCACGGTCGCGTCGAGGAACGCGATAGACGATCCCAGCACCGTCGCAGCGAGAACCCATCGTCCCGCCGGCTCCGCATACCGCAGGTTGGCCGGCTGACTCGAGGCGCGGTCAGAACTCATCCGACCCACCGCAGCTGCACGTGGATCGGTCGGGACCGGCGGCGTCCTCCGCGCCGGGAGGCTTCGCCCACATCATTGGTCGAATGTAACCACGCGCACCT
This sequence comes from Dermatophilaceae bacterium, assembly GCA_049582485.1. Lineage (GTDB taxonomy): Bacteria > Actinomycetota > Actinomycetes > Actinomycetales > Dermatophilaceae > F2B08. The sequence continues at coordinate 6,189 of JBAUUB010000046.1, forward strand.
GACGAGGCCACCGCCGTCGGTGCATCAGAGCATCGGACCTGGCGGAACGGAGCCCGCCACCTCACCGCTCTGGGGCGTCGGGAAAGGAACGATCGCCGAAGAGGACGCGGCCCGCGGCAGCCTTGCCGAGCGGGTTGCGGAGGAGGCTGAAGGCGGCCTCGGCGGCGAAGGAGGTCCGAACCTGCGCGAGGCCACGGCGCAGAGCCAGTCGGCCTCGGAACTGCCGGCGCAAAGCCTCCCCGTCATACCCGGTCGGCCCCCCGCCTCGCCGATGACGCAGAGCGTCGCCGATCACGAACGCGGCCTGTTCTGACATGCGCATGCAGGGGTCGAGACCGCCGGCGGTCAACGGGGAGACGGCCCCTGCCGCATCCCCGACCAGGAGACCCCGGTCGCAACAGATCCGACGAAGGACGCCACCGACCGGGATCGGCCCGCCGCGCCGCTCGATCTCCTGCGGAGGACAGCTGGCCGACAGGCCCGGCGCCGTCTGGCCGAATTGGTCGAGTGCCGCTCTCAGCCCGCCCGGGAACCGATCGCGGTATCCCGCGACACCGACATGCACGTGCCGCCCGTCGTCCACGACCCAGGCGAGATACCCGGGCGCCACTCGAGGATCGAGAATGCAGTGGAAGGTCGGCTCCCGGTCCGCCTCGCCCATCGTCTGGAACACCCGCTCCGCACCGACCAGCAGGTGCCTGTTGCGGTCGAGTCCGAGGTCGCGCGCGACGGCGGATCGCGCGCCGTCGGCGCCGACGACGAACCGCGCCCGCACCGAGAGCGGCCCTTCAGAGGTGGAAAGCCGGCTGACCGATCCCGTGGTGGAGACGTATCGCGTCCCCAGCAGGGTCCGGACGCCGGCCACGGTCGCCGACCGTCCGGCGGAGCGGTACAGACCCGCCATGTCCGCAACGCGGAACTCGTCCCTGTCGCTGACGAGGACGACCGGGCTGCGGCGACTCGGCGGGTACAACACCACCCGGCGGATCGGGGGCCCGAGATGGCGCGCAGAGACCGGGAAGTCATCGAGCGTCTTGCGGACGAAGATCCCTGTGGTGCGGATGCCGCCGCTCAGCGACGCCCGCCGCTCGACGAGCAGCACCTCGTGGCCATGGTCCGCGAGAAGCGTTGCGGTGCGGAGCCCGGCGAGCCCTGCACCGACGACCAGCACGTCGACGCGTTGAGCTCCCCGGCTGCCGACGGGCGGTGCGCCGGACCCGCCGGTCATCCGCTCGCGTCCGTCCGCAGCAGTCGCCAGCCGCCCCCTGCCAGCGCGGCGATCGCCCAGATGGCGAGGGTCAGCCGCGCAGACGTGGCCGTCATGCTCTCGCTCGGGCCGTCCCCGACGATCAGGTAGATGGCACTCGACCCGGGCATGACCGACGCCAGGTCGACGGCCCACTGCTGCGGGAGGTTACCGAGAACCAGCGGCAGCACCAGGATCAGGGCGATGACGCTGACCAGTCCCCCGGCGGTGCTGCGCACCGCAAGACCGATCCCGACGGACACGAGCGCCGCCGTCACGAACACGAACCCCAGTCCCGCCAGCCCCTCAAGCCCTTCCCTCACCGGCAATCGGGTGCCGGGGACGATCCCGTGCACGACGACGCTCGCAACGGCCACGGCGACGACACCGAGCGCCGCAACGGCACAGGTGATGACTCCGGCCCGTGCCGCGAGGAGGATCCCGCGTCGCGGCGTCCACTGCAGCGTCGGGACGATCCCCCCGGTGCCGTAGTCGCTCGTGCTGCTCAGCACCGCCATCGCCAGCACCCCGAACAGCGCGAACATCGCCGTGACGCGCGCTCCATCCCAGGCGGACTCCCCGGGGGGCGTCCCAGTCGACGAGCCCGCCGCGTCGATGCCGATGGCGGCCCCCAGTCCAACGACCGCCACCACGGTGGCCCCGAGCAGCAGCCAGCTCGACCGCAGTGACCAGATCCGGCTCCACTCGGCTCGGCTCGTCCGCCGCAGGACCACCCAAGTCATGAGGGCACCCCCTCCCGCTCGGGTCGCCGCCGACCGTGGAACTCCACCTGGTCCTCGGTCAGTCGCAGGTATGCGTCCTCGAGTGAGTCCTCCACCTCGGCCAGGTGGTGCACCGGGATGCCCAGCGCACAGGCTCGGTCGCCGATGTCGGGGGCCGCGAGCCCGCTCACCTCGAGCTCGTCCGGGCCTACCCGCTCGACCACACCCCAACCGGAGAGCTCGCGTTCCAGCCTGTCGACCTCCGGGCCTCTCACGCGGACCCGCTGACCCCCCAACCCGCGGAGCAGGTCGAGAGTCGGAGTGTCCATGATGAGACGGCCGCGTCCGATGACCACGACCCGGTCGGCGATGAGCTCCATCTCGCTCATCAGGTGGCTGGAGACCAGGACCGTTCGCCCCTCGTCGGCGCATCCGCGCAGGAGAGACCGGATCCAGCGGACCCCGTCCAGGTCGAGCCCGTTCACCGGCTCGTCGAAGAGCAGCACCGGCGGTTCCCCCAGGATGGCCGCAGCGATCCCCAGGCGCTGCCGCATGCCGAGCGAGTAGGTCTTGACGCGACGCCCAGCGGCCGCCTCGAGCCCGACCTGCTCGATCACCGACTCCACCCTGGCCCGGGGGATCCCATTGCTCTGTGCCGCGATCCGCAGGTGACTGCGGCCGGTCCGGCCGGGGTGCATGGCACCGGCGTCGAGCAGAGCGCCGACCTCCCGCAGCGGTGCCGGGAAGTCGATATAGCGCCGCCCCCGCACGGTGACCGATCCGCCGGTGGGGCGGTCGAGGCCCAGGACCATGCGCATCGTCGTCGACTTGCCCGCGCCGTTCGGCCCGAGGAAGCCCGTCACCTTGCCCGGCTCGACGTCGAACGTGAGCCGGTCCACCGCCCGCACCGCACCGTACGTCTTCGTCAGCTCGTCGATCCTGATCATGGAAGCGCCTCCCTCACCTGCCGTGATTTCCAGCCGTTCCTGGAATCTACGGAGACCCGCGCCGGCCGGGCAGGGAGGAACCGTGCAGGTCCTGTGCAGATCCCGCGAGGGCATCCGGCGGGAACCGAGACCTCGCGATCGCAGGCACAACCGCTCATGCGGCGAGACGGGACAGGCGTGGACCGAGCCCAGCGCTAGCCTGTGAACGTGCGTTCACCCCTGCCGTCGACTCCTCGCTCCCCGTCATCGACCGGGGCGATCATCGTCGTGCTCGCACTCTGCGGCACGCTGGTCTCGCTGCAGCAGACCCTCGTGCTGCCACTGCTCCCCGACTTCCCGGACATCCTCGACACCTCGATCGACAATGCGTCCTGGTTGGTGACCGTGACCCTGCTGACCGCCGCCGTCGGCACGCCCATCGTCTCGCGGCTCGCCGACATGTTCGGCAAGCGCCTCATGCTCATCCTCTGCATGTGGGCGGTCATCATCGGGTCGGTCATCGCGGCCCTGTCGAGCAACCTCGCGGCGGTGATCACCGGCCGCGGACTCGCCGGCTTCGGGGCCGCTCTGGTGCCCGTCGGCATCAGCATCATGCGGGACCACCTCCCGGCGGACAAGGTCGGCTCGGGGGTCGCCCTGATGTCGGCGACGCTCGGCATCGGCGGTGCGGTCGGTATGCCCCTGGCGGGAGTGATCTACGACGGTTTCGACTGGCACGCGCTCTTCTTGGTCTCCGGCGCGTTCGCCGTGATCATGCTGCTCGCCGTCCACCTCGTCGTACCGGAGTCCACGGTGAAGACGCGCGGTCGTTTCGACTACGTCGGCGCGGTGCTGCTCTCGATCGCGCTCACCTGCTTCCTACTGGCCGTGAGCAAGGCGGGCACGTGGGGCTGGGGGTCCACGCGGACGTTGGGGCTGCTCGTCGTCGCCGTCATCGTCATGGCCGCCTGGGTGCCCTGGGAGCTGCGCAGCGGCCAGCCGCTCGTCGACATCCGCACCTCGACCCGGCGCACCGTCCTGCTGACGAACGCCGCCTCGGTGTTCGTCGGATTCGCCATGTTCGCCAACTTCCTCACCGCGGCCCAGCAGGTCCAGATGCCGGTCGAGACCGGATACGGCTTCGGCCTGTCGGTGACCGCGACCGGCCTCGTCATGCTCCCGAGCGGCATCCTCATGGTCGCGATGGCGCCCCTGTCCGCAGGCCTGATCACGAGGCTGGGTCCACGTGCTGTGCTCATCGCCGGAGCCGTCATCATGGCTGTGGGTCTCGCCGTCCGGGCCCTGCTCTACGGCTCGATCGTCGAGGTGATGATCGCAGCCGGCATCGCCTCGCTCGGGACGGCCCTTGCCTTCGCCGCGATGCCGACCCTGATCATGCGCGCCGTGCCCATCACCGAGACGGCCTCGGCCAACGGCCTGAACACGCTGCTCCGATCCATCGGCACCTCGTCGGCATCGGCTCTGGTCGCGGCCGTCTTCGCCTCCGCGGTCATCGACATCGACGGATCAATCGTGCCGACGCTGACCGCATACCAGTTCGTCTTCTGGGTGGCGACCGCCGCCGCCCTCGGTGGAGCCCTCATCGCCGCGTTCATCCAGCGGCCCAGGCGCTTCGCGGAGGGCGAGGCCGCACCTGTCCCCACGGGCGAGCGCGTCTTCGTCAAGGGGGAGGGTGCGCTGCCCGAGCTGCTCGCGACCGGACGTGTGGTCGGCCCCAGCGGCCGGCCGCTCAAGCAGGCGGTGGCGACCGTCCTGCACCCGGACGGTCGCCACGTCGACTGGGGACGAACGGACGACGACGGTCGCTTCACCCTCGCCCTGCCCGAGCCCGGTCGCTATCTCCTCGTGGTCTCGGCCGAGGGCTGGGCCCCCCAGTCCTCCCTCTGCGACCTCGGCGCAGGGGAGAGCGAGCCCGTCACGATGCAGCGCCGACTGGTGCTCTCGGGCCGGGTGACCGACGACGGCCGACCGATCGGCCGCGTCTTGGTCTCTCTCATCAGACATTCCGGGGAGTTCGTGGCGACCGCGACCGCGGACGCGACCGGCGCATACGAGATCGGCCTGCCGCCGGCGGGACGCTACGTCCTGACCGTCGTCGACCACGCGACCGGGCGCACGCGGTCTCGCGCCCTGACGGTCCTCGCCACCTCGACCACCCTCGACATCGACATCGTCACCGGCATCCCGCCCGCGCCCACCACGCACGACAAGCCGATGGCGCGGGCATGAGCGACGCGGACCGTTCCGGTGGATCCCGTGAGGCGATCGTGCAGACGGCCCGGAGGCTCTTCGGGGAGCGCGGCTACGCCGCGGTGACCATCCGGGCCGTGGCCTCGGAGGCGGGCGTCTCCCCCGCACTCGTCATGAAGGTGGCAGGCTCGAAGAAGCGGCTCTTCGCCCTCGCCACCCCCAGCGAGCCCACGCCGCTCCCGGCCGACGTTCCGCTGCAGGGACTGGGCGAGCACCTGGTGCGCCGGATGCTCACACGGCGCGCGGACGATGACGCCGAGCCCTGGCTGCGCGCCGTCTACCTGCTTCTCGACGCCCCGGACCCCGCGGCTGCACGGGCCGACTTCCGAACCCGGTTCCTCAGCCGGTTCCTCCAGACGACCGGGCGGCCGAGCAGCGACATCGAGCGCCTCGCCGACGAGCTGGCATGCCTGCTCCTGGGCCTCGCGACCGGGCTGAGGACCTTCCGGCTCCTCGATCCACGCACCACCGACCTCGATCGGGTCGTGACCGAGTACGGCGCACTCATCCAGCAGGTCATCGACCGGCTCACCCGGGCGGGCTCGAGCGGGCAGCCGGATCACTGACCTGACCATATGCCCCGGGGGCGAAGCGGTCATCCCCCGGGGGTGATGCCGGCACGCCGCCCTGCCCATAGCGTCGGAGGCGGAGATGCCGACTCCACGGAGCCGCCGTCGCCACGCCGTCGCATGGTTGGACGTCCGCCCCGTCGACCCGGAGGGGCCGACGTCCATCGGTCCGTTCGAGGAGAGCGCAGATGGGTGCAGAGGAGCAGGCGCAGGCCGCACCGGTCGAGCAAGGGAGCCGGCGTCTGATGGTGCTGCTCGCGATGGCGATGTTCGTCCTCGTCGTCGACACCTCGCTCATGAACGTCTCCATCTCGGCGGTCATCGAGGATCTCGACACCACCGCCAGTGGAGTGCAGTCCGCCATCGCCCTCGAGGCCCTCGTCTCGGCGGCCTTCATCCTGATCAACAGCAAGGTCGGCGACCTCATCGGACGCAAGAAGGCCTACGTTCTCGGACTCCTGGGCTACGCGATCGGGGCGCTGGCCATGACCCTGGCCCAGAACCTGACCGCCATCGTCATCTTCTGGGCCATCTTCGGAGGCCTGGGCGCCGCCCTGCTGCTGCCGGCCATGCAGTCCCTCATCCACGGGAACTTCTCGGGAGCCGCGCAGAAGCAGGCGTATGCGATGATCGGCGCCGCGGCCGCGATCGCCGCTGCGGTCGGTCCCCTGCTCGGTGGCTTCGTCACGACCTTCCTGTCATGGCGCGTCGGTTTCGCGCTCGAAGTCGTCATCATCGCCGTCGTGCTCAGCCAGATCAGGCTGATCAAGGACGTGCCCTACACGGGGGCGCGCCAGGTCGACGCCGTGGGCGCCGTGCTGTCCGTCGTCGGCATGGGGGGCGTGGTCCTCGGGATCCTCGTCTGGCAGGAGGGCGGGGAGTTCGTTCTGCTCCTCCTCGCGGTGGGTGCGCTCGGGCTGGGGTCGCTGGCACGGTGGCTGGTGCGGCGGAAGCGGGCCGGCCGGGTGACCCTGCTCGATCCCGACCTGTTCCGGTCCGCCAACTTCACGGCGGGCATCTCCGGTCAGATGATGCAGCAGATCGCGCTGGGCGGCTCGATGATCGTGCTGCCGCTGTTCCTCCAGATGACGCTCGAGTACAACGCCATGCAGGCCGGCCTGTCCCTTGCACCCCTGTCGTTGACGATGTTCGCCGCAGCCCTCCTCGTGGCCCGGGTCGCGGGCAACCGGCGTCCCGCCGCACTGATCCGCGTCGGGTTCCTGCTCGCCGCCGTCGGCATCGCGATCATCATCCCGCTCGTCCCCCGGGTGGACAGTGGGTGGTACCTCGCGATCCCCTTGATCATCACCGGCTGCGGACTCGGCCTGCTCGTCTCCCAGCTGAACAACTACACCCTCGCGCCGATCGAGGAGGAACGGATCAGTGAGGCAGCCGGCGTGAACTCGGCCGCCGGCTCCTTCGGTCTGTCATTCGGCCTGGCCATGGCGGGCGGCGTCATGCTCGCCGCCTTGGCGCTCATGTTCACCCAGCTCTCCGAGAGCAGCACGGTCATTCCTCCGGCGCAGCAGGAGCAGATCGCCACGGCGCTGCAGGAGGACGCCGAGGTCATGAGCACGACCGCCCTCGCCGAACAGATCACCGGCCAGCCGGAGGAGGTCGAGGCCGAGGTGCTGGCCATCAACGAGACCGCACGCAACCGCTCACTGCAGGTGGGTCTGCTCGTCCCGTTGCTCGCCTGCCTGATCGGTCTGACCAACTCCTTCCGGATGCTCCGCCTGCCGGACATCAAGCCGTCCAGCTCGATCGAGGGGCTCGACTTCTGAACGCCTGGCACCGGCCTCCGGCGTCAGCGAAGGTGACGAGGGCCGCAGCAGTCCGGCGTCAGGTCCGCAGCTCGGGGAACATGTCGTCACGCCACTCGCCGTCGGCGACGTCACCCGCCCCTGCGAGCTCCTCCTCACGCGCCCGGAGCTCGACCCTGCGGATCTTGCCCGAGATCGTCTTCGGAAGCTCCGCGAACTCCAGCCTCCGAACCCGCATCCAGGGGGCGAGGCGCTCGCGGGCGTGCCGGAAGATGTCCCGGGCCACGTCCTCGCTTGCATCGACGCCCGGGGCGAGCACCACATACGCCTTCGGCACGGCGAGCCGGACGGGGTCGGGCGCGGGCACGACTGCCGCCTCGGCAACCGCCGGGTGCTCGATGAGGACCGACTCGACCTCGAACGGACTGATCTTGTAGTCGCTCGCCTTGAAGACGTCGTCGGTGCGGCCGACGTAGGTGATGTAGCCGTCCGCGTCGCGGCTGGCCACGTCACCGGTGTGGTACCAGCCGCCGTCCATGGCGGCGGCGTTGCCCGCCGGGTTGCCCTGGTACCCGGTCATGAGCGGGAGGGGATGGGTGGCGAGGTCGAGACACAGCTCGCCCTCCCCGACCCCGGCGACTTGCTCCCCCGTCGAGGGGTCGACGAGGGCGACCGGCACGCCCGGCAGCGGTCTGCCCATCGACCCGGGCTTCAGCCACGATCCGGGTGTGTTGCCGACCGCGGCGGTCATCTCGGTCTGTCCGTAGCCGTCGCGCAGCTCCATCCCCCATGCCGCCCGCACCTGCTCGATGACCTCGGGGTTGAGAGGCTCCCCCGCGCCGACGATCTCCCGCAGGCTTCCGGGCCCGCCGGACAGGTCGGCGTTGATGAGCATGCGCCACACCGTCGGCGGCGCACAGAACGAGGTGACCTCGTGCTCCCGCAGGACGCCGAGCAGGCGGTCGGCGTCGAACCGCGCATAGGCGAGGACGAAGATCGTCGCCTCCGCGATCCACGGGGCGAAGAAGCACGACCAGGCGTGCTTGGCCCACCCCGGACTCGAGATGTTGAGGTGCACGTCGCCCGGCTGCAGGCCGAGCCAGTACATCGTGGACAGGTGCCCGACCGGATACGACACCTGGGTGTGCTCGACGAGCTTGGGCCGCGAGGTCGTGCCGGACGTGAAGTACAGCAGCAGGGGATCCGAGGGAGCCGTGCCCGGGTGCGCCCCGGGTGGGACGTCGGTGGTGTATGCGGTGCGCAGGTCCTCCCATCCCTCCACCTCGGCGGTGCACACGTGGAGCAGCTCACCGGGCACGTCCGCGAACTTGGCCGTCTGCTCCGGCGTCGTCACGACGACCGTGGCGCGGCCGCGGACGATGCGGTCGACCAGGTCGGTCGGCCCGGCGGCCGTCGCTGTCGGCATGATGACGGCGCCGAGCTTGATGACGGCGAGCATGCAGTCCCAGAGCTCGAGCTGGTTGCCGAGCATGAGCATGACGCGGTCGCCCCGACCCACGCCGAGACCGGCCAGCCACGCCGCGACCCGGTCTGATCGGGTCGCCATCGCGTCGAAGCTCACCTCGCTGCTCGAGCCGTCCTCCTCGACGACGACGAGGGCACGACGGTCATTGCCTCGGGCGATGGCGTCGAACCAGTCGACCGCCCAGTTGAAGGTCGGGCCGAGGTCGGGCCAGGTGAACTGCTCGACCGCCTCCTCATGCCGACCCCGCAAGGAGAGCAGGTGGTCCCGGGCCGCGCGGTACTGCTCTGTTGCATCCATACCCGGTTCCTACCATCCGTCCGGGTCGGAGTCGACCGCGCAGGGTCGGTCAGGCCGCTCGGTTCTCCCGAGCGGCCTGGACGCCTGCCTTCACGAGGATCCAGGGAAGCAGGAGGGTGGCCAGTGCCGTGACCAGCCAGACGACGACGGTCGCGGCGATCCACGTGCCGATCCCGCCCGAGATGGTGAGGGAGTCACCGACGAGTGAGGCGGCGATGAGGGCGATGAGTGCGGCGATGATGCCGACCCCACCGAGCAGGGCCGAGGCGTTCTTCGCCGCTACCCGCGCGATGAACGGCGAGATGACGCTCTGGACCACCGCATACAGGGCAACGACGATGAAGAACCCGCTGGCGGTCACCTCCACCCCGTCCACCAGGATCGCGGCGGCGATGATGCCCAGGGCGGCGGCCGCGAGGAACACGAGCGTCCTGATGATCAGTCGCAACATGATGAGCCTCTTTCGAGTGCGGGCGGGTCCGCCGGCGCCCGGCGGCGCGCCCACGGTAACGAGCCGCCGGCCGCACAGGCATCACCCGCAACAGGTAGGTGTCTGGCGACGGTGACACGAGAGGGGCGGACCGCCGGCCGTGCCGGCGATCCGCCCCGTTCGTGTTCTGTTCTGGATGGTCCCTCGGTCAGGCGAGTGCCTTGGCCTTCAACGCGTCGAACTCCTGCTGGGTGATCGCACCCGAGTCGAGGAGCGACTTCGCGTTGGCGATCTGGTCCGCGGGAGATGCCGACGTGCCCGCCACCGACTTGATGTACTCCTGCTGCTGGCGCTGAGCGTCGGCCATGGCGGCCATCTGCCGCTCGGACATGCTGCGACCGCGGGCGATGAGGTAGATCAGCGCTCCGATCCAGGGCAGGAAGATCAGGACCAGGGACCAGCCGGCCTTGCCCCAACCGCTCACCGTCGAGTCGCTGAACAGGTCGAAGATGCACCGGAACCAGATCATGATCGCGGAGATCCAGATGAAGAACCAGAAGCTCCAGACGAGGATTTCCCAGAAGGTGTTGACGTCGGTGTCCATCGATGCGTTTCCTTTCTCACACGGAACGGCGTGGGTGGATGGAACTCATGCGGATGCGAGCCGCCGTTGGCTTCTCATCGCCCGACAGAGAGAGGTCGCTCTGACAGATGCGGTGATCGGATCACAGAACTCCATGCGCAGTGGCCATCGTTGGCCGCTAGGACAATTCTCAGCAACGAGGTCCTCGTCTGCCTCACCCGACAGGGATGATTCGGGGCCAATTCGCCAGTCCTGCAACGCCGCGCCCCCGGAGCGCAGATGCGCTCCGGGGGCGGATGGGAATGCGTGCCGAGAACTCAGCCGATGCGGCGGATCTCGGGGCTGCCGCTGAACAGCGGCCGCAACGAGGTGGACTTCCCCGTGCGGGGCGAGTCGTACATCATCCCGTTGCCGGCGTAGATACCCACGTGCCACGGCGAGGAGCCGCCGTAGAAGACGAGGTCACCCGGGCGGGGATCCGACACCGCGTAGGTCTGGGCGTACTGCGCGTAGGTCGTGCGGCCCAGGGAGATTCCGACCTGCGCAAAGACGTACTGGGTGAAGCCCGAGCAGTCGAAGCCGGCGGGGGTCGAGCCTCCGTAGACATACGGGATGCCCGTCAGGCTGGCCGCGATGTCGAGCACTCCACCCGAGGCCACACGCTGTGGGCGGTCCGCGGAGGCGGTCGAACCGCTGCTCGAGGAACCGGAGGAGTTCGACGAGCTCTGCGATGCCGACGAGCTCTCGGACGCTGCGGGGGTCTCGACCGGCGGCGGGGGCGGGGGCGGGGGCGGAGGCTTCTCGACCGCGGTGAACGACAGCTTGCCGAAGCTCGGCACGGCGGCCGGTGCGGCGACAGCGGGAGCGGTCAGGGCCGGACGCGCGGCGGCCCGGGAGGTGGCCACCTCGGATGCGCGCTCGCTGATCGACAGCGTGGCCGCAGATCCCTCCGCCGGCGCGGCGGTCACGGGGTCGCCGTCGGTCTCACCGACGGCGGCGGCCGGGATCGCGAAGGCGGCGACCAGGCCGCCGGAGGCAGCGAGGACGGCCGAGCCCTTGATGGCAGGGGACGAGGCGCGCGAGGCGATGTGGGAGAGCTCTGACAGGGGGTTGTAGCGTCCCGGAGTCCGGTGACGCCCGTGAGACTTCACAGTCACGGTGTTCCTCTTCTACGCCTACGAGGTCAGCTGTCGGGTTCGGGTGGAAGATCACCCGGCCCAGACCGCGGTCCAGGGGAGAGACTGCGGCGAGGACTTCACCCCGAGGCCGCGATCATGCTGCGACCGAGAGTGGGTCCCCCGCTCCTGCCGATCGGGGACGAACGGAACCCGGTGAACGGTGGCAGGACTCGGCGTCGTCCGCTCATCGGGGCCGCCACCGGACGGTGACGACTCGTCCACGGTACACATCGATCCGGGGGATGTCACATTTCGATCACGGACCGCGACGGTGACCCCGCACACACCTGAAAAGCCGCAGGTCACAGGGGGTATGCGCGACTCACTCTCGCGTCCACCGCGCGTCGTCCCCGGGGGCGGACTGGACCGTCGACGACCGCCGCTGGACCTACGTCGAGCCGCTCCGACCGGCGTGGCTCTCTACCGAACGGTGCGAGATCTCACGCCGAACTGGTAGCTACGCGCCAAACGGGGGCTGCGTCAGCGGACGGTGACGTGCACGTGGTCGTAGTGGTTGGCCGTGGCGCTGCCGCGGTCCTCCATGGTCCGCCAGCCGCTGCTCGGCAGCCAGACCCGCTGGCGCCAGATGATGTACTCGATGTTCAGCTCGCCGGCGCGGCTGATCAGCATGTTGGCGATCGCGTCGCCGTAGCCGCGGTCGCTGGTCATGAAGTCGAGCGCCCGGCCGGAGGGGTGGTCCGGCATCGAGTCGGGGCGGACACCACCGATGCTGGTCATTCCAGGGAACGAGTACTTCACGGCCGCGAGGACGGCCATCGAGCTCTGGGTCAGACCCCGAGCGCACGAGCAGGCGTTGGCGGCGTCCCAGTCATAACCCGAGCCGCGGGATGACCCGGCGGAGGAGCCACCGGAGGACGATCCCCCACCGGACGAGCCACCGGACGAGCCACCGGAGGAGCCGCCGGAGGTGGCCGCGGGTGCGGGCGGGGGCGGCGGCTTCTCGACCGCGGTGAACGACATCGCACCGAACGTGGGGGCGGCGACGGGGGCGGCTGCGGCGGGCGCCTGCAGCGCCACCGAGGGGGCGATGGAGGCTCGGCTCGCCGCGCGGCTGACCTGGGCCTCGGCGCGCTCGTCGAGGAGGCTGGCGGCGAGGTCGGCGGTTGCCTGGTCGGCGCTGGCCCCAGCGGGGGACGCGCTCGCCGCGGCGCTCTGACCGGGGACGACGAGTGCCACGGCGAGGCCGCCGGCGGCACCGACGGAGCTCACCTTGGCGACGGTCGAGCCGACCCGGAGCCGGGAGCCGCGCACGAGGGCGCCGAGGTCGCGCAGGGCGATGGATCGGGCCGACGTGGCGTGACGGGCATGGTGACGAGGCTGGTGGTGCAGGGCCACGGATGGAGTCCTAGAAAGTGGTGCGGAAGGCAGGGGCTGTGTCGGGCGTTCGGGCAGGGACGCCCAACACCGACCTACCTGACGGTAGTCGACTCGTCCGGTGATGTCACATTCCGGTAACGGCGTGCCCCGGAACCCGGCTCACGAAGACATGGGAGGCGATGTCGTCGGGCAGGGACACTCCGCTCGACTCCGGCCTGCCCTCCCTCGCCGCGATGACGCGCGAACCCTCGCGCCGGACCGTCGCCCTGGAACCCGGGGTGAGCTCGGCCGCCGTCAGCAGCGACAGGGCCTCGGTATCGACCTGCACGGGCTCGCCGATCCGTCGGACGGTGACGAGCACGGGAGCGTGATCCGCCAGCACGCTCATCGCCTCCATACCGTGGAGGAACTCCTCGCCAGGCTCGAGACCGAGCTCGTCGAGGCCGGGGATCGGGTTGCCGTAGGGCGACTCCTTGACCCCGCCGAGCAGCCCGACGATCTTGCGCTCCACCCGCTCGGACATGACGTGTTCCCACCGGCACGCCTCGTCATGGACGTACTCCCACTCCAGGCCGATCACGTCGACGAGCAGCCGCTCCGCGAGCCGGTGCTTGCGCATGACCCGGGTCGCCAGGGTGCGCCCGTGCTCCGTCAGCTCGAGGTGCCGGTCGCCCGCGACCACGAGCAGCCCATCCCGCTCCATCCGGGCGACGGTCTGCGAGACCGTGGGCCCGGAGTGCCCGAGCCGCTCGGCGATCCTGGCCCGCAGGGGGACGATCCCCTCCTCCTCGAGCTCGTAGACCGTCCGCAGGTACATCTCGGTCGTGTCGATCAGGTCTGTCACCCCCATAGCCTCTCACCTATGACGACTTCGGTGGTGTGGCTGCGTCGCGACCTCCGGCTGGCGGACAACCCCGCCCTGCTGGCCGCGGCGGAGGAGGTCAGGGGTTCGGACGGCACGCGCGACGGGGTATGCGTCGCTGTGGTTCTCGACGAGACTCTCCTGGGCGGCAGCGAGCGTCGGGCGGGGCGCTACCTCGCCTCCCTCCGGGCGCTGGACGCGGAGCTCGACGGGGCGCTCACCGTGCTGCGCGGCCGCCCAGAGAAGGCGCTGCCCCGGTTGGCGGTCGGGCTCGGAGCCGACACGGTCCACATCTCGCGCGAGACCACGCCCTATGGCCGGCGCCGGGACGAGCGCGTCGCAGCGGCCCTCGACGACGTCGGCGTCCGGCTGCGGGCGTCCGGGACGCCCTACGCCGTCGGGCCGGGGACGATCCTGACCGGGAGCGACACTCCGTACAAGGTGTTCACGCCGTTCTCCAAGGCCTGGCGCGACCACGGCTGGGCGCGCCCCGCCGACCGACCGGACGCGCGGTGGCTGCGCGCCGACGCCAGCACCGACCTGCCCGAGCCGACCGACGGGGGACCCGAGGAGGGGGCGGGCGAGAGCGTCGCATACGAGAAGTGGTCGCGGTTCCTGGCGGAGGACCTCGAGGGCTACGCGGAGGAGCGGAACCGGCCCGACCTCGACACGACGAGCCGGATGTCGGTGCACCTGAAGTACGGCGAGATCCACCCCCGCACCATGCTGGCGGACCTCGTCGACCACGACCTGTGGGGAAGCGAGGACGTGGACCGCTTCGTCACCGAGCTGTGCTGGCGCGAGTTCTACGCCGACGTCCTCTGGCACCGCCCGGACTCGGCGTGGGGCGACTGGAGCGATGCCCTCTCGGGGATGCAGTACGCCGATCCGGAGGACCCCGAGGTCGCCGCCGACATCGACGCCTGGCGCGAGGGCCGCACCGGCTTCCCGATCGTCGACGCCGGCATGCGCCAGCTGCTCGCGGAGGGCTGGATGCACAACCGGGTCCGGATGATCACAGCAAGCTTCCTCGTCAAGGACCTGCACGTCTGGTGGCCGGAGGGGGCGCGCCACTTCCTGCGCCACCTGCAGGACGGCGACATCGCGAGCAACAACCACGGGTGGCAGTGGGTGGCCGGCACCGGAACCGACGCCTCGCCGTACTTCCGGGTCTTCAACCCGATCACCCAGGGCCAGCGCTTCGACCCGGACGGCGAGTACGTCCGTCGCTGGGTGCCCGAGCTGGCCCACGTGCAGGGCAAGGCCGCGCACGAGCCGTGGAAGGCCGACGACGGCTACGCCGAGGGCTATCCGGAGCGGATCGTCGACCACGCGCAGGAGCGCGAGCGGGCGCTCGAGCGCTACGAGAAGGCGCGGAGCTGAGCGATGGTCTCCGCTCGCACGGGTCAGGCTGCCTGCGCCGACAGGTCTGCGAGCTCCCCGGCACCACGGGCCCGGGAGAGGACGAGGCCGAACGCGGCTGCGAGGACGCACATGAGGATGCCGTAGACGACGATCGGCACCGCCATCTCCGTGCTTCCGAGGACGGTGACCGCCATCGCGATCCCGAGCGTCGAGTTGTGCAGGCCGATCTCGAAGCTGCTCGCGATCGCCTGCGCCGGCCCGAGACCGAGGAGGCGGGGCACTGCGTAGCCGATCGACAAGGACAGCACGCAGAACAGGACGGTGACGGCCGCGACCTCGGCGAGGTGCTCGCCAAGGTTCTCGCGCTCGGTGAGGACCGTTCCTGCGACCACCAGGACGAGCAGCCCCATCGATGCGGCGCGCAGGGGTCCGTCCATCCGTGCGGCGAACTCCGGCGCTCGGCCCCGCACGGCCATCCCGACCGCCACGGGCACGAGCACCATCGTGAAGACCTGGACGAGCTTGCCGAACTGTATCCCCACGTCATCCTCGCCCGTGCCGAAGTAGCCGAGAGCGAGGTTCGTGATGAGGGGCAACGTGACGATCGCGAGGACCGAGTTGATCGCGGTGAGCGTGATGTTCAGGGCGACGTCGCCGCGGAAGAGATGCGAGTACAGGTTCGCCAGCGCACCGCCCGGTGAGGCGGCCAGGATCATGAATCCCACCGCGAGCAGCGGCGAGAGGTCGAACGCGAGGACCAGCCCGAACGCGATGATCGGGAGCAGGAGCACCTGGCAGGTCAGCGCGACGAGGACGGCCTTGGGGCTGTCGGCCACGCGGCGGAAGTCACCGACGCTCAGGGAGAGCCCGAGGCCGAACATGATGACCACCAGCCCGACGGGCAGGATGACCGTGAACAGCACGGAGTCCATATCGGGTCATTGAACACCACTGCGGGGCGGTGCGTGACAGGCTGACCGCATGGCTGGTGCAACCGAGGTGCGAACGGCGGTCGTCACGGGAGCGAGTAGCGGCATCGGGGCGGCGACTGCGCGCTCGCTCGCGGCGGCCGGCTACCGCGTGGTCTGCGCGGCCCGGCGAGCCGACCGGATCGCCGCACTCGCCGAGGAGATCGGCGGGGTCGCGGTGCCGTGCGACGTGACCGTCGATGCGGACGTCACCGCCCTGGCCGAGGCGGCCGGGCCACGGGTGCACGTGCTCGTGAACAACGCCGGTGGCGCGCACGGGCTGGAGCCGGTGGCCGAGGCCGACCTGGCGGCGTGGCAGACGATGTTCGACGTCAACGTCCTCGGCGTCGTCCGGGTGACCAAGGCGCTGCTGCCCGCGCTCGTCGCCGCGGGTGACGGGATCATCGTCAACGTCGGCTCGACGGCGGGTCGGATCGTCTACGAAGGCGGCGCCGGGTACACGACGGCCAAGCACGGACTCGCGGCGGTCTCCGAGACCCTGCGGCTGGAGCTGTTCGACCAGCCGGTGCGGGTCACCGAGATCGAGCCGGGGATGGTGCGCACGGACGAGTTCTCCCTGACCCGTTTCAAGGGCGACAGGGACAAGGCCGACCGCGTGTATGCGGGGGTCGCCGAGCCGCTCGTCGCCGAGGACGTCGCGGACGCGATCACGTGGATGGCGACCCGGGCGTCGCACGTCAACATCGACCTGCTCGTCATCAAGCCGCGCGCCCAGGCCGCCCAGCACAAGGTCCACCGGGAGGGCTGACGTGCTGGACGGGCCGAAGGACGAGAGCGTCTTCACGTATGCCGCACCCCGGCTGAAGTTCGGTTCCGGCGCCAGCACCGAGATCGGCTACGAGCTGCGGATGCTCGGTGCGCGGCGCGTTCTGCTCGTCACCGACCCCGGGGTCGAGGCCACCGGCCACCCGGCGCGGATCGCCGAGCGACTCGAGGCCGAGGGGTGCGAGGTTGCGGTCTTCACGGGTGCCCACGTCGAGCCGACCGACGAGTCGATGCTCACCGCAGTCGACTGGGCGCGGGGGCACGGGCCGTTCGACGCGGTCGTCGCCGTCGGAGGCGGGTCGAGCATCGACACCGCCAAGGCGGTCAACCTCCTGACGACGAACGACGGGAGCCTGGAGGACTACCTCAACAAGCCGGTCGGCGGCGGGCGGGCACCGGACCGACCCCTCCTGCCGCTCGTGGCCGTGCCGACGACCACCGGCACCGGGTCGGAGAGCACGACCATCTGTGTGCTCGACGTGCTCGCGCTCAAGGTCAAGACGGGCATCAGCCACCCCGCGCTCCGCCCGACCGTGGCCGTCGTCGACCCCGACCTGACGATGACGCAGCCGCCCGGCGTCACCGCCGCAGCAGGACTCGACATCCTCTGCCACGCCCTGGAGTCGTACACGGCGAGGCCGTACACCGCATACCCCCGCAAGCAGCCGGAGGAACGGGTGCCGTACTGCGGGGCGAACCCGGTCGCGGACGTGTTCTGCGAGAAGGCGATCGGGCTGCTAGCGCGCTCGTTCCGCACGGCCTGGCGGGACGGCGACGACGCTACGGCGCGCGGTGACATGGCGCTCGCGGCGACGCTCGCGGGCATGGGGTTCGGCAACGCCGGCGTCCACGTGCCGCACGCCAACGCCTACCCGATCGCCGGGCTGGTGCGCGACTTCCGGCCTGCGGGCTACCCCGACGGCGAGCCGCTCGTCCCGCACGGGATGGCCGTATCACTCACCGCGCCTGCGGCCTTCGAGCTGACCTACCCGGGTGACCCGGCACGGCACGACCGGCTGGCGGCTCTGCTCGGCGGCCCGGACGCGGTGACCGGACCGACGGCCCTCGCCGACCTCGTGCGCGGCCTGATGACCGACCTCGAGGTGCCGACCCGGCTCGGCGACGTCGGCTACGACGCCGCCGACGTCGACGCGCTCGTCGAGGGTTCGCTGCGCCAGCAGCGCCTGCTCGCCACCGCTCCGCTCGACGTCGGCGCCGACGAGCTGCGTTCGGTCTTCCTCGACTCGCTCTGACCGCGTCACGAGGTCAGCCGGGCCACCGGGGAACATCGGTGTCGTCGGGGCTACACCGACCTTCCCCACTTCCGCGGGTGGGACCTCGACCCCGCGGGTGTTGTGGAGAAGTCCCGGCCGGTCACCGCCACGTCCGTCAGCCTGGTCCGGTGGATCGAGATCTCGACGCGGTCATGACGCTCGCTCGCAGACAGTCCGGTGTGATCTCGCGCGCGCAGGCGACTTCCCGGATCAGCACCGGCACGGTGCGGTGGCTGCTGACATCCGGTCGCTGGCACCGCGTCGCCCCCGGCGTCTACGCGGTGCATCGTGGCCCGCTGACGTGGTGGATGCGCGTTCACGCGGCCCTGCTCCACGCCGGGGAGAACGCGTGCCTGGCCGACAGCTCTGCCGGCCATGTCCACGGCTTCATCCGGAAGCCCCCACAGGTCATCACGATCGGCGTGCCCCACTCCCGCCGCGTGGTCCGCTTGCCGGGGACTCGGGTCGTGCGCCGGCGGGCTCTCCCAGTCGGGCGTGTCTCCGGGGTCCCCGTCACGACCGCCGCCGAGACCGTCGTGGACTGCTGCAGCAACCGGCTGCTGGATGAGCGCGATGTGGTCGGTCTCATCGCCGACGCGGTGTCGAGCCGGGTCACCACCTCCGACGCGATCGCCGAGGCCCTGCGGGGGCGAACCCGCCATCCACGTCGGCGGATCATGCGCCTGGCGCTGGGCGACGTGGACCACGGCGCCGAGAGCGTGCTCGAGGTCATGACCCTTCGCCGGGTCATTCGGGCGCACGGACTACCGCCGATGAACGTGCAGGCACCCGCGAACGCCGGACGGATCCGGCGCGACTTCGAGAACGAGCAGTTCGGTGTGGTGCTCGAGGTGGACGGTCGCCGCGGTCACGAGGGCGCCGGCCGGATCGCCGACCTGCGTCGGGACCGGCGCGCCTCACGGGACGGTCGAATCACCCTGCGGGCCGGCTGGGTCGATGTCGACGTGGAACCCTGCGACCTGGCGTTGGACCTGTACGGCACCTATCTCTCCCGCGGCTATGCGGGCGACATCGAGGCATGCTCCCCCGCGTGCCCGGTGCACCGAGTTCGTCGGAGCGGCGCGGACCTCGCATGACAACCCCGAGCAGCGCCACCGGCACTGGGGAGGAACGGTGTCGTCGGGGCTGCACCGAACTTCCCCGTTGCACCAACCCCTGGTCGGTCCAAAAGACGCCGACTCAGGGCTGGCGGCGTGTGACCACCCAGGACGCCGGGTCATCGAGGGTGCCGTCGCCGACGCGGGTGAAGACGATCCGGTCGTGCAGTCGGCTGCGGCGGCCGGCCCAGAACTCGATCTCGTGTGCCCGCACGCGCCACCCGCAGAAGTCGGCCGGCATCGGCACCGCGTCCTCCGCTCCGGTGTCTGGATGCCGTGCGGCCCACTCGGCGAAGGCCGCCTCGAGGACGTCGCGGCTCTCGACGGGATGCGACTGTAGCGAGGCGCAGGCCGCGATCTGCGAACCGTAGGGCCGGGTGCGCCAGTACGCGAGCAGCTCGTCGTCCCCGATCGGCTCGGCCACCCCGCGGAAGCGGATCGCCCGGAACAGCCCCGGCCACGTGTAGGCCAGCGCGATCCGACCGTTGGCCGCGAGCTCGCGCGCCTTGGCGGAGTGCAGTGACGACACGAACCCGGGCCCGCGGTCGTCGAGGAAGCGCGCGAGGACGACGCGAACGTTGGGCACCCCGTCGGCGTCCACGGTCGCCACGCTGACCGCCGTCGGCTCGGCGAACCCCGGCGTCACCTCAGCGGCCGCGACGGCCTCGGCCACCCACTCCCGGGTCTGCTGCCACGGGGTGGGGGCGACCGTGGCCACGTCGATGCCCTCACTGTCGTAGTCCGTCCGGGGGTACCCGCTCAGGTCGCTCACGTTCCGAGCCTATTCCGGTATGCGGTCCTCCCCGTGCGCGTTCGGCTCCACCTGAGTGCACAATGGGCACCGACCCGCGCCACCCACGCGCGACGACCGAACGGAGACTCCATGGCCGACAGCGACGTCAAGCACGGACTCGAGGGTGTCCTCGCCTTCGAGACCACCATCGCCGAGCCGGACCGCGAGGGCGGGGCGCTGCGCTACCGCGGGGTCGACATCGAGGACCTCGTCGGTCGGGTCGGCTTCGGCCGGGTCTGGGGTCTGCTCGTCGACAACGCGATGGACCCGGGCCTGCCGCCTGCCGAGCCGTTCCCGCTGCCGATCCACACCGGCGACGTGCGCGTCGACGTCCAGGCCGCCCTCGCCATGCTGGCGCCGCTGTGGGGCTTCAAGCCGGTGCTCGACATCGAGCCCGACGAGGTTCGCGACAACCTGGCCCGCGCGTCCGTCATGGCGCTGTCCTTCATCGCCCAGTCGGCGCGTGGCCAGCAACTGCCGATGGTGCCGCAGACCCGGGTCGACGAGGGCCACACCATCACCGAGCGCTTCATGATCCGCTGGCGCGGCGAGCCCGATCCGCGGCACGTCGAGGCGGTCGACGCCTACTGGGTCTCCGCGGCCGAGCACGGCATGAACGCCTCGACCTTCACCGCGCGCGTGATCGCCTCGACCGGCGCCGACGTCGCCGCCTGCCTCTCCGGAGCCGTCGGCGCCATGAGCGGCCCGCTGCACGGCGGGGCGCCGTCGCGGGTCCTGCACATGATCGAGGGGGTCGAGCAGACCGGCGACGCCACCGCATACGTCACGGGGGTGCTCGACCGCGGGGAGCGGCTGATGGGGTTCGGTCACCGCGTCTACCGGGCCGAGGACCCGCGGGCGCGGGTGCTGCGCGCGACGTGCGAGCGACTCGGCGCGCCGCGCTACGAGGTCGCGGCCGCGCTCGAGCAGTCGGCCCTTGCCGAGCTGCACGCCCGCCGGCCGGACCGGGTCCTGGCGACCAACGTCGAGTTCTGGGCCGCGGTGCTGCTCGACTTCGCCGAGGTGCCCGCCACGATGTTCACGCCGATGTTCACCTGTGCCCGCACGGCAGGCTGGTCGGCGCACATCCTCGAGCAGAAGCGGACCGGGCGCCTGATCCGGCCGTCCGCGCGCTACGCCGGCGAGGGTCCGCGCAGCATCGAGGCGATCAGCGGCTGGCACGCCTGAGCGGTCCGCTGGCTGGACCCGGGGCCGGCTCTGTCGGAGCCGCTTGCCACACTGGACGTCGTGACTGACGCACCCGCCCCGACCATCCCCGCCGACCTCCTCCCGGCCGACGGCCGCTTCGGCTGCGGACCGAGCAAGGTCCGCCCCGAGCAGGTGGAGCAGCTCGCCTCGATCGGCACCACGATCCTGGGCACGTCGCACCGCCAGGCACCGGTGAAGAACCTCGTCGGGGCGGTGCGGCGGGGCCTGCGTGACCTGTTCTCGCTGCCCGACGACTACGAGGTGGTGCTCGGCAACGGCGGGTCGACCGCCTTCTGGGACATCGCCGCGTTCGGCCTGGTCCGCGACCGCGCCCAGCACTGCGCCTTCGGGGAGTTCTCCGCGAAGTTCGGCAACGTCACCGCGGGCGCGCCGTTCCTGGGCGAGTCGACGATCATCAAGGCCGAGCCGGGCACGCTCGCGACGCCGGTCGCCGAGGCCGGGATCGACGTCTACGCATGGGCGCACAACGAGACCTCGACCGGCGTGATGGCGCCCGTGCGGCGGGTCGAGGGCGCCGACGACGGTGCGCTCGTCCTCATCGACGCCACCTCCGGCGCCGGCGGCCTCCCCGTCGACGTCACCCAGGCCGACGTCTACTACTTCGCCCCGCAGAAGTGCTTCGCCTCCGACGGCGGGCTGTGGGTCGGTCTCTTCTCCCCCGCCGCGCTCGCCCGCGTCGAGGAGATCACCGCCTCGGGACGCTGGGTGCCCGACTTCTTCAGCCTCCCGACGGCGATCGACAACTCCGTCAAGAACCAGACCTACAACACCCCGGCCGTCGCGACGTTGGCGATGTTCGCCAGCCAGCTCGCGTGGCTGAACGGCAACGGCGGGCTGACCTGGGCGGTCGAGCGCACCGCCGACTCCTCCAGCCGGATCTACGACTGGGCCGAGGCGACCGACTACACGACGCCGTTCGTCGCCGATCCCGCGCACCGCAGCCAGGTGGTCGCGACCGTCGACTTCGCCGACTCGGTCGACGCCGCGGCGGTCGCAGCGACGCTTCGGGCGAACGGCATCGTCGACGTCGAGCCGTACCGCAAGCTCGGCCGCAACCAGCTCCGCATCGCGACGTTCCCCGCGATCGAGCCCGACGACGTCAGCCGCCTGCTGCGCTCGATCGAGTACGTCGTGGCGCAGACCCAGGGCTGATCCGCGCGGGGGGGCCTCCCGGGCACGGTCTCACCCGTCGCAGGCCAGGCCCTCCCTGCCCGGGGCGACCGTCTCGGCCCACCACCGCACGAGAGCGGTGACCTCGCCGGCGGCCGACGCATACACTCCGTCGTCGGCTCGGGCCGACACCGCGAGGGCGAACCGCTCGGTCCCGACGCGCCCGTCGCCCAGCTGACGCAGGACGTAGGCGCCGCTGCCCTCCGGACCCCAGCCGCCCTTGAGGTGGGCCGAGTCGAGCTCGCCGATCCCCCAGCGCTGGTCGGCGACCACGTCGGACATCACCTGTCGGACCTCCCCGGCCGGTGCGGCCGCCGGCGCGCAGGCGAGGGCTCCGGCGAAGCGCGCTGCGTCGGGCACGGACCAGACCGTCTGTCCGTACGGCGAGTAGGGCGGGCTGACCTGCTCGCTCTCGGTCCGCGTCGCGGGTGAGCCGTATGCGGTGAGGACGGCGTCGACCGCGCCCGCCGCCGCCTCGGGGTCGCCGAGTCCGGCCCACAGCGCGTCCGCGGCCGCGTTGTCGCTGCGGGTCAGGGCGGCCTCCACGTGCGTCCAGGTCGCTGCGCTGGGGTCCGCCTCGAGCGCCGCCACCGCGAGCGGGACCTTGATGGTCGACCACGCGGTGGTCCCGGGCGCCGACCCGAGCAGGTGGAGGCCTTCGGCGTCGAGCCACGCCAGCGCATACGACCCGCCGAGCCTCGCGACCTCTTCGGCGAACGCGGCGGCCAGGGCCGGGTCCGCGGCGACCACGGTCGGCGTCGCCGAGGGCGTGGCGGTCGGTGTCGGCGGTGGTGTGGGCGTCGGCCGGGGGGACGGGCTGGAGCTGGGTGCGGCGGTCGGTGCGCTGCCCGACGCGAGGTCGCCCGTGCGCAGGCCGAGCCACCCGAGGGTCGCCAGGACGACGACGAGCGCCGCGGTCCCCAGCCCGGCGAGCATGCGCTCGCGGTCGGGGCCGCTCATGCGGTGGGCACCGCGCGGCCGCTCAGCCCGCGGGGACGAGGTAGACGACGGCGTTGTCGCCGCCCTGGCAGCGGACCGGGGTGGTGTAGTCGCAGGTCATGTCGTACGTCTCGCCGGTCACGGGCGAGGCGACGCCGCGCAGGCTCGCGGCCTCGGTGGTCTCGCCGAGGCCCGCGTATGCGCTGCCCACGTTCTCCGCGAAGGGGCAGGACGTCGCATCGGTGCCGCTGTAGACGGTGAACGCGCCCACGGATCCGCACTCCTGGGCCGACCCGGGCAGGTCGATCTCCGCCGGCGCAGCCGCCTCGGTCGGCGACTCCGTCGGAGTGGTGGGAGTGTCGGTCGGCGAGGTGGTCGCGCCGTCGGTCGTGGCCCCGGTCGCCGGCTCGCTGGTCGCCGGCGTGCTGGTGGTCTGCTCGCCCGCTGTCGTCGTCTCGTCGTCGCCGCCGAACAGCCAGACGAGGAGCAGCGCGACGACCGCGACCGCCGCGACAGCGGCGGCGATCAGGCCGGTCGAGGGTCCCCGGCGAGGCTCCGGCGGAGGCGGCTCCGTCGCATACGGAACCTCCCACGTGTCATCCCGCGCGGGCGCGGTCTCCTCGGCCGGGGCGTCGGTCAGGTACGCGCCGCAGCCACCGCAGTACTGGTCCTCCGGGGCGACCGGGTGACCGCAGTTCGAGCACACCATCAGAACAACGCTGCCACGAGTGCGATGGCCAGGACAACTGCGAGGACGCCGAGGGTCAGGTTGCGACGGGTCCGGGCGTTCACCGAGCCGCCTGAGGAATGGGCTCACTGACCTGCGGCCGGATCGGCTCGCTGGAGATGAGCAGGCGCGGACGGCGCTTGGTCTCGAAGCTCACCCGCACATTCTCGCTGCGCGCGAGGTAGGCCGCCACCACCACCAGCGTCGCGGCCACGGCGATCGGTCCGATCGCGATCGTCCACCGGGCGCCGAAGGTGTCGCCGATCCAGCCGATGACGGGTGCGCCGACCGGGGTGCCGCCCATGAAGATCGCCATGTACAGAGCCATGACGCGGCCGCGCACGAGTGGGTCGACCCGGGTCTGGACCATCGCGTTGGCCGTGGTCAGCGCGGTCAGCGAGGTGTAGCCGACGGCGACGAGGGTGACGGCGAACGTGAGGTAGGACGGCGCGAGAGCCGAGGCCGTCGCCGCCGCGGTGAAGCCCACCATGGCCAGCAGCAGCGTGCGCAGCCGGGCCGTGCCGCGGCGGGCCGACATCAGTGCTCCCGTGAGCGACCCGACGGCGATGACCGAGCCGAGGACGCCGAACTCCGTCGGGCCCTTGGCGTACACCGTGGTCGCCATCAAGGCCGTCGTGATCTGGAAGTTCATGCCGAAGGTGCCGAAGACGAAGACGAGGAGCATGACGAGCTGGATGTCGCGGCGGCGCTTGACGTAGGCGAAGCCGTCGCGGATGGCGCCCCGGCCCCGGCTGAGCGGCGTCGGTCGCATCTCGGCCGGCCGAAGCAGGCTGAGCGAGGTGATGACCGCGAGGAAGGAGACCGAGTTGATCAGGAACGCCGTCCCGGTCCCCCACTGGGCGATGGTCAGGCCGGCCACGCCGGGTCCGATGAGCCGGCCGGCGTTGAACGAGGCGCTGTTGAGCGCGACGGCGTTGGCGAGGGTCTCCTTGGGGACCATCTCCGAGACGATCGTCTGGCGCGCCGGGTTGTCGATGGCCATGGTCGCGCCCAGCAGGCCGGCGAGGACGAACATCATCCACAGCTGCATCGTGTCCGTGAAGACGAGGACCGCGGTGAGCAGCATGATCGTCGCCATGAACGCCTGGGTCGCGAGCAGGATGCGTCGCTTGGGGAAGCGGTCGGCGATCATCCCGGTGAACGGCGCGAGGAGCAGAAACGGCGTGAACTGCAGACCGACGACGAGGCCGAGGGCCTGGGACGAGTAGTCGGTCAGCTCGGTGAGGACGAGCCAGTTCTGCGCGACCGCACCCATCCAGGTGCCGATGTTCGAGATGAAGGCGCCGCTCGCATACAGCCGGTAGTTGCGCACCTCGAGGGCGCGGAAGGTGGGGCTCATGAGGTCGCGATCCTCTCGAGCACCGGCAGTGCGGCCTCGAGGGCTGCGATGTCCGCCTCGGAGAGGGACTCCAGGCGCGCGGCCATCCACTCGTCCCGGGCGCGGCGGGTCTCCGCCAGACGATCGCGACCTTGCTCGGTCATCGTCAGGATGACCCGGCGCCCGTCGTCGGGGTCCCCGGAGCGCTCGATCCAGCCGGCGTCGACCAGACCCGCGATGGTGCGGGACATCGTCGGCGCGCTCACCCGCTCCCACTCCGCGAGGTCGCCCGCGGACGCGGGGCCGCAGGCGACCCGGCTGAGCACGGCCATCTGGTGGGGTGCGACCGCGACCACGCTCTCGAACCGGTTGCGCCGGGCGATCCGCAGGCAGGCCAGCCGCAGATCCGTCGCGAGATGGGACGGGCCCGGGTTCTCGGGGCTGCCCAGGGGCGCCGATGGGTGTGCGGGGGTCGCGGGCGCGGCGTGTGTTGACATGTCACTCATATGGTTGCAGCAACTAATTACCTGATGCAACTATTCCGAGCGACCCCGGGCTGTCATCCGTCCGGCCGGTGACCCAGAACATCGACCCGACCCGGGAAGCCTTCCCAACGTCCCGACCTTCGACCGTGCCCCCGAAATCAGGGGCAAGGTCGCGTTGCGGGGGCACCAGCGACGAACGGAGGCCGGCGGGGCCCGGCCCCGGCGGCCCCCTAGAGTATGCGTATGCGTGAGGACTCCGACCCGTCCTCCGGGGAGACCCCGGAGACGCCGTCGCCGACTCCCGCTCAGCAGCCCGACGAGGACTTCCAGTACCCGCCCATGCCGGTGCGCACCGCCACCGTCATCAAGGTCGGGATGGCCGTCTGGGCCATCGCCCTCGTCGTGACCCTGGCCGTGCCCGCCCTACGCACGGGCGACCGGTCCTGGTGGCCGTGGACGTGCGTGGCCGGGCTGGTTCTCGGCGCGATCGGCTACCTCTACGTGCGCCGCGGCCGCGGCAACGCCGCCGGGGTCGAGTAGCCGCTACGGCCCCTAGACCAGGTCGAGGCGGCTGTCGTCCACGATGGGGGTGCCGATCGGCTCCGGACGCGGACGGGGTGCGTCGGTCTCGGAGTGGGCGCCGCATCCGTGGTCGAGCGTGACGACGGTGCCGTCGCTGGGGGACCACTCGTTGGCACAGACCCCGAACATCGCGCGGAGCGCACCGGACATCGGCAGGAAGTACCCGCAGCTGCGGCACTTCGCGGACGAGCGCAGCGCGATTTCGCTGCGCGGGCCCCCCTCGCCCGCGGCCCAGCGCGCGGCCGCCGCCGCGCGGCCCTCGGGCGAGAGCACCCGGTGCCGGCCGAGACCGAGCTCGTAGAGCGCCACCGCGTCCACGTCCTCCTCGCCGGTGGCCTCGTACCCGAAGATCAGGTTGGGGTCGTCCTCGACCTTCGGCAGGACGTCACCGGCCCCGAGGTCCCCGGGTGCGAGCCGGTCCGCATAGGGCACCCAGGCGGGCGACAGCAGCGCGTCGGGTCCGGGGACGAGGTTCGTCTCGCAGACCGTCGCGACCTTGCCCCGCGGCACCCGGGCCACGGTGACCGCCCAGGACCAGCCGGGGTACCCGGCGGCCGTGCAGACGAAGTAGTGCGTCGCGAGCCGTTCGGCGACGCCGACCATGCCGACGTGCTCGCCGACGGTGCCCGGCTCGGCGACCTCCAGCAGCGCCTCGCGGGCGAGGTCGGCGGCGGCGAGCAGGACGGCGTCGGTCCGGGGTCGGGTCGGGGACACGCGGGTCAGCTCTCGAGCTCGCTCGCGATGACCCGGAGCACCTGGGCGACCTTGTTGCCCATGGCCTTGTCGGGGTAGTGCCCGCGGCGCAGCGAGGTCGAGACGTTGTCGAGGAGCTGCATGACGTCCTCGACGATGACGACCATCTCGTCGGCCGGCTTGCGGTCGCGGGCCTTGCGGCCTGCGGCGACGCTCGGCGCCGGATCCATCAGGCGCACCGCGAGCGCCTGGGCGCCACGCCGCCCCTCGGCCACGGAGAATTCGATGCGCTGACCGCCCTTGAGCGTGCTCACGCCCTCGGGCAGGGCGCTCGCGGGCACGAAGATGTCGCCGCCCTCGTCACTGGCGACGAAGCCGAACCCCTTGTCCGGGTTGAAGAACTTGACCTTGCCGGTGGGCACGTGGAGACCTCTGCGGAGTCGGTGGGAACGTGGGAACGAGGCGGTCGGGCACGGCATAGAACGCTGCGACCGCGCGACGCCGACCCAGTCTACGGCGAGGGGCCGTATGCGGTCGCCCGGTTTGTCCGATCGGCCCACCCCGACGCTTCTATGCCCGCTGCGCTCACCGTGCCCGGTGCGCTGCACCGCATCCGGCGCGCCTGCAACGCGGCGGAAAACCCGGTCGCGCGGTGTCGGCCCTGCGCAGGACCATGAGGGACGTGAGCGGTGCAGCCGACGGGCGGATCACCCTCCGGCAGTTCTGGACCGACCTGCCCAGGGAGGGCCGGTGGCTGCTGTCGACCGTCACTCTCCACCTCATCGGGCGGGGACTGACGCTGCCGTTCACGGTGATCTACCTGGCCGAGGTGCGCGGGTTCTCGCTGGCCACGGCCGGGGCCGTCATGGCGTTCATGGCGGTCGTCGCGGCCGCCCTCACCGGCGCGGCGGGCGCCCTCATCGACGCCCTCGGCGCCCGCGCGGTGATCATCGGCGGCACGGTCGTCCAGATCGCCGGTGTGGTGACCCTGGCCTTCGCGACGACCCCGGCAGCGGCCTTCCTCGCGGCCGCTCTGATGGGCGTCAACTACGCCGCCGGGTGGCCGGCGATCAACGCGTTCATCGCCGCGATCGTCACCGGGCCGATGCGCCAGCAGTACTTCGGCGTGAACTTCGCCCTGATCAACCTCGGCATCGGGATCGGCGGGATCGTCTCCGGGCTGTACGTCGACGTCGAGCGCGCCGAGACCTTCACGACGATCTTCCTCCTCGACGCGGCGAGCCTGCTCATCCCGCTCGCCCTCATGCTCGGACCGTTGCGCCACGTCCACGCCCGCGCACCCCGTCCCGAGCCCGACCGGGAGGCGAGTGCGCAGACCGGCCCGGGCAGCGCATACCTGCTGATCCTGCGGCGTCCGGCGATGCTCTGGCTGACGGTCATCACGTTCCTGACCACTTTCGTCGGCTACGGCCAGATGGAGGCCGGCTTCCCGGCCTTCGCGCGGCAGGGCAGCCAGGTGAGCACGGCGGTGATCGGCTACGCGTTCGCGGTGAACACCGCGACCATCGTCCTCCTCCAGTTCGCGGTGCTGCGGCTCATCCAGGGCCACCGACGAACCCGCGTCCTCATCGGGCTGTGTCTGCTCTGGTCGATCGCCTGGGCGATCCTCGGCGCGACCGCTCTCGTCCCGGCGACCCTGAGCGCAGCCATCGGTGTCCTGCTGTTCCACCTCGCCTTCGGACTGGGCGAGACCATGCTCCACCCGACCATCCCGGCGACCGTCAACGACCTCGCCCCGGACCACCTGCGCGGGCGCTACAACGCGGCCAACTCCCTGGCCTTCCACCTCGGCGCGATCGTCGCGCCCGTCGTTGCGGGGCTGATGCTGGGCGCGCAGCTCACGCTCACCTTCATCGCGTTCCTGCTGATCGTGCTCGGCATCGTCGCCGCACTCACCCGGGTCCTGGAGCGGCACCTGACCCCGGAGCAGAACGGCGTGCTCGGGCACGTGGGTGCACCGCCCGGGTGAGCAGCGCATACCTTTGGCGTATGCGCGAGTCGCCCCGGTCGTACGCGGACGACATCCGCGCGCGCTCGGACTCCGACCTGGCCCGCCTCCTCGCCCTGCGGCCGGACCTGGCCCGGCCCGCCCCAGCGGACGTGACCGGGGTGGCGGCGCGAGCGGGCACGCTCGCCAGCACCGCCCGGGCGGTCGACGCCCTCGACCGGCGCCTGCTCTCGGTTCTCGAAGCCGCTGTCCTCGTCCGACCCCCGGTGACGGCGGAGGTGCTCAGCGACCTGCTAGGCGAGGCTCTCACCGCCGGTGAGATCGACGAGGCCCTCGCCGAGCTGTGGCGGCGGGCGCTGCTCTGGCGCGACGAGCACGGCCTGCTCCCGGTCTCGGCCGCCGTCGACACCCTGGGCCCGCACCCCGCCGGGCTCGGGCCACCGGCGGCCGACCTCGGCGCGACGGTCCTGCCGCCCGACGCGCTCGCCGACGCCCCGGCGGAGGTGGACGCCGTCCTCGAGGTGCTGACGTGGGGGCCCCCGGTTGTCGAGGCCCCGCCAGCCGGTGCCCGCACCCGCAGCGCCGACGCGATCCGGTGGTTGCAGGCCCGCGGTGCACTCGGCGAGACCGAGTCCGGCGCCTTCCTCGTGCCGCGCGAGCTGGGGCTGACCCTGCGCGGCGGACGCTCGCACCGGGCCGATCACCTCCTCCCGCCATCGCTCGAGTCGGCCCCCGCCCCGGAGCGTGACCACGTCAACGCCGCAGCAGGCGGGGCCGCGGCCGAGCTGCTCGCGCACGCCGACGAGCTCCTCTCGGTGCTCGCCGCGGACCCGGCGCCCGTCCTCAAGGGCGGAGGGCTCGGGGTGCGCGAGCTGCGGGCCCTGGGCCGCGGCATCGACGCCGACGTGGCGCACGCGGCGTTCCTCGTCGAGCTCCTCGTCCAGGCCCAGCTCGTCGCCGACGACGGCGAGCTCGAGCCGCATTTCGTGCCCACCGCCGACTACGACGACTGGCGCCAGGAGCCTCCCGCGCAGCAGTGGGCGCGGCTCGCCTGGGCGTGGTGGACCTCGACCCGCACCCTGCACCGGCTTCCCGCGTCCGGTGCCGGCACCCTCGGGGCGGACCTCGTGTGGCCCCCCGTGCGCGCGCTGCGCCAGGAGACCGTCCGCCGCACCGGCCTGGGCGGTGACCATGCCCCGACGGCCGAACACGTCGTCGGACTGCTCCA
Source organism: Dermatophilaceae bacterium (assembly GCA_049582485.1). Taxonomy (GTDB): domain Bacteria; phylum Actinomycetota; class Actinomycetes; order Actinomycetales; family Dermatophilaceae; genus F2B08. Next base: position 36,526 of record JBAUUB010000046.1, read on the forward strand.
CTTCGCCCGGCCCAGGCGGCTCCCCCGCGACATCGGCGACCTCGTGCAGGTCGTGCTGCGCGAGGCGGCCCGGCTCGGCGTGACCGGGCTCGGCGCACTCTCCGACGCCGGTCGGGTCCTCACCGAAGCGGCGTCGGTGGGCGACCTCGGCGACGCGATCCATCCCCACCTGCCGACCCCGGTCGAGCACGTGATCATCCAGGGCGACCTCACCGCCGTCGCGCCCGGTCCCCTCACCGGCGTGCTGGCCGAGATCCTGCGCCTCAGCGCCGACGTCGAGTCCCGCGGCGGCGCCACCGTGTACCGCTTCTCACCCGCGAGCATCACCCGCGCACTCGATCGCGGCTGGACCGCGGACGAGCTGATCGACGCGCTGACGACGGGCAGCCTCACGCCCGTGCCGCAGGCGCTCGAGTACCTCGTCCGCGACGAGGCCCGCCGGCACGGGCAGGTCCGCATCGGTGCGGCAGCCACCTATCTGCGCACCGACGACCCGGCCCGGCTCGCCGAGCTGCTCGCGCGCCCGGACCTCGCACTGCTGCGACTGAGCCGGATCGCCCCGACGGTGCTCGTGTCCCCCGCTGAGCCGGCGGTCGTCCACGACGTGCTTCGCGACGCCGGTGTCGGCGGAGTCGCCGAGACGGCCTCCGGGGAGACGGTGCGGCTGCAGCGCCGCGAACGACGGACGGTGAGCCGACCGGCCCGGTCCGTCGCGCATACCCCTCTGACGCCGGAGGCGACCGAGGAGATCGTCCACCGGCTCCGCGAGGGCGAGGCGGTCGCGGCGACCCGTCCGGTGAACGGTCGCGCCGCGCTGCCGCACACCGACCCGACGACCGCGCTGGCCATCCTGCGCGAGGCGGTCGCGGACCAGGTCCCGGTGTGGATCGGCTACGCCGGCAGCTCCGGCCAGATCGAGCGCGTTCTGTTCCACCCCGAGAGCACCGAGGGCGGCCGGGTCACCGGCACCGTCAGGGGGGTGCGGCGGGTGCTGTCGATCCACCGGATCACGGGCGCGGCCCCCGCCTGAGGCGCGCACGCCCCGACGTCTCTCGTTTTCTTCCCTGGGAGGGAAACCTTCGCTGTGGGAGACAAGACTTCCTTCCCACACCCCACCTTTCCTTCCTTGGGAAGGAAAGCGTCGGGCGTCAGGCCTACTCGCCCGACAGCGCGCGCACGACGCGCGAGGGCGACGGCCGCCCGAGCTGCCCGGCCATCCACGTGCTCGTGGCGACGAGCGACTCGAGGTCGACTCCGGTCTCGATGCCCAGGCCGTGCAGCGCCCAGACGAGATCCTCCGTCGCGAGGTTGCCGGTCGCGCTCTTGGCGTAGGGGCAGCCGCCGAGACCGCCGGTGCTCGCGTCGACGACGGTCACCCCGTGCCGGAGCGCCTCGAGCGTGTTGGCGAGCGCCTGCCCGTAGGTGTCGTGGAAGTGCACGCCGACCGACTCAGGTGCGATGCCGGCCTCGCCGAGCCCCTCGAGCAGCGCCGCGACGTGCCCGGCGGTCCCCACCCCGATGGTGTCGCCGATCGAGAGCGCGTCGGCGCCGAGGTCCATCAGGCGCCGCGACACATCGACGACCTGGGCGATCGGCACCTCGCCCTCCCACGGGTCACCGAAGCACATGGAGATGTAGGCACGCACCCACAGGCCGGCCTCCTTGGCACGCTGCACCACCGGCGCGAACATCTCGAACGACTCCTCGACACTGCGCCCGAGGTTGCGCTGGGCGAACGTCTCGGTCGCGCTGCCGAAGATCGCGACGGAGGTGACACCGGACTCCAGAGCGCGGTCCAGACCGCGTTCGTTGGGGACGAGCACAGGGCGGGTATGCGCGCGCCCGCTCTCCCCGAGGCTCGCCAGGACCTCGGCCGCGTCCGCGAGCTGCGGGACCCACTTCGGGTGCACGAAGGACGTCGTCTCGATCCACGTCAGCCCGGCGGAGGCGAGCCGCTCGATGAACTCGCTCTTGACCGCGGCGGGGACGACCGTCTGCTCGTTCTGCAGGCCGTCCCGCGGGCCGACCTCGTAGATCGTCACCGCCGAGGGCAGGTCCGAACGGGGGACGGTCATCGGCAGCCGCATCGTCATGCCACCATTGTCGACTACTCTCGACCCCGACTTCAGCACGAGCGACGAGGCAGACCAGTGAGCGACACACCCCGCGAGAACGACACCCCGGAGAGCGACCGTCCGGAGGGCACGTACTCGGACCCCACCGCGCCCTACCCGCAGCAGTACTCGCCGCAGGAGCCGCAGGACGTGGGCCCGCCTCAGCCGCCGTCCTCGTCCCCGTACGGCGCACCGCCCGCCGGTGGTGAGGCCCCGGTCCCACCGCCGCCCCCGACCGCGACACCGTACGGCGTTCCCACCGGGGCCGATCCCTACGGCGCGCCGGGACCGTACGGCACGCCCGACGCTACGAACCCGTACGGCTCGCCGGGGACCCCCTACGGCACGCCCCCGCAGGCGTACTACCAGAGCGCTCCGCCGCAGTCGAACACGTCCGCACTGGTGCTGACGATCGTCAGCGCAATCGGCACGCTCTCGTGCTGCCTGCCGCTCCCGGCCCTCATCCTCGGCATCGTCGCGCTGACCAAGCAGACCTCCGAGCCCCAGCGATCCGCCCAGCTGGCGAAGTACGGCTGGATCACCTTCGGTGCGATGATCGCGCTCGCGGTCATCGCGTTCATCGCATTCATCGGCTTCTCCGTCGTGACCTCCTCGTCCACGACCGACTTCTGAGACCCCGTGCCCGACGGCCCCCTGATCGTCCAGAGCGACAAGACACTTCTCCTCGAGGTCGACCATCCGCGTGCTGACGAGGCCCGCAGGGCGATCGCGCCGTTCGCCGAGCTCGAGCGGGCGCCCGAGCACGTCCACACCTACCGGCTGACCCCCCTGGGGCTCTGGAACGCCCGGGCCGCCGGGCACGACGCCGAGGGTGTCGTCGACACGCTGCTGCGGTTCAGCCGCTACTCGGTGCCCCAGTCCCTGCTCGTCGACGTCGCCGAGACGATGGCCCGCTACGGACGACTGACGATCGAGGCCGGCGGTGACACGACCGCCACCACCGAGCACCCGCTCGTCCTGCGTGCCGCGGACCGTGCGGTCCTCGAGGAGGTGATCCGGCATACGAAGATCAAGCCACTGCTCGGTGCCCGGATCGACGACCTGACCGTCGCGGTCCATCCGAGCGAGCGGGGGCACCTCAAGCAGCTCCTCCTCGCGGTGGGATGGCCCGCCGAGGACCTGGCCGGCTACGTCGACGGCGAGGCCCACGCCATCTCCCTGGACACCGCGGACTGGTCGCTACGCCCGTACCAGGAGCACGCGGTCGACGGGTTCTGGCACGGTGGTTCCGGGGTCGTCGTGCTGCCGTGCGGGGCGGGCAAGACCCTCGTCGGTGCCGCCGCGATGGCGCGTGCCCAGGCGACGACGTTGATCCTCGTGACGAACACCGTGGCGGCCCGGCAGTGGCGCGACGAGCTGCTGGCGCGCACGTCGCTCACCGAGGACGAGATCGGGGAGTACTCGGGGCAGCGCAAGGAGATCCGTCCGGTCACGATCGCGACGTACCAGGTGCTGACGACGAAGCGGAAGGGCGTCTACACCCACCTAGACCTGCTCGACGCGCGGGACTGGGGCCTGATCGTCTACGACGAGGTCCACCTCCTGCCGGCCCCGATCTTCCGGATGACCGCGGATCTGCAGGCGCGCCGCCGCCTCGGCCTCACGGCGACCCTCGTGCGCGAGGACGGCCGCGAGGGCGACGTGTTCTCGCTCATCGGCCCGAAGCGGTTCGACGCGCCGTGGAAGGACATCGAGTCCCAGGGGTACATCGCGCCCGCCGACTGCGTGGAGGTCCGGGTCACCCTCCCCGACGCCGAACGGATGGCGTATGCGGTGGCCGAGCCCGACGACCGGTACCGGCTGGCGAGCTGCACGCCCTCGAAGCTGCCCGTCGTGGAGGCGCTCGTGGAGCGGCACCGGGGCGAGCCCACCCTCGTGATCGGCCAGTACCTCGACCAGCTGGGCGAGCTGGCGGAGGCGCTCGGCGCCGAGCTCATCACCGGTGAGACGCCGGTGGCGCAGCGGCAGCGGCTGTTCGCGGCGTTCCGCACCGGCGAGATCGACCGGCTCGTCGTGTCCAAGGTCGCGAACTTCTCGATCGACCTGCCGGAGGCCTCGGTCGCCGTCCAGGTCTCGGGCACGTTCGGGTCTCGGCAGGAGGAGGCGCAGCGGCTAGGCCGGGTGCTCCGACCCAAGGGCGACGGGCGGACGGCGCACTTCTACACCGTCGTCTCGCGCGACACCGTCGACGCGGACTTCGCCGCGCACCGGCAGCGCTTCCTCGCCGAGCAGGGCTACGCCTACCGGATCGTCGACGCCGACGACGTGCTGCACGACACCTGAGCCGGCCCCTCTCCTCTCAGGCGAGGGAGAGGAAGAGCTTCTCCAGCTTCTCCTTGTCGAGCTCGGCGCTCTCGCCGTGGACGATGCACTCCTGCAGGCTGGTCGCGATGATCGCGAAGCCGGCCCGGTCCAGGGCCTTGGAGACCGCGGCGAGCTGGGTGACGACGTCGGCGCACTCCCGGCCCTCCTCGATCATCCGGATCACCCCGGCCAGCTGGCCCTGGGCCCGGCGGAGCCGGTTGAGGGCAGCGGCAAGGGTGTCGGGGTCGACGTTCATCGTGAGGTCCTCTGCGGTGACGGGTGGCATCTCGGGTCTGCCTCAGTGTCCCATGACCCGCTGCAGGCCCGCGTCACCGGCAGTCCCGTAGTCGTCCTGGATCAGCTCGACGTCGACACCGCGGGCCTGGAGGATGCTCGCCCCGATGACCGAGCGCATCCCGCTGGCGCAGTGCACCCATGCTCCCTTGGGCACCGAGTCGGCGGCGACGTCGAGGGTCTGGAGCGGCACGTGGGTCGCGACCGCGAGGTGATCCTCGGTCCACTCCCCGATGCGCCGCAGGTCGACGACGTCGACGTCGTCGTGATGGGCGATGCTCTCGGCGAGGTCGGCGAAGGTGTGCGGCGTGAACGACGTGATCTCGCCGATCGAGCCGAGCTCACCGATCGAGCCGACGAAGGCTCCCTCGACCTGGTCGTAGCCGACCCGGGAGAGGTCGCGGCGGGCCTCGACGACCGCGTCCTCGCTCGGCGCCAGGAGGACGACCTTGGCGTCGCTTGGGGCGACCCAGGGGAAGTAGACCCCCAGGCCTTGTCCGAGCGGGAAGGACATCGAGCCGGCCAGATGGGCGGTGATGAACTCCTCGCGGTCCCGGACGTCGACGACCCAGGTGCCCTCGCTCGTCATGGCCTGACGCACCTGGTCGGCCGTCAGCCGCGCGGTGTCGGTCAGGTCTACCGGCTCCGGACCGGCGGCGTTCGCATCCGGGGTGCGGGCGTAGTAGGACGGGAAGGTGTCGTAGCCGGCGAGCATCGTCTCGACGAAGGTCTCCTCGTCCTGGACCAGGGCGGGGTTGACCTCCCTCTCCTGGGCGATCGTCGAGGTCTGCGCGTCACCGGTCGTCGGCGTCGCTGAGCAGAAGGAGCCGAAGCCGTGCGTCGGCATGACCTCGACGTCGGGGGCAAGGTCGAGTCCGAGACCGCGGACCGAGTGGTACTGGTCGTGCGCCAGCGGAACCGTGAGGTCGGGGCTGACCAGGTCGGTGCGTCCGACGGCGCCGTAGAGCATCGACCCGCCCGTGAAGACGGCGACGTCCCTGCCCTCGGCGGCCAGCGCATACGACATGTGGTGCGGCGTGTGGCCGGGTGTGTGGATCGGGCGAAGCTGCAGGCCGGCACCGCCGACGAGCTCGCCGGGGACGGCCGCGAGGAACCGGAAGTGCGGCTCCGGCTCTCCGGCGGGGACGAGATAGCGCACGCCGTGCTCGCGCGAGAGCACGAGACCGCCGCTCACGTAGTCGGCGTGCCGGTGGGTCTCGACGACGAGGTCGAGGTCGACCCCGTGCTCCGAGAGCACCGCCTCGACGCGGTCGAAGTCACGGGGCGGGTCGATGGCGACGGCGCCGTCACGGGTGATGACGACGTAGCTCCGGTTGCCGAGGCTCGCCGTGTCGATGGCGACGACGCGCCAGTGCTGTCCACTCCAGGTCTGTCCAGTCATGTTCTTCACTATACACAGATACCCCTAGGGGTATCCACCCTGCACAGCCGACATTCAGCGGGTTCTCAGGAATGCCGAGCACACTGGAGGTATGCAGCCACGCCCGACCGCTTCCGCCTCCACCTCATCGAGGCCGGCCCAGGCCGAGCCCGAGGCCAGCCTGCTCGTCGTCGAGGACGAGCCGAACATCCGTGAGCTCCTCGCGACGAGCCTGCGCTTCGCCGGGTTCGAGGTCACCGTGGCCGCCACCGGCGCCGAGGCGATCGCCGCCGCCGAGCGCAACCACCCCGACCTCTGCGTGCTCGACGTCATGCTGCCCGACATGGACGGCTTCACTGTGACCAGGCGACTGCGCGAGTCCGGTCGCCCCCTGCCGATCGTCTTCGTCACCGCGCGAGACTCGGTCGACGACAAGGTCAAGGGCCTGACCGTCGGCGGCGACGACTACGTCACCAAGCCGTTCAGCCTCGAAGAGGTCGTCGCGCGGATCCGCGCCGTGCTGCGCCGGACCCGGCCGGTCGAGGACGAGAGCAGCGCCCTGCACTTCGCCGATCTCACCCTCGACGAGGACTCCCACGAGGTCCGCCGGGCGGGCCGGGTCATCGACGTCTCCCCCACCGAGTTCAAGCTGCTCCGCTACCTGATGCTCAACCCCAACCGCGTGCTGTCCAAGGCCCAGATCCTCGACCACGTCTGGGACTACGACTTCCGCGGCGAGGCCGGCATCGTCGAGTCCTACATCTCGTACCTGCGCCGAAAGATCGACCTGCCGGGGCTGCAGCCGCTCATCCACACCAAGCGCGGTGTCGGCTACGTCCTGCGACTGCCCCCGTCGTGACGACCGCTCGCCAGCGGATCGCGCTCGGCCTGCAGACGATCCCCCTGCAGATCCGCCTCGTCGCGATCCTGCTCACGCTGCTCCTGCTCACGGTCTCCCTCACGACGGCCGGCACGGCGCTGCTGCTCAAGCGCGATCTCGTCGAGCGCGTCGACGCCGAGCTGCGGGCCGCGACCCGGCCGGTCGTCGCGCAGGCGCTGCAGGACATGATGGCCACCGGATCGACGCGCATCCCCACGACGTACTCCCTGGTCATCATGAACGCCGAGGGCCGCCCCGTGCTCACGGTCGACTCGACGGTCGCCCGCGCCCACCCCGACGTCGCCCCGCTCATGATCGACGACCAACGGGTCACGGGCGGAGAGCCGTTCACCGTGCGCAGCGGCGCCGACGGCCTGCAGTGGCGCGTCGTCGCCGGCCGACTCTCGGACGGGCAGACGACGTTCGCACTGGCCATCCCGTTGACCAGCGTCAACGAGACGGTGCGCCGGATGGTGGTCATGGCCGGCCTGTTCGGCGTCGCAGCCATCCTCACCGCGGCAGCGACCGGATCGCTGGCCGTTCGGCGCGCGTTCCGACCATTGCGCCAGATCGAGGACACCGCCGAGGCGATCGCGGGCGGCGACCTGACCCGCCGGATTCCGACGCACGCGGCCGACGACGAGGTCGCGTCACTGTCCCGCTCGCTCAACGCCATGCTCGCCCAGATCGAGACCTCCTTCGCCGCCCGGGAGCAGAGTGAGGAGCGGATGCGTCAGTTCGTTGCCGACGCCTCGCACGAGCTGCGCACGCCCTTGGCGACCGTCCGTGGCTACGCGGAGCTCTACCGTCAGGGAGCCATCACAGCTCCGGACGCCCTGGACACGGCCATGGGGCGAATCGAGTCCGAAGCCGCGCGCATGAGCGGGCTGGTCGAGGACCTGCTGACCCTGGCGAGGCTGGACGAGACCCCGGACCTCGCCGTGCGACCGCTCGACCTCACGGTGCTGGCCGGAGATGCGGTCGCGGACACCCACGTGCGCGAGCCCGGACGTCGCATCACACTGCACGGTCTCGACGGTCCCCTCGGTCCGGTGCACGCCCTCGGTGACGAGGCCGCGCTGCGCCAGGTTCTGGTCAATCTCATCGGCAACGCGGTCCGGCACACTCCGGCCGGCACTCCCATCGAGGTCGCCGTGGGATACGTGGACGACATGGCGGTTCTCGAGGTGCGCGACCACGGTCCCGGCATCCCGCGCGCCGAGGCCGGCAAGGTGTTCCAGCGCTTCTACCGGTCCGACCCCGCCCGCGGGCGCTCCGGCGGTGGCGGCAACGGCCTGGGCCTGGCGATCGTCTCCGCACTCGTGGGTCACCACGGCGGCCGGGTCGGGGTCACCGAGACCGCGGGCGGCGGAGCGACGTTCGTCGTCCAGATCCCCCGGGCCGCCACACCTCCCGACGACGCGGACGACGAGTGAGGCCGACGCCGGTCATCCGTTCGCACTCCTGAGTAGCCGGACTCACGACAAGGGCGGGCCTCCGGCGGGATCATGAAGTATGACCACTCCCCCTGTCCCGCGCCACGACACGCAGCAGGACGCGCTCACCCAGGTCCGCGACCTCGAGGCCCGCTTCGCGACAGCCATGACCGAGCTGTATGCGGTGGGCAACGGCCTCGCCCAGGTGCGGTCGTCGTTGAGCGCGGTGACCGGCCCAACCGGCATGGCCACCGCGCCGAGGGCCCAGCCGCAGGTCCAGGCCGCGACGCCTACGTCGGCGCCGCCAGGGGCGCCCCAGGTCGCAGCACCCGACCAGCGCATACCCGCCCTGACCGGCGGGCCCGGCCTGCCCGGTCCGGCCGCCCACCCCGGACCGCCGTTCCCCGGACCACCCGCCCCATCGGGTCCGCCACGCCCGCGCTGGGGGGAGCGGCCGGGCGCGGTGTCCCGGGTGCTCGGCGTCACCGGCGCTCTCGTCACACTCATCGGGATCGCGATGCTGCTCGCGCTCGCGATCCAAAGGGGCTACTTCGGGCCGTTGCCGCGGGTCGTCGCCGGTGCACTCCTCTCGCTCGGACTGCTCGCAGCCGGATTCATGGTCCGTTTGCGTTCCCCCAAGTCGCCCGGTGCAGCGGCCCTCGCGGCGACCGGACTTGCCGCCGCATACCTGACGCTCCTGGCGGCCACGGCCGTCTACGGCTTCGTCCCCGACTCCGCCGGGCTGGTCCTGGCGACGGTGCTGGCCGCGGGGGGCTTCGCCCTGGCGCGCACCTGGGGCAGCGAGCTGCTCGCCATCCTCGCCGCGGCACCGCCGATCCTGCTGGCACCCTTCGTCAGCGGCATCGACTCGGTCGCGACGATCGCGTTCGTCGCCCTGCTCCTCGTGGGGTCCGCCTTCGCCCACCTCGGTCGGGAGTGGCCGTGGCTCTACCTCGCTCGCACCGCATCCGCGGTCGGCGTCCTGCTCGCAGGCGTCGCCGCCCAGTCGGATGACACGCTCCCGACCATGACGGTCGCGATGGCCGCCGCCCTCGGTATGGTCGCGGCAGGGTGGGTCGAGCGGTCCCGGCGCCTGGAGCACCTGCCCACCGGAGCCGCCGCCGCGTCCGGCCTCCCGGTGATCCTCGGAGTGGCTCTGCTCGAGGACGGCCGGCTCACTGTGTCCCTCGTGCTCGCCGGCGTCATGCTCGCGGTGTCCGCACTCGTCGCCCTCCTGGCCGCCCGCAGCGGCGCGTCCAGGTCCCTGTGGATCGCCCCGATGGCGGTGGGCACCGTCCTCGTCCTGCAGGCGGCGACCGCCGCGTCCGACGAGACCCAGGCCGGCATCGCCCTCGCGCTCGTGGCAGCCGTGTACTGGCTCGTCGCGACCTGGCGGCGCACGTGGGCGCTCGCCATTGCAGGAGCCGTGCTCGCGCTCGTCTCCGGCCTGACGTTCACCGAGGCCCTCGTCGCGACGACCTCGTTCGGGCTGTCCGCGCTCGAGGAGCCTCTGACCATGGTCCACGGTCTGGCGCTGACGGGCCTGGCGGGATTGGCTCTTTACACCGCCACGGCACTGCTCGGCCGTCGCGATCCGACGCTCACGCGGATCACCGCCGCATGGGCCTTCGTCACCGGGTCCGCGACCATCATCGCCACCGGCACGTGGCTCGGCTCGTTGGTCGGCGAGGCGAGAATCGGCTTCTACGGCGGCCACGCGGTGGCGACCGCTGCGTGGACGGCCCTGGGCGCGACCCTCATCACGGTGGTGGCGCGCCGCAGCCAGCACCGCGAGCTCATGGCACATCTCGGCCTCGGCCTGATCGCCGTCGCGATCGCGAAGCTGTTCCTGTTCGACCTCTCAGCGCTGTCCGGCCTGTTCCGGGTGGTCGCCTTCGTCGTGACCGGCCTGATCGTCCTTGTCGTCGCGGTCGCGTACTCGCGGTCGACGGAGGACGACGACGCCGAGCCGCCGCAGCCTCAGGCTGAGAGCCAGCCCGCTCCAGCGCCCACCGTCGCGCCCACCGGACGGCCCTGAGACACGGACTTCAGTGAGCTCGAGCGGCTCCCGCGCTCTCTTCTCGTCCGGTGGCGCACGCACGCCGCTAGGAAAGGTTGAGCACGTATGCGGCGAGCGGCCACCAGAACGCCGCACCGCAGCGGCGGACCAGTTCGGCGTCATCGACCCACTCGGGCGCAGGGTCATCCGGTGACTCGGCGCGCAGCGCCGGCGTCACCTCGGGCACGGTGGTCGAGTACACCTGCAGCACGTCCCGTCCCTGCACCCACAGTCCCGGACCGCCTCCGGGCCGACGGCGGAACCGTTCGTACCCGCGCGGTCGCACCGCGATGGGGTCGAGCACCAGACCGGACTCCTTCGCCGTCTCGCGGACGGCGGTCTCCCGGGGCGTCTCGCCGTGCTCACGCCATCCTCCGCACGACGACCACTCCCGGCGGCGCTCGCTCCACGTGAGCAGGTGGGAGCCGGTGGCGTCGGTCACGAGCACCATGGAGGCGAAGACCCGCTCGTGCGGCATCTCGCGCGCTGAGGCGACGAGGTCGACGTCGGCACTGGTGCCGTCGGGGAAACGCACGCCGAGCGCACGCTCGATCCCCGTGTCACCCTTGCGCTTCGGCAGTCGCAGCCCGCTGCCCGAGAGTTTTGCGAGCAGATCCCGACCCGTCGTCTCGCGGGCGCCGGCGGCGACGATGTCGGCGTAGCGCTCCTCGGGGATGTCGTAGTGGTCCCCCTCGAACCCACGACGTGGGATGCCGAGGCCGGCGGCGAACTCATGCAGCTCCTCGAGCGAGGTGTCGCTGATCAGGTGCGACCACAGCCGGCCGTGCGCGGGCCACACGGGCGGGTCGATCCAGAGCGTCACCCCCGCCACCCTAGTGAGTGCACCGGCTCGGGCACCGCCCTCCGGCATCGCTGTGGAAAACTTCCGGGCGCCTTCGCGAGATCGACGTAGCGTCGGCTCCCCGATGTTCGACAGATCCATTCTCGAAGGAGTCACCCATGTCAGCCATCTTCCAGGTCGACACCGACCGCATCCAGGCAGCCAGCGGCGACATCGCCTCGATCTCGGCCGAGATCGAGGGTCTCGTCGCCACGATGCTCGCCCGGCTGACCGCGCTCCAGGACGCCTGGACCGGCACGGCCGCCAGCAGGTTCCAGGGCGTGGTCCAGGAGTGGCAGGGCACGCAGCAGCAGGTTCGGGCCTCGCTGGACTCGATCGGTGCCGCCCTCGGGCAGGCCGGCACGCACTACGCCGAGGCCGAGGCCGCCAACGAGCGGATGTTCCTCTAACCGGGGCGGTCGCTGTGGGCGGCTACTCGGTCGCGATCGCGCGCAGCACGTCGAGGCGCGCGGCCCGACGTCCCGGCCACCACGCCGCAAGGACACCGACGAGGGCGGCGAGCGCGACGAAGATCCCGAGCTGGGTGACCGGCACTTCGAGCACCTCGAAGCCCTCGTCGACGAGCGAGCGTTGCACGGCGACCCCGAAGGCGAGCCCCAGGCCGACCCCGAGCGCCGCACCGAGCACGGCGATCACGATGGACTCGAGCCGGATCATCCGCCTGAGCTGGCGGCGGCTCAGTCCCACCGCCCGCAGCAGTCCGATCTCGCGGGTGCGCTCGATGACGGACAGCGCAAGCGTGTTGACGATGCCGAGCACCGCGATGACGACCGCGAGCCCGAGCAGCGCATAGATGATGAAGAGCAGCTGGTCGATCGGCGCCCGGAGCTGTTCGGCATAGCCGGCCTGGTCGGTGACGGTCACGAGCGGCACGTCCGCGACCGACTCCGACAGCGCGGCCTGGAGCTCGGCGGCGGGCACCGACCCGTCGCCGTTCACGAAGGCCATCGAGTCCTGCTGCTCCACCCCGAGGGTCGCAAGGGTCTCGAGGTCGACGACGGGTCCGCCGCCGAGGAGCGGGTTGTTCTCGTACACCGCACGCACGGTCAGCTCGACGCTGTTGGGTCCGAAGCCGACAGTGAGCACATCGCCGAGGGCCGGCCCGTCGGTCGACTCGCTCACGGCGATCGACCCCTCATCGAGGTCGGTGAACGACCCGGCCGCCATGGTGACGGGGACGAAGGTGGTGAACCGCGCGGGGTCGACGCCGAGAACGTAGCGCTCATCGTCGTCGACCTGCAGCGCCCCGCCCCGGATGCGCAGGACCTCGCCGACCCCGTCGACCGCCGCCACGCGGTCGGTGATCGCCGGGGAGAAGGACTGTCCGACGGGGTTGCTCACGACGAAGTCCCCGACGGCGTTCTCGCCGACGATCCGGTCGATACTCGCCTTCGCCGAGGCTCCGAACACGGACATCATCGACACGAGGGTCAGTCCGATCATCAGAGCGCTGGCCGTCGCCGCCGTTCGGCGCGGGTTGCGCAGCGAGTTCTCGTGGGCCATCGCCCCGACCGTGCCGAACAGACGACGGTATGCGGCGCCGAAGACCGCGAGGAGCGGACGGCCGAGCAGCGGGCTGGTCAGGGCGACGCCGAGCAGGACGAAGAGGATCCCGAGCCCGAGGAAGACCAAGGGGCGTGGGGCGTCGGGGAGGAAGAGCCCGACGGCCAGGCCGGCGACGCCCAGACCCAGGAGCACACTGCCGAGGACGACTCGACGGTGCATGGAGGACTCGGCGACGACGACGTCGTCGCGCATCGCGGCGACCGGCGGCACCGCACCGGCCCGACGCGCGGGCAGGTAGGCGGCCACCACGGTGAACAGCAGGCCCACGACGTAGGCGGCCACGACAGGTCGCCACGTGAAGGCGAGCGGGGTGCCTGACAGGTCGAGGCCGAAGCGCCCGAACAGCGTCTGGATGCCGATTGCCAGCCCCACACCGAGCAGCAGACCGAGTGTCGAGCCGACCAGTCCGACGACGACCGCCTCGAGGACGACCGACCGGGTGACCTGGCGCCGGGTCGCGCCGATCGCCCGGAAGAGTGCGAGCTCGCGGCTGCGCTGGGCCACGAGGATGGAGAAGGTGTTGACGATGAGGAAGGCGCCGACGACGAGGGCGACCGCGGCGAAGACGAGCAGGAAGGTGTTGATGAACGACAGACCCTGACCGATCGCGTTCTCGGCCTCCTCGGCCGCCGCTGCGCCGGTCACGGCCTCGACGCCGTCCGGGAGGACGGTTGCGACAGCCGTCCGCAGCTCCTCCTGCGAGACGCCGTCGGCGCGGGTCACCCACACGTCGTTGAAGACGTCCTGCCCGCCGAGGAAGATCTCCTGGGCGTAGCCCGTCTCGAAGACCGCGACCGACGCTCCGACCGTGCCACCCGTGAACTCGACGGTGCCGACCAGGGTGGCCTCGGCGCGAGGTGGATCGCCCGGGGTGAGGACGGGGACGATGTCGCCCAGCGCATACCCGGTCCGCTCGGCCGTCGCGCTGTCGAGGACGACCTCCCCTGCCTCCTCGGGCCACCGGCCGCTCAGCAGGGTGCCGAACTCGCGGCCGTCCGCGGCGGGTCCGCCGGTGTGGTTGACCCCGAGGGCCGGGGCGCCCTGCCCGCCGACGATCTTGCCGTCCGGCCCGATGACGAACGCACCCGGGAAGCCGATGTTCCCGTCCGCCCGGGCGGCCCCTTCGACCTCGGCCAGGTCGGCCACGACGGAGGCGGGGATCGTCGAGGAGCTCGGGGAGCCGTTGGCGACCTGGGCGCCCTCGGGGCGAACGACGACGTCGCCGACGCTGCCGGCGACGATGCCGTCGAAGGCGCGGCCGAGGGTGTCGGTGAAGATGAACGACCCGGAGACGAACGAGACGCCGAGGATGATCGCGAAGGCGCTCATGACGAGGCGCAGCTTGCGCGCCATGAGGCTCTTCAGACCCGCTCTGATCATCGAAGGGTGCCGTTCGCGACCGCGTCGTCGAGGTGGGCCATCCGGTCCAGGACGCTCTCGCGGGTCGGCTCGCGCAGCTCACCGACGATCCGTCCGTCGGCGAGGAACACGACGCGGTCGGTGTAGGAGGCGGCGTTCGCATCATGGGTGACCATGACGATGGTCTGGTCGAACTCGTCGACGCTTCGACGCAGGAACCCGAGCACCTCTGCCCCCGAGGTCGAGTCCAGGTTGCCGGTCGGCTCGTCGGCGAAGACGATGTCCGGCCGCGACATCAGGGCGCGCGCGCAGGCGACGCGCTGCTGCTGGCCGCCGGACAGCTCACTCGGACGGTGGCTCAGGCGGTCGCGCAGCCCGACAGTGTCGATGACGGTGTCATACCAGGACTCGTCCGGGCGACGGCCGGCGATGGACAGCGGCAAGGTGATGTTCTCGTGCGCGGTGAGGGTGGGGATGAGGTTGAAGGACTGGAAGACGAAGCCGATCTTGTCGCGGCGGAGCACGGTGAGGTCCTTCTCCTTGAGCCTCGTCAGGTCGGTGTCACCGACGAAGACCGCTCCGGAGGTGGCGGCGTCGAGGCCCGCCGCGCAGTGCATCAGGGTGGACTTGCCGGAACCGGACGGACCCATGATGGCGGTGAACTCGCCGGCCGCGAACGCGATCGACACCGCGTCCAGGGCGATCACCCGGGTCTCCCCCGAGCCGTAGGTCTTCGTCAGGTCCGCCACCCGGGCGGCCTCGCGCGTGCTCACACCTGTTGTCATCGGCTGGTCGTCCTGGGTCGGGAGGGGCGTCGCTGTGCCGGCGCCCTCGGTGGGCACGCTCTCGGCGGTCGTCGTCATGGGGACAACGCTAGGGGTGTGCGTGCCCTGCTCGTGCTCCGGTTCGCCCCTGAACCGTCCCGGGGCCGCGCACGGGGTCCTCAGGGTCGGCAGGTCCCGGAGAGCGTGCGGAGGTCGGTTAGAAGCCGCTCTCGGTGGGCTTCGGGTAGTAGGTCATGAACTTCTTGACGTGGTTCGCCTTGGCGACCAGCACATACCCGCGCCGTCGCCAGCCCTCGGCCGAGTAGAGGAGGGGGTGCACGATGCCCTTGCGCATGACCGTCTTGACGTGCCGCTTCAGCTCCGGGTCGGTGATGTAGCGCAGCAGGAGCCGCTTGGGCAGCACCGAGTAGACGATCTCGTTGGTCACCGTCACCGGCTCGGGCGAGCGGTTCTCGATGAGGTCGGCGACGACGAAGCGGGCGACGTTGGCCCCGGCACCCGTGACGTAGTAGTTGTTCCGGCCGATCCGGGGGTTGACCTCGAGGAACCGGAA
Organism: Dermatophilaceae bacterium; assembly: GCA_049582485.1. Taxonomy (GTDB): domain Bacteria; phylum Actinomycetota; class Actinomycetes; order Actinomycetales; family Dermatophilaceae; genus F2B08. The sequence continues at coordinate 52,140 of JBAUUB010000046.1, forward strand.
GGACCCATCGCGCGGGTCGACCTTGGCGTCGAAGTTGGCGAAACCGCGGTAGTCCAGGTGGTCGAGCAGGGAGCGCGCGTGCTCCATGGCCTCGGTGAAGGGGGTCGTGATCATCGCGCACGGGTTGCCCAGGGCCGACGGCGTGTGCTCTTCGAGCAGGACCTGCGCCGTGCACATGAGCGTCACGACGCCGCGGTGGTCGCGGTAGGCGGTCACCGAGCGCATCCACGTGTCGTCGCCCGGCACGAGCTCCTGGACGACGAAGCGGTCCCGGAACCCGGACTCCCGCACGCGGCGCCACAGGTCGGCGAGCTGGTGGGGGGTCTCGACGAAGTTGACCTTCTTCTTGCCCGGGTAGTCGACGAGCTCGTGCTCGCTGGACGCTGCGGCCTTGGCGACGACCGGGAAGGGCAGGTCGAGCTGGGACGGCGTCCAGTCCGAGGCGTCCGCGTCGGAGAAGTCCTCGATGTGCGTGCGCGGCGTCGGCACCCCGATCCGTTCGCAGGCCTCCGCGAATCGTCCCTTGTCCGCGATCCGGTCCAGCGTCACCTCGTCGACGAGCGCGATGCGGTAGTACCGGTCCAGCTCGGTCCGGTGGAGGGCGAAGAGACGGGCGTAGCCGTCGGTGTTGGCGAGCAGGATGACGGGGACGCGGTCCTCGTCCGGCCGGTCCTCCTCGTGGCGAGCGCGCTCGCGTCCACGGCGCAGCAGTTCGGTGAGGTGGTCCTCGTTGCTCGCGCCGATCCCGAGCAGGACGTTGTCGATGACCGCCGAGTCCACCGGCCCGGTGGCGATTCGCGAGATGACGGTGGAGCGGACCCCATAGGCCTCGTGGAAGGCCCGGGCGAGGGCGTACACCCCGATGTCGCCGCCGAGCATGACGACGTCGAAGGCTGGGGTGGCGCTGGGCATGGGGCTCCTGAGCGATCGGGGGGCTGGTGAGGGCGGGGAGGCGGCTCGACGTGCCATCGTAGCGACGGCGGGCGGCCCTCAGATGCGCACGTCCGCGACGACCGCGGTGCGCGGTCGGTCGAGATCGCCGTCCTCGACCGACCCGGTGAACCACGTCAGGTGCAGTCGCGGGCCGTCGATGTCACAGATGGCGAGGTTGTTGTCGAACCAGGGACCGTCGGTGACCGTCCACGGGTAGCGCGGGTCGGGTACCCGCTTGGAGCGGCCGGCAACGAAGCGCATCGGCCCGGCCAGACCCTTGGCGAAGAGGGACATGACGATCCGGATGGGGATCGGCATCGGGTTGCGGATCGGGCTGCACACGGCCTGGATGATCCGGGACCGTGCGCCGTACCGCCCCGGCGCGTCGACCTCGGCGACGTAGGAGTTGTGCACGTCCCCGGACAGGAAGGTCACCGTCGCCGGTGCCTCGCCGCGCTCCCCGCGGGCGACCTCCATCACCATGTCGAAGACCTGCCCGAAGCCGTCGTTGAAGGCGGCCCAGTGCTCGAGGTCGATCGCCTGCCGCAACCGCTCGGCGGCGTTCCCCATCCGGTGACCGTAGGCCCGCCTCGCCGCCACCTCGCTCCACGCCTCGAAGTCGTGCAGGCCCGGAGGCAGCAGGAACGGCAGGGAGGTCCCGATGAACAGGTGTGAGGTGTCGCCCTGGAGCCGGCTGTCGAGCCACTCCATCTCCACCTCGTCGAGCATGGACCGCCGGCCCGGCTCGAGCACGCGCGCGGCCCGCGAGTCGACCATGACGAGGCGACAGTCGCCGAGGTCACGCGCGAAGCTCCACCGGTAGCTCTCGGGATGCTCGTCGGCCCGCTCGGCCAGTGTCTCGAGCGCGCTCGTGAGGTCGAGCTCCTCGTCCGCGTCGGAGTCCCGATGGGCGCTCACGACCCGCCACAGCTCGTCCTCGGCCAGCTCGTCGGGGGCGAGGTTGCCGATGTGCTGGTAGACCCAGTAGGAGGAGAGCGCGCCGACGATCCGCTCGTGCCACCACGGCACCGTCCGCATCCGGCGGTGCCAGTCCCACGAGGTGTTCCAGTCGTCGCGGACGTCGTGGTCGTCGAAGATCATCGCCGAGGGCAGGGTCGAGAGCAGCCAGCGGTTCTCGGGGCTGCTCCACGCCAGGCGGTACAGCTCGGCGTACTCGACGAAGTCCTTGATCTCCTCACCCGGCGGCTCGTCGAGACCTCGGCGCTCGGCGATGAACTCGCGCATCGCCGCGGGCGTCTCGTCGGCATAGATCTGGTCGCCGAGGAAGAGGACGAGGTCCGGCCAGGGGTCGGGGTGCTCGCCGGTGCCCTCGGTGCCGCCATCGCCGTCCTCCGCTGTCTGCAGCATCCGCAGGGCATACGCGCGCAGGGCGTCGACCCCGTGCCGACGGTTCCCCTCCTCGTCGTGCGGGGCAGTGGTCCGGCACGAGCCGAAGGCGAGTCGGGTCGCTCGGCCCCGGGCGAGCAGCGGGATGCGGCTGTCCGGGAACGCCGACCCGGGCTCGGGCCACACCTGCCGCCCGTCGAGCGAGACCGTATAGGTCTCACGGGAGCCGGCCGGCAGGCCCTGGATCACGACGAGGGCGAAGTGGTGACCGTGGACCGCGAAGGTGCGCGCCGCATACTCCCGGCCGGCGACGGACACGGTGACGGAAGCCGCCCCATCGGTCTGGACCCAGATCGTCGCCGCGTCCTCGCCCGTGTAGCGGAGCAAGGGTCCGAGCACGAGGGAGACCGTCATGCCCCCATCGTGCCCGACGGTCAAGGTCAGGCGTAGCGCGAGGCCGTCCGCTCCGCCTGCGTGACGTAGCCGCCCCCGAAGAGCACCGCGTGCATCATCAACGGGTGCAGCTGGTGCAGGCCGACCAGGTCCGGCCAGCCGTCGGGCAGGTCGGCGACCTCGGCGTATGCGCTGCTCACGCGCTCCTCGCGGGCACCGCCGAAGAGGAGCAGCATGGCGAGGTCGGTGAGCGGGTGCCCGCCGTGCGCCGCCGGGTCGATGAGCACACCGCCGGTGTCGGTCCACACGACGTTGCCGCTCCACAGGTCGCCGTGCAGCCGCGCGGGCGGGAGGTGGTCGTCGAAGTGGCCGGCCGTGAGCCGGTCGGCAACCCGGTCGAAGACGGTCGTCGTGGCCCACAGCCCGCGCTCGCGCCCCATCCAGAGCGTGTGCCTGATCCGGTCCTCGCCGTACATCGCCCCCCAGCCGAGGTGCGGCCCGAGCGGCAACGGCAGCAGCTCGTCCGCCGGCCCGAGGTACCCGTTACCGGACCAGGTCGGCGGGCCGGCGCCGAACGCCGGGGCACCGGCGGAGTGCGTCACGGCCAGCGCCCGGCCGAACGCCTCGACCGACGCGTCGTCGGGACGCCCGGCCCGCAGCCGCTCCAGGGTCAGGGCGTCGTCGGTCACCTCGAGGACGGGCACCACCCGGGCTCCGCCGGCCGGCTCGGCCGCGGCCAACCAGGCCAGCCCGGCGGCCTCCCAGGCGGTCGCACCCGGGGGACCACCGCATACCCGCTTGACGTGGTGACCGCTCACTCGTCCAGCCTCTCAGGTGTGCCCGACCAGCGAGAGGAAGCCACGTGGACAGGCGAGCGGCCCGCCTCCCACGTGGGGAGACGGGCCGCTCGGTTTATGCCGTGGCTGGGTCGGCTCAGAAGCCATGTCTTCTGGGGCTTCTTCGTCGGACTCCACTTCGGCCGGGTGCCTCGTTCCTCGGCCCCCAACCTCCGCTGTGTCCTTCCTCAGAAGCCCATGCCACCCATGTCGTCGCCACCCGGCATCGCCGGAGCGGCCTTCTCGGGCTTGTCGGCGATGACGGCCTCGGTGGTGAGGAAGAGCGCCGCGATGGAGGCGGCGTTCTGCAGCGCGCTGCGGGTCACCTTGGCCGGGTCGATGATGCCGGCCGCGATGAGGTCGACGTACTCGCCGGTCGCGGCGTTCAGGCCGTGACCCGGCTCGAGGTGGGCGACCTTCTCCGCGACGACGCCACCCTCGAGGCCGGCGTTGATCGCGATCTGCTTCAGCGGAGCCTCGATGGCGACCTTGACGATGTTCGCGCCGGTCGCCTCGTCACCGGTGAGGTCGAGGGTGTCGAACGCGACCTTGCCTGCCTGGATGAGGGCGACGCCACCACCGGCGACGATGCCCTCCTCGACGGCGGCCTTCGCGTTGCGAACCGCGTCCTCGATGCGGTGCTTGCGCTCCTTGAGCTCGACCTCGGTGGCCGCACCCGCCTTGATGACGGCCACGCCGCCGGCGAGCTTGGCGAGGCGCTCCTGGAGCTTCTCGCGGTCGTAGTCGCTGTCGGAGTTCTCGATCTCGGCCTTGATCTGGTTGACGCGGCCGGAGATCTGGTCCTCGTCGCCGGCACCCTCGACGATCGTCGTCTCGTCCTTGGTGACGACGACCTTGCGGGCGCGGCCGAGCAGGTCGAGGTCCGCGGTGTCGAGCTTGAGGCCGACCTCCTCGGAGATGACCTGGCCACCGGTGAGGATGGCGATGTCGCCGAGCATGGCATTGCGGCGGTCGCCGAAGCCCGGAGCCTTGACGGCGATGGACTTGAAGGTGCCGCGGATCTTGTTCACGACGAGCGTCGAGAGGGCCTCGCCGTCGACGTCCTCGGCGATGATCAGCAGCGGCTTGCCGGACTGCATGACCTTCTCGAGCAGCGGCAGGAGGTCCTTGATCGAGGACACCTTGCTGTTGACGATGAGGATGTAGGGGTCCTCCAGGACCGCCTCCATGCGCTCGGGGTCGGTGACGAAGTAGTGGCTGATGTAGCCCTTGTCGAAGCGCATGCCCTCGGTGAGCTCGAGCTCGAGGCCGAAGGTGTTGCTCTCCTCGACGGTGATCACGCCCTCCTTGCCGACCTTGTCCATGGCCTCGGCGATCATCTCGCCGATCTGGGGGTCAGCAGCGGAGATCGAGGCGGTGGCCGCGATCTGCTCGCGGGTCTCGATCTCCTTGGCGCTGTTCAGGAGCTCCTCGGCGACGGCGGCGGTCGCCTTCTCGATGCCGCGCTTGAGCGCCATCGGGTTGGCGCCGGCGGCCACGTTGCGCAGCCCCTCCTTGACGAGGGCCTGGGCGAGGACGGTTGCGGTCGTCGTGCCGTCACCGGCGATGTCGTCGGTCTTCTTCGCGACCTCCTTGACGAGCTCGGCGCCGATCTTCTCGTACGGCTCCTCGAGCTCGATCTCCTTGGCGATGGACACACCGTCGTTGGTGATCGTGGGTGCGCCCCACTTCTTCTCCAGCACGACGTTGCGACCCTTGGGGCCGAGGGTGACCTTGACGGCGTCGGCGAGGGTGTTCATCCCACGCTCGAGACCGCGGCGAGCCTCCTCATCGAAGGCGATGATCTTGGCCATTGTCTGTGGTGCCTCCACACATCGAAGGGGTTGCGACCGGACGGCGCCCGCGACGGCTAGGACGACCCACCGCGGCTCACGTCGCCGTGATGGACCACCCTCACCGGCCAGTCACAAGATTGTCACTCTCATATCGAGAGTGCTAACGCTCATTATTGGCACTCTCCACCCGAGAGTGCAAACACCCGGCTCGGATTCGGCCCAGGCGCGTTCACACTCCGAACAGCTCATTGAGCGTCGGGGCCGGTCCGCCGGGCCGCGCCGCGCGCACCGCCCGCCCGATCGCCCGCGCGACGCAGCTGGCCGCCGCCTCGAGCAGCTCGTAGGTCTCGAGGGGCGAGGGCGTCCCACGGGCCCCACTCGCGAGCCCGAACACGGTGTCGCCGTCGAACATCGTGTGCACGGGGTCGATCGCCCGCGCGAGTCCGTCGTGGCCGACGGTCGCGAGCCGGGTGCACTCGGCCTTGGTCAGGGCGAGGTCGGTGATGACGACGGCCAGGGTCGTCGCGGTGCCGATCTCGAGGGCGGCCCTCCGTTCGCGCTGGATCTCCCGGTATGCGGTCAGCGCCTCCTCGCCGATCTCGCCCAGATCCAGGTCGTCCTCGGGACGGGCGTGTCTGGCGGCGTGGAGCTCGCCCGTCGCCGGGTCGAGTACGGAGCCGGCGGGATTGGCCACGACGAGTGCGGCGACCGTGGCCCCGGAAGGCAGGACGGCGCTGGCGGATCCCACTCCCCCGCGCAGGCCACCGCACACGGCGCCCGCGCCCGCGCCGACGCACCCGAGTGTCACCGGCTCCGAGGTGCTGTCCTCATAGGCGGCTCGACCGTCGGCTGCGGTCGGTCGGGTCGATGTCGCAGGCGCGCCCGCTGCGACTTCACCCTCGCCGCCACGACCGAGGTCGAAGATCACGGCGGCCGGCACGATCGGCACGACTCCGCCGGTCACCGGCCAGCCACGACCGTCCGCCTCGAGGCCGGCCATGACACCGTCGGCGGCGGCGAGTCCGAAGGCGCTGCCCCCTGCCAGCACGATCGCGTCGACGGTGGTCACGAGGTTGACCGGGTCGAGCAGGTCGGTCTCCCGGGTCCCCGGAGCAGCGCCGCGCACGTCGACGCCACCCGTCGTGCCGAGTGGCGGGACGAGGACCGTCACTCCGCTGAGGCCGCCGGGCAGAGTGTGGTGACCGACGCATACCCCCTCGACGTCCGTGACGTCGTTGCGCGGACCCGGCTGGAACGTCGACATGCCGCCATCCTGCCCGACCCTTCCTTGCAGGCGCAGGGCTGCGGCGGCCGGGAAGACCCGGCCGCCGCTGTGTCGGGGTCGATCAGGGAATCATCTCCCGCTCCATCTGGCGGTAGGTGCCGAAGGAGCCGGAGGAGTCGCCGGAGATGGTGACGTCGCCGATGGAACCTGCGACGGTCGCCTGGCGGCCGGTGTCCTTGGACCGGAAGGTGTAGCTGACCCCGTCGGAGTCGCGGTAGGAGAAGGAGTTGCTCGTTCTGTACGTGGCACCCGTTCCGACGAGGCTCACGTCGAGAGCCACGGCGGTGTCCACCATGCCGTCACTGAGCACCACCGTGCCGGTGAGCTGCGCCGAGGCGTTCTTCTTGGCCATGGTGAGCGTCACCGCACCGGGGTCAGCGTAGATCCAGCGCGAGTCGTACGAGCACGCCCCGAACTCGTCCTCCCACGGCGTGAGCGGGTCCGGGCAGGTGATCTCGTCGACCCATCCATAGACGTCGACCTGTCGGTCACCCCGGGCCTCGATGGTGCCGATCGTGTAGACGGTCTGATCGGCCTCGATGCTCTGCGCGTCCTCCCAGTAGACGGAGG
>JBAUUB010000047.1:0-1506 GCA_049582485.1 Dermatophilaceae bacterium
GTCGAGACGCCGGATACCGGAAGCCCGCAGAAACGGCACGATGATGCGATTGCCGCTGTCGGCCGCGGGCCCGAACGCCGGGCCGGTATCGAACAGCAGTGCATGCTGGCGCGTCTGCGCGGTCACGGCCAGGCCGTGGCCGACATCGAGCACCGTCAGTCGCAGCACGCCATGCGGCGGCGGTGCGGGCACAATCAGCAGCATCGGCAAAAACGCAATCGCGCCGATCCAGCGTGCCGGGAAGCCGCGCGGCAGCAGCAGCCACACGGCGCCCGTCAGGGCAACGACTACTGTCCACGCCGGCGGTGCATGCTGCTCCCACGCCGCCTCCGGCAGCGCGCTCAGCCACTGCAGCGCGGTCAGGCACCACGCCATCAGCCATTGCGCAAGCTGCAATAACGCATCGACCGGGATCACCAACCCGGTCAAGGCCAGCGGCACCACGACCAGACTGATCAGCGGTATCGCCAGCGCATTGGCAATCGGCGACACCAGCGATACCTGCTGGAACATCGCCAGCAGTGGCGGCACCAGTGCCAGCGTCACGGCCCATTGCACGCGCCCCCAGGTCACCAGCCAGTGCGGCTGGCGCAGGCGGTTGACGGAGACCAGCATGATGATCGCCACCGCACCAAAGGACAGCCAGAAGCCGGGTGCCAGCACCGCCCATGGATCGATCACCAGCACGGCCAGCAATGCCCCGGCGAGCACGCGGCTCGCCGCGGTTGCGCGACCCAGCCATAACGCCGCTGCCACCACAGCGAGCATGAACACCGTGCGTTGCGCGGGCACCGCAAATCCCGCGAGCAGCGCATAGCCCAGCGCGGCCAGCAGGCCGGCCACAGCCGCCGCCTTGACCGCCGGCACGGCCAGCGTCAGCCGCGGGTTGCGCCGCCAGGCGAAATTGACCAGCGTGAACACCAGCCCGGAGAGCATCGTCACGTGCAGTCCTGAAATCGACATCAGGTGGTTGACCCCGGTGCGCGTGAACACCTGCCATTGTTCCGGTGGAATCGCACGCTGGTCGCCCATCGCGAGTGCAGCGATCACGCCTGCCGCAGGTGCCGGGCCGAGCACGCCCTGAATGCGATCCCGCATCCGTTCGCGCATGGTGTCCACCCAGTAACCCGGGGCATGCACCATCGCCTGCAACCGGCGGTGCCCGCCTTTGGGCCGCACGTAGCCGGTGGCACGGATGCCGCGCTCGAGCAACCACGCTTCGTAGTCAAAGCCATGCGGGTTGGCAAATCCATGCGGACGTTTCAGCCGCACCGTCAATTGCCAGCGCTCGCCCGGATGCACCGCCGGCAGTGCTGCGGGTGTTTCACCGCGCGCGGCCGCACCCCACCATGACAGCACGATGCGCTGCGGCACGTGCGCCCCCGGGGTCAGTACCTGCTCCACCTGGAACTCGAAGCGCACGCTGCGTTCATATGATTGCGGCAGACTGGAGATGACTCCGATCACCATGATGTCACGGCCTTCCCATTCCGCCGGCAGCGCATT
>JBAUUB010000048.1:0-50297 GCA_049582485.1 Dermatophilaceae bacterium
GAGGTTGATCATGAGCAGCCCGAACTGGGCCGCGAGCCCGGAGAACGTGCCGAAGGTCATGATGTAGAGAATCGTCATCCACCAGGTGTCCTGGTTCTTGAAGATGTCGAACTGCTGCCTGATGTTCGCCTTGACCGGCACCGACTTGAGCATCGTCCACGCCAGGATCGAGCCGATGACCATGAGCGGGATCCAGACGAAGGCGGCGTTCTGGTACCAGACCGTCTGGTCCGGCTGAGCCGGGAAGCTCATCTGCTGGCTGCCGCCGAAGACGGCGAGTGCGCTGATGGCGATGAGATAGGGGGTCAGGAGCTGGACGATGGAGACGCCGAGGTTGCCGATGCCGGCCTGCAGCCCGAGCGCGGTCCCCTGCTTCCGCTTCGGGAAGAAGTACGAGGTGCTCGGCATGAAGCCGGAGAAGGCACCGCCGCCGACACCGGCGAGGAAGGCGAGCACCATGAGCTCCCAGTACGGCGCCGTCGGGCTCTGCACCCGCACACCCCAGCCGAGCGTCGAGGCGATGAGGAGCAGGGTCGTGATCGACACCATCTTGCGGGTGCCCAGGATGGGGGGCAGCACCATCCACACGAGCCGGAAGAGACCGGCCGAGAGGCCGGGCATCGCGGCCATCCAGTACAGCTGGCTCTGGGTGAACTCGTAGCCGAGGGCGTTGAGCTTGGGGATGATGGCGCTGGGGAGGAACCAGGCGATGAACGCCAGGGTCAGACAGAACGTCGTGATCCAGAGCGTGCGCCAGGCGAGGCTGGAGTCCCAGGACTTCTCGTCCTCGGGGTCCCAGGACTCGAGCCACTCCCCCTTGTGCGCGGTTGTCTGACTCATCGGACTGCCTCCTTGAGTTCGAGGTCACGAGCGAGCTCGGGACTCTGCTGGTGGAGCATGTGGACGACCGTCCAGTGCATCCACGCGGCGCACGCCGCCGTGAGGATGAACAGGACGAAGAACGTGCTGGTCGGGAATGCGGTCCAGACCTTGGTGTAGGCGAACAGTGGCGGGAGGAAGAAGCCGCCGAGGCCTCCGAGCATCCCGACCAGGCCCCCCACCGACCCGACGTTGTCCGGGAAGTACTCGGGGATGTGCTTGTAGACGGCCGCCTTACCGACCCCCATGGCGCAGCCGAGGATGAAGAGCAGCAGCGTGAAGGGCGCCAGGCCCATTGTGTAGGCGAGGTGCTCGGACGTGGAGCCGTCGGGCTGGACGACGGTGATGAACCCGTTCGGCATCATGAGGATGCCGGTGGTGAGCAGCATGACGCCGAAGGTCCAGTACATGACCCGCCGGGCGCCGAAGCGGTCGCTGAAGATCCCGCCGACGGGACGCAGCAGCGAGGCGGGGAAGATGAAGAGCGCGGTGAGCAGCGCGGCCGTGCGCAGCTCGACGTCGAAGTTGTCGACGTAGTACTTGGGCATCCAGGCCGAGAGCGCGACGTAGGCACCGAAGACGACGACGTAGTACATGCTGAAGCGCCACACCCGGAGGAGCTTGAGCGGGGCGAGCATCTCCCCCAGCGGCTTGCCGGATCCGCCCATCTTGTCCTTGCGGGGGACGACGAGCAGGGTGATGACCGCGACGGTGACGAGGGCGATGGTGTAGATCGCGGGGAAGACCCGCCACCCGGACGGGAAGAACCCGGCCACGGTCGCTCCGCCACCCACGACGAGCCCGGGGAAGAGCACGACGAGGAGCTTGGTCACAGAGGCGCCCACGTTGCCCGCCCCGAAGAGCCCGAGGGCGAAGCCCTGCCTCTCCCGCGGCGTCCAGGCGGAGTTCCACGCGATGCCGACGGAGAAGAGGTTGCCCGCGAACCCGACGAGGAAGGCGAGGACGAGGAGGGCTCCGTACGAGCCGACCTGGGTGAGGAAGAAGCAGGGGATGGCGGTGAGCAGGAGCATCGAGATCGTGACGATGCGTCCGCCGATCCGGTCGGTGAGCATGCCGGCCGGCAGCCGCCACATGGAACCGTTGAGCACGGCCACGGCCGAGATCCAGGCGAGCTGCGGATCGGTCAGCCCGAACTCCTGCTGGATGGGCACTCCCAGCACCCCGAACATCAGCCAGACGGCGAACATCAGCGTGAAGGCGATCGTCGACATGGCCAGCACCCGGTTGGCGCCGCTCCTGTCGTCCTGCTTCGCCGGCGCGAGCGGGGGCGCCGTCGTGCTGGTCATCGTGCTCCTCTCGACTTTAGAGGATTTCTATCCTCTAAAATGGGATCAACGCGAACCGTATACCCGGGCCACGCTGCCCGGAAAACAAGGTCGACCTTACTCTGACAAGGGATTGCGCGGGTGTTTGCGGCCCGAGGATCACAGTCCGCTAAATCCCCTATTCTCAGGGCGATCGGCGTAGTGTGGCTCGGGCCGGTGGTGGACGGGTTCAGTCGCCGGATGCGGTTGCAGCGGTTCGGCGATGGCGAGCGATGAGAGGTCGAGGCGGACATGGAGGTCGACGACGGATTCCGCGCCGAGCGGACCCACGCGCTCCTGACCTCGCCCGTGCGACGCCGGATCCTGGAGGTGCTGGAGTCCGTCGAGCAGCGCGATCCGGATCACCTCGGCGGTCAGGGTCTGACGGCCACCCAGCTCGCCAAACAGCTCTCGCTCCACGTCACGACCGTGCGGTTCCACCTCGACCAGCTCGTCGCCGCGGGCCTGCTCGAGGCCAGCTTCCACAAGCACGTCGGCGCCGGCCGACCCCGCAAGGTGTATGCGCGGGTCACCCAGCCGCGACCGCAGATCGACCCCCAGGACTCGCTCAGGCTGCTCACCGCCCTGCTCACCGAGGCCTTCGCGGCCCAGGGTGCCGGCGGCGCCCCGCTCAGCCCCGAGGAGGCAGGGCGCAGGTGGGCCGAGGAGCACGTGCCCACGGAGGACGGGGAGCCGGCGGTCACCGCCGGTCAGTGGATCGCGAAGCTGGGCCGGACGATCGACGTTCTGGCCGCCTGGGGCTACGAGCCGGAGCTTGCCGCCGATGGCGCAAGTCGGGAGGCCCGGATCGAGCTCACCTACTGCCCGTTCCGCGATCTGGCCCGGGACAACACCGACGTGGTCTGCGGGATCCACCGCGGACTGATCGCCGGCACGATGAGCCGGCTGGGAGAGCCCGACACCGAGGTCGACCTCATCCCGTTCGCCGACGGCCACCGCTGCATCGCCCGCATCCACAGCACGTTCGACCCCCTAGCCGCCACTCCCGCCACCACCACGCCCGAGACCGTCACCGGCACCGACTCCGCCACCAGTACCGATACCGCCACCGACACCACCGGCACCGATACCGACACCGCCACGAAGGAGACACCATGAACTCCCCACGCCTCGACGGACCCCTCTCAGAGGCCCTCGTCGGCACCCGGCGCTTCTTCACCCGGGGGGAGGTCTCCGAGGACCGGCGCATGATGCACCTGGAGGGCGGCCGCCAGGGTGACAGCTTCTACCGCGACCGGTGGAGCCACGACAAGGTCGTCCGCTCGACCCACGGTGTCAACTGCACCGGCTCGTGCAGCTGGAAGGTCTACGTCAAGGACGGCATCATCACGTGGGAGGCGCAGCAGACGGACTACCCGTCGGCCGGCGCGGACCGGCCCGAGTACGAACCCCGTGGCTGCCCGCGCGGCGCCGCCTTCAGCTGGTACACGTACTCGCCCACCCGGGTCCGCTATCCCTACGTCCGCGGCGTGCTGCTCGAGATGTTCCGCGAGGCCAAGGCCGCGGTCGGCGGAGACCCGGTCATCGCCTGGGCCTCGATCGTCCAGGACCCCGAGAAGGCGCACCGCTACAAGAGTGCGCGCGGCAAGGGAGGCCTGGTCCGCTCGACGTGGGACGAGGTCGTCGAGCTCGTCGCCGCCGCCCACGTCTACACCGTCAAGCGGTGGGGCCCGGACCGGATCGCCGGCTTCTCGCCCATCCCCGCGATGTCACCGGTGTCCTATGCGTCCGGCGCCCGCTTCCTCGAGCTCATCGGCGCCCCGATGCTCTCGTTCTACGACTGGTACGCCGACCTTCCCAACGCCTCGCCGCAGATGTTCGGGGACCAGACCGACGTCCCCGAGTCCGGCGACTGGTGGGACGCCGGCTACCTGATCATGTGGGGGTCGAACGTCCCGCTCACGCGCACCCCGGACGCGCACTGGATGACCGAGGCGCGCTACCGCGGCCAGAAGGTCATCGCGGTTGCGCCCGACTACGCCGAGAACGTCAAGTTCGCGGACGAGTGGGTGACCTGCAACCCGGGCGCCGACGGGGCGCTGGCCCTGGCCATGGGCCACGTCATCCTCAAGGAGTACTTCGTCGACCGGGAGGTCCCCTTCTTCGTCGACTACAACAGGAAGTACACCGACCTTGCGTTCCTCGTCACTCTCGACGAGGTGGGCGGGGACTCCGCAGCAGGCACGGGCGGCACCACCGCATACCGTCCGGGGAAGAACCTCGTGGCGGCCGACTTCGACAACCCGCAGCGCGACAGCGAGAACGCCGTCTTCAAGCCCGTCGTCCTTGACGGCGCGACCGACCGTCCCGCGGTCCCGAACGGCTCGATCGGCTTCCGCTACGGAGACGAGGGCTGGGGGAAGTGGAACCTCGACCTCGAGGACATCGAGCCGGTGCTGACGATGTATGCGGATGGCGCCACGACCTCGAACGCCGACGCGGGCGTGGCCGAGGTCGTCCTCCCGCGGTTCGACACCGCCGACGGCCACGTCACCTACGTGCGCAGGGGCGTGCCGACCCGGCGGGTCGGCGACCGGCTCGTCACGACGGTGCTCGACCTGATGCTGGCCCAGTACGGCGTCGCCCGACCGGGTCTGCCCGGCCAGTGGCCGGCGGACTACGAGGACGCCTCGACCCCCGCGACCCCGGCCTGGCAGGAGCCCATCACCGGCGTCCCGGCCCAGCAGGTCACCAGGCTCGCGCGGGAGTGGGCCCAGAACGCGATCGACACGACCGGGCGCGGCATGATCCTCATGGGCGCCGGCACCAACCACTGGTTCCACTCCGACCAGATCTACCGCGCCATGCTCGTCCTGACGACCATCACCGGCTGCCAGGGCCGCAACGGCGGAGGGTGGGCCCACTACGTCGGCCAGGAGAAGATCCGGCCGATCATGGGCTTCCAGCACATGGCCTTCGCCCTCGACTGGCACCGGCCGCCGCGGCACATGAACCAGACCGCGTACTGGTACGTCAACACGAGCCAGTACCGCTACGACACTTTCACCGCCGACGACCTCGATGCCGGCACCGGCGTGTTCGCGGGCAAGGGCGTGATGGACCTGCTCGCGCAGTCCGTGCGGCTCGGGTGGACCCCGAGCTACCCGACCTTCACCCGCAGCAGTCTCGTTCTCGCCGACGAGGCCCGCGCCGCCGGCCAGGAGCCCATCCCCTACATCGTCGAACAGCTGAAGTCGGGCGAGCTGAAGTTCGCCGTCGAGGACCCCGAGGCCGAGGAGAACCACCCGCGCATCCTCAGCCTGTGGCGCGCGAACCTGCTCGGGTCCTCGGCCAAGGGCAACGAGTACTTCCTCAAGCACCTGCTGGGCACGGACAACGCCGTCTCGGCGGCCGAGGCGCCCCCCGAGAAACGGCCGACCGGCATCGTCTGGCCGGAGCACGCCCCGGAGGGCAAGCTCGACCTGCTCACCACCCTCGACTTCCGGATGACGAGCTCGACGCTCTTCTCCGACGTGGTTCTCCCCGCCGCGACGTGGTACGAGAAGCACGACCTCAACACCACCGACATGCACCCCTTCGTCCACGCGTTCAGCCCGGCCATCGCGCCCCCGTGGCAGAGCAAGACCGACTGGGACACCTGGAAGGCGGTCGCCAAGCGGTTCTCCGAGCTCGCGGTGGACCACCTCGGCACGCGAACGGACGTCGTCGCCAAGCCGCTCTGGCACGACACGCCGGAGGCGATGGCCACCCCTCACGGCATCGTCAAGGACTGGCGCACCGGCGAGGTGGAGCCGATCCCGGGACGGACCCTGCCGGTCCTGGCCCTCGCCGAGCGCGACTACCCGGCCGTCTACGACAAGATGACCTCGATCGGCCCGCTCCTGGAGAAGGTCGGCATGCTCACCAAGGGTGTGCCCTACGACGTCAAGCGGGAGATCGACATCCTGCGCGGGCGCAACGGGGTCCGCAGCGGCGGTGTGGGGGACGGCCAGCCCCGCCTCGAGACCGACATCCACATGGCCGACGCGATCCTGCACCTGTCGGGGACCGCCAACGGGCACCTGGCCACCCACGGCTTCAAGAACGTCGAGAAGCGCACGGGCACCCAGCTGCACGACCTCGCGGCCGAGCACGAGGGCAAGCAGATCACCTTTGCGGACACCCAGGTCCAGCCGGTCCCGGTCATCACGTCCCCGGAGTGGTCCGGATCGGAGTCCGGAGGCCGGCGCTACAGCCCGTTCACGATCAACATCGAGCGCCTCAAGCCGTTCCACACCCTCACCGGTCGACAGCAGTTCTACCTCGACCATGACTGGATCCTCGGCATGGGCGAGGCGCTGCCGGTGTACCGCCCGCCGCTCAACATGACGACGCTCTTCGGCGAGTCCGAGATCGGCGTCCAGAACGAGCTCGGCGTCTCCGTCCGCTACCTCACCCCGCACAACAAGTGGTCGATCCACAGCGAGTACCAGGACAACCTCTTCATGCTCAGCCTGTCGCGGGGTGGCCAGACGATCTGGATCTCCGACCGCGACGCGGCCAAGGTGGGCATCAAGGACAACGACTGGGTCGAGGCCGTCAACCGTAACGGCGTGGTCGCGGCCCGCGCGATCGTCAGCCACCGGATGCCCGAGGGCACGATCTTCATGCACCATGCCCAGGACCGGCTCATCGACGTCCCGTTGACCGAGACCAACCAGCGCCGCGGCGGGATCCACAACTCGCTCACCCGGATCCTCATCAAGCCGAGCCACATCATCGGTGGGTATGCGCAGCTCGCCTACTTCTTCAACTACATCGGCCCGACGGGCAACAACAGGGACGAGGTCACGATGATCCGCCGGCGCACCGACCAGAACGTCACCTACTAGAGCCGCCCGAGAACGAGAGAGGACCGATCGACATGCGCGTCATGGCACAGATGGCCATGGTCATGAACCTCGACAAGTGCATCGGGTGTCACACCTGCTCGGTGACCTGCAAGCAGGCCTGGACCAACCGAGCCGGTACGGAGTACGTCTGGTTCAACAACGTCGAGACCCGACCCGGTCTCGGGTACCCACGCGGGTACGAGAACCAGGAGGAGTGGCTCGGCGGCTGGGTGGCCAAGAACGGACGCCTCTCGCTGCGGGCCGGCGGACGGCTCAAGAAGCTGCTCACCATCTTCTCGAACCCGAAGATGCCCTCGATCCAGGACTACTACGAACCCTGGACCTACGACTACGAGACGCTCCTCAACGCCCCGGCGCAGAAGAACTTTCCGGTGGCCCGGCCGTACTCGCTGATCTCCGGCAAACCGATGAACGTCTCGTGGTCGGCGAACTGGGACGACGACCTCGGCGGCAGCCAGGAGCACGCGGCCAAGGACCCGATGCTCAAGGGCATCGAGGACAAGGTCAGGTTCGAGTTCGAGCAGACCTTCATGTTCTACCTCCCGCGAATCTGTGAGCACTGCCTCAACCCGAGCTGCGCGGCGTCCTGCCCCAGCGGCGCGATCTACAAGCGCACCGAGGACGGCATCGTGCTGGTCGACCAGGACCGGTGCCGTGGCTGGCGGATGTGCGTGACCGGGTGCCCGTACAAGAAGATCTACTTCAACCACAAGACCGGCAAGGCCGAGAAGTGCACCTTCTGCTACCCGCGCGTCGAGGTCGGGATCCCGACCGTCTGCTCCGAGACCTGCGTGGGCCGGCTGCGCTACATCGGCCTGGTTCTCTACGACGCCGACCGCGTCCTGGAGGCCGCGTCGATCGAGGACGACCATGCGCTGTACGAGGCGCAGCGCTCGCTCTTCCTCGACCCGAACGACCCGGCCGTCGCGGCCGCAGCCGAACGCGACGGCATCCCCGGCGACTGGATCGAGGCCGCCAAGCGCTCGCCCGTGCGGCGACTCATCCAGGACTACGAGGTCGCCCTCCCGCTGCATCCGGAGTACCGCACCATGCCGATGGTCTGGTACATCCCGCCGCTGTCCCCGGTCGTGGACGTCATCAAGGACACCGGGTACGACGCCGAGGACAAGGACAACCTCTTCGCGGCCATCGAGACCTTGCGCATTCCGGTCGAGTACCTCGCGAACCTGTTCACCGCCGGCGACGTCGCACCGGTCAACAAGGTTCTCAAGCGGCTGGCCGCGATGCGGTCCTACATGCGCGACCTCAACCTGGGCCGGGACCCGCGCGACGAGATTCCCGAGGCTGTGGGGATGAGCGGCGAGGAGATGTACGAGATGTTCCGGCTCCTCGCGATCGCCAAGTACGACGAGCGCTACGTCATCCCGACGGCGCACGCCGAGCAGGCCCACGCCCTCGAGGAGCTCGCCACCGACTGCCCGGTCAGCGAGTACGGCGGCGGAGCGCCCGAGGGAATACTCGGCGAGGGGTCCGGGCGCCCCACGCCGGTGGCGGCCGAGAACTTCCGGATGCTCCAGAACCGGCAGCGAGGGGACTCCCTCGACAACCCCCTCATCGGCGGGGGCAGCAAGCAGGGCAGGGTCAACCTGCTCAACTGGGACGGCATCGGCATGCCCGAGGGATTGTTCCCGGACCGGGATGCCGACCCGTCGCGGGAGACGAGCGGGGACCGGTCATGAGATGGCTCCGCAACCGGGGGTCGGCCCCGACGGTGGACGCCCACGTCATCGCCGACACCTGGCAGCTCGTCTCACTGCTCCTCGACTATCCGGACGAGGTCCTCGTCGGACGCCTCCCCCTCCTGCGGCCGGTCGTCGCGGCTCTGCCGGCGGAGCAGCGGGGGCCGCTCACCGCATACCTCGACACGCTGGGGCAGACCCCGCTCGGCGAGCTTCAGGCCGACTACGTCGACACCTTCGACGTCACCCGCAAGTGCTCCCTGCACCTGACCTACTTCACCCACGGGGACACCCGCAAGCGCGGGGTGGCCCTCGTCGAGTTCCGCCAGGCGTACCGCCGGGCGGGTGTCGAGTTCGACATCGACACCGAGCTGCCGGACCACCTGTGCGTTCTGCTCGAGTTCGGTGCCGCGCACGACCGTGACACGGCGTGGGCTCTGCTCAACCGGCACCGGGTGGGAATCGAGCTCCTGCGGATGGCTCTCGTCAAGCGGACGTCTCGGTGGCTCCCCGTCGTCGAGGCGCTGCGGTCCACACTGCCGGACCTGGGACCGGACGACCACCAGGCGCTGGCCGCCCTGATCGCCGCCGGACCGCCCAAGGAGGAGGTGGGTCTGGACTCGGCACCGTATGCCCTGGACCCGCGCCTCTCGGAGCACCTCAACCCCCGACCCGACCCCCTCGACCTGCCGTCGGACCCGACGCCAAGGGACACGACCGAGTATCTCGGCACCACCATCCCCGTAGGAGGACCCCGATGAACACCGTGCTCTGGGTGATCTATCCGTACATCTGCCTCGCGATCTTCGTCGTCGGTCACTTCTGGCGCTACAAGTACGACAAGTTCGGGTGGACGACGCGGTCCAGCCAGCTGTACGAGGACAAGCTGCTGCGCATCGGCAGCCCGCTCTTCCACTTCGGCATGCTCGGGGTGATCGCGGGCCATGTCATGGGTCTGCTCGTCCCCCAGTCCTGGACGAGCGCCATCGGCATCAGCCCGCACACCTACCACTACATCGCGCTGATCGGCGGCATCCCGGCGGGTGTCGCCACGGTCGCCGGCCTGATCATCCTCGTGTACCGCCGCCGGCGCACCGGTCCGGTGTTCAGCGCGACGACGGTCAACGACAAGGTCATGTACCTCGTCCTCGGCATCGTCATCCTCCTCGGCATCTGGAACACGATCGCCGGCTCGCTGCTGCAGTTCGGCGGCGAGTACAACTACCGTGACGGCGTCTCCCCGTGGTTCCGCAGCATCTTCTACCTCCAGCCTGACGCCGCACTGATGGCCGGGGCACCCATCGGGTTCCAGCTGCACGCCTTCTTCGCGTTCCTGCTCTTCGCGATGTGGCCGTTCACCCGCCTCGTGCACGTCTTCTCCGCACCGATCGGGTACTTCACGCGGCCGTACATCGTCTACCGTTCCACCGACGTGCGCCCGGGCGTGGGTGTCGGCACGCACGCCCCCCAGCGTGGGTGGGACCGCCCGGAACTGCAGAAGAAGGAGTAGCGGGTGCCGCCTTCGACGAGGGTGCCGCGGCACGACGCCGTCATCCTCGCCGGTGGCCGCGCCACGCGACTCGGCGGCGCCACGAAGCCGCTCGTGGAGGTGGCCGGTCGAAGCCTGCTCCAGCGGGCGCTGGACGCAGCCGCCGGTGCCGATCGCATCGTCGTCGTCGGTCCGGTCCCGGTTCCCCCTGGGGTTCTGTCGACCGTTGAGGACCCGCCGTTCTCCGGCCCGGCGGCGGGCCTGGCCGCCGGTCTGGCCGTGCTCGCCGGCTCCGCCGAGCCGACGCCCCCCCGAGCGGCGCAGCCCTCACCGGCGGGGCCTGCGCCGTGGACGCTGGTTCTCGCCGCCGATGTTCCCCGCGCCGCCTCCGCGGTACCCGTCCTGCTCTCGGTCGCTGCAGACGACCCGCCAGCCGACGGGGTGTGCTTCCACGACGCGCAGTCACACCCGCAGTGGATGCTGGCCGTCTACCGCAGCGCGTCGCTGCGGGCCGCAGTCGCAACGGTGATCACGACGGACCTGTCGATGCGACGGCTGCTGGCGCCATTGACCATCACCACCGTGCCGGGCGATCCGAGCGACATCGCCGACTGCGACACCTGGCAGGACGTCGACGCCGCCCGGGCGAGGGAAGGGGCCGCGATGGGAAGCACGGCGAGGAAGGATCGAGCATGACGGACCTGGAGCATCCGCAGCGCCGCTGGACCGAGTGGGTGAGCGAGGCCTGCGAGGCCGTCGGGGTCGACGCGGCGCAGGTGGACATCGTCGAGATCCATCACCTGAGCAAGCAGGTGGCGCACCGACTGGAGCGACCTCTCGCGCCGGTGAGTACGTTCATCCTCGGGCTCGCCGCCGGCGTAGGACCATGGACGCCCCAGGAGCGAGCGGCCGTCCTGAACCGGATCCTCGATACGCTGCCAGCGGAGCCCGATTCGGATGACGTCCCGGCCGATCAGGCACACACCGATCAGACAGACACCGAGCAGACAGGCACCGAGCAGGGAGACAGGGACCAGCCCGTTGAGGAGACCTTCATGGACGCGCAGAACGACGACATCCGCACCCTGGCGACCGAGGGGCAGGCGCTGCTCGAGCAGGCCCGTGGCGAGACCTCCGGACGCTCCAGCGTCTCGCTCGTGCACGAGGACCGGGTCCGTGCCGTCCTCATGGGCCTGACCGCGGGGGCCGGACTCGCCGAGCACGACGCACCTCCCGGTGCGACGCTGCAGGTGGTTCTGGGCAGGGCGCGCCTCTACATCGCCGGTGACGACGACCGCGAGTGGCTACTCGAGGAAGGCGACCTCGTCGCGGTGCCGCACTCCCGGCACGGTGTGGACGCCCTGAGCGACAGTGTCCTGCTCCTCACGGTCGCGTTGGACGGCTAGAAGGCCGCGGGTCCAGAATTCCCGTTATGAAGTCGTGACATTCAGGGGACTCCGGGGTTAGGGTGCAAGAGCCTTCGACCCGAGGGCCCCGGAACGGCCGCCGAATCCTGCCACCGTGATGGGTCCATCATCAGCCGCAGGCAGGAGCGGGGAACCCAACCTTCGGGGCGGTCACGTCCCTCGGGGTGCAGTCGGTGGTTCGTCCACCGACCGGACGTCTCCAGTCCGAACCCGACAGCTAACCTCGCAGGCGCTGGAGAGAGACCACCATGTCCCGCACCCCCTCCCCCGGACGTCATCGCGCACCCCGTCAGCCACTGTCGGCTCGCGCCACCCGTCTGCTCGCCCCTGCCCCTCTCGCTCGCGGCTCCGCCGTGGCCGCCGCCACAGGTGGTCTCGTCCTGTCCTTCCCGGCCGGCGCCTACTCCGCGCCCGCGCCCAGCGTGGCCCAGGTGTCGACCGCCGTGACACCCGCCGCAGTCCCGGCGCTCACCCCGGCCACCGTGCCCACCGTCGTGCCGGCGCTGCCGACTCAGCCGACCATCTCGGGCACCCTCCGGTGGGGCTCCCGTGGCGAGTCGGTGCGGATCGTCCAGCGGATCGTCGGAACCGTGCCGGACGGTGTCTTCGGGCCGAAGACGCATGCCGCGGTGAAGCGCTACCAGGCCCGCAAGGGCCTGCTCGTCGACGGGATCGTCGGACCTCAGACGAGCCGGGCGATGGGTCTGACCTTCGGTGCCTCGTCGTCCCGGTCGACCTCGACCGCGTCCCGCAGCGCACCGCGGACCAGCGCCACGTCGACGAGCGGAGTTCTCTCAGTGGCGGCGCAGTACACCGGCATCATGTACCGCTACGGCGGCACCAGCCCGTCGACCGGGTTCGACTGCTCGGGCTTCACGCAGTTCGTCTTCGGCAAGGTGGGCATCAAGCTGCCGCGCACCGCCGACGCTCAGCGCCGGGCCGCGACGAGGGTGTCGAACCCCCAGCCGGGCGACCTGGTGTTCTTCGGCTCCCCGGCCTACCACGTCGGCATCTACGCCGGGAACGGCATGATGTACGACTCCGGGCGCAGCGGTCTGCCGACCCAGAAGCGCAAGGTGTTCTCCGGGGTCAGCGGATACGGCCGCGTCGGCTGACATCGCGCCGGCGCCGGGGAGGCCTACTCGGCGCGGTGGAAACCCGCCCGCTCGGCGAAGCCGGCGTCGAGGAACCAGACGTCCGGCTCCGTGGTGTCGTACCACGGGCTGTGCAGGTCCTGGTAGGTCTTGGTGTCCACGTTGGCCTTGATCGGGTGGCCCAACGGCTGGGCGCCGTCCGCGATCGGCGCTGCCGAGCCGATCCCGAATCCTCCGTCGACGACCTCATGGAGCTCGGAGATCCGCAGGACGGGCGGCTGCTCTCCGGCGGCCGACGCCGCGTCCGATGCCTTCTCCTGACCGGTGGGTGGAGTGATGGTCTCCTGGTCGGTGGGCACGTCGTGATCCTCCTCATCGGTTGCGGCTGCTCCCTCGTCGGTCGCGGCCTTGGTTGCCGGCACGGCTGCCGGGGCTGGAGCGGCAGGGTCCAGGTCCTCCACGTGAACGGTGGTCCCGTCGGAGTCGGTGACTCCGGAGCGTGGCTCGGCAGCGCTCCGGTCGGCATCGTCCCCGTCGACATCCCCCTCGGGGGCCCGGTTGTCGGCGAGGTCCGGCTGCTCGCCCACGACCTGCGCCGGCTCGACCGGGACGGACGCATCGGCCGAAGCGTCCGGGGCGGCTGCGAGTCGCTCCTCACGAATGCTTCGGAACAGGGGGGTGGAGTCGACGTCGGGCTCGTCGAGCACGGAAGTCCCGGAGCTCACCGAGGCACGCTCGGCCGTTCCGACGCCGTCGGCATCGCCGAACGCCTCGGCCGGAGTTCGCGGTGTCGGGGCGAGCGACTCGTCGACAGCCTGATGGTCGGCATCAGCGACCCCGGTCTCGCCTCCGCCCACTGCGTCGGTCTCGTCTCCGACCGTGCCGTTCCGGTCCGTCCCAGGGGCGGGCGGGTCGCCGAGCTCGCTCAGACCCGGGTCGGCATACTCCTCGGCAAGGTCGGCCCCATCGGACGGGTCGCCCCCCGGCGAGCCCAGGGCTGCCGCACCGGTGTCCTCCACCTCGTCCGGGCCGGCCGGATCGGGCGCGGCGGCAGCGCCCACCCCGGCGGGGACCGACGAACCGGTCGCGGTGGCGCTCGCCGACGTGGACCTGGACCTCAGCACGAGCCACACGATGAGCAGCACGACGGCGATCAGAACCATCGCCAGTAGGACCGCCGTACCGGTGTTCATGTGTTGTCGAGCCCCTCACGTGTCATGGCGCGCACCGAGTGCAGGTCACGCCTGAAAGATACCGCCCCGACTCCTGGTGGTCGCGGCGGTCCGGGCACAATAACCCGTTTCCCGGCTGCGGCGGGCCTCAACCCCCGTTCAGGCCGAGCTCGGCGGCACTCTGCCCGCGCATCTCGACCTTTCGGACCTTTCCGGTGACCGTCATGGGGAACTCCTCGACGATCTTGACGTACTTCGGGATCTTGTAGTGCGCCAGCTTCCCGGTCGCGAACTCGCGCACGCTCTCGGCGGTCAGCGCGTCCGCCCCCTCCCGCATCCGGATCCACGCGCAGAGCTCTTCGCCGTACTTCGCGTCCGGGACTCCGATCACCTGGGCGTCGAGCACGTCCGGATGGGTGTACAGGAACTCCTCGATCTCGCGCGGGTAGATGTTCTCGCCGCCCCGAATGACCATGTCCTTGATGCGCCCGGTGATGCGGACGTACCCGTCGTCGTCCATGACGGCGAGATCGCCCGTCCGCATCCACCCGTCGACGACGGCCTGGGAGGTCTTGTCGGGCTCCTTCCAGTACCCGAGCATCACGCTGTACCCCCTGGTCCAGAACTCGCCCGCCTCACCGCGGGGCAGGGCCTGCCCCGTCGTCGGGTCGGCGACCTTGATCTCGAGGTGCGGGCAGACCCGTCCCACCGTGCCGACCTTGCGGTCGAAGTGGTCGTCGGTGCGGGTCTGCGTGGAGACCGGCGAGGTCTCGGTCATGCCATAGCAGATCGTCATCTCGTCGATCCCGCTCGCGATCAGCTTCTTCATCAGCTCGGCCGGGCAGGGCGAGCCGGCCATGATCCCGGTCCGAACGCTCGAGATGTCGTAGGTCTCGAAGTCCGGGAGGGACCACTCGGCGATGAACATGGTCGGCACGCCGTACAACGACGTGCACTGCTCCTCCTGCACGGTCGCGAGGGTGAGCGCAGGGTCGAAGCCTGGCGCGGGGATGACCATCGCCGCACCGTGGCTGGTGCACGCGAGGTTGCCCATGACCATGCCGAAGCAGTGGTAGAAGGGGACGGGGATACAGACGCGGTCGTGCTCGGTGTAACGGCAGACCTCGCCGACCAGATAGCCGTTGTTCAGGATGTTGCGGTGCGAGAGCGTCGCACCCTTGGGGAACCCGGTCGTTCCCGAGGTGTACTGGATGTTGATCGGGTCGTCCGGGTGCAGACCCGCCTGGATCCCGGCCACGGTGTCCGCGTCGACGGCCGCTCCCGCGTCGATGAACCGCTGCCAGGACTCGGTGCCGAGGTAGGTCACCCCGCGCAGGTCCTCGAGGCCGTCCGCGACCTCCTCGACCATCGAGCGGTAGTCACTGGTCCGGAAGCGCTCGACGGCGAAGAGGTATGCGATGCCCGCCTGCCGCAGGACGTACTCGAGCTCGTGGGTCCGGTAGGCGGGGTTGATGGTCACGAGGATGACGCCGACCTTCGCGGTCGCGTACTGGACGACCGTCCACTCGGCGCGGTTCGGGGCCCAGATCCCCACCCGCTGGCCCTTCTCGATCCCGGCGGCGACCAGCCCGCGGGCGAGGCGGTCGACCTGGTCGGCGAACTGGCGGTAGGTCCATCTGATGCCCTGCTCGCGGTCGACCAGCGCGAGTCGCTCGCCGTGCCGGGCCACCGTCGCGTCGAGGTTGTCGGGGATGGTCTGGTCGAGCAGCGACGGCTCGGTCTCGCCACGGGTGTGCGACAGGGCGGGGTCGAGGTCGGCGTCGATGCTCACGTCCACACCCTGCCACGGCTCCGACGCGGAGGCGAGAGGTCCGCTCTAGAGGACCGCACCCGGGTTGAGCAGTCCGAGCGGGTCGAGCGCTGCCTTGATCGTCCGGCTCACCTCCATGACGTCCTCGCCGAGCTGGGCCGCGAGGGCGGACTTCTTCAGCCGTCCGACCCCGTGCTCACCGGTGATGGTTCCGCCGAGCGAGATCGCGAGGGTCATCACCTCCGCGAACGCCAGTCGTGCGTGCTCGGTCGAGATCGGGTCGCTCGCGTCATAGACGATGATCGGGTGCGTGTTGCCGTCCCCGGCATGGGCCACGACGGGAATGTCCAGCTCGAGCCGGGCGGCGATCTCGGCGACGCCCTCGAGCAGGTCCGGCAGCAGGGGGACCGGGACGCCCACGTCCTCGAGAAGCAGCGAGCCGCGGTGTTCCATCGCAGGGAAGAACGCCCGGCGGGCGGCGCAGAACAGCTCACCCTCCTGCGGGTCGTCGGTCGTGAACACCTCGATCGCCGCGTGGCTCGCGCAGACCCGCGCCATCGCCTCGACCTCGGCCGCGCGGGCCTCCCCCGGCGCGTCGGACTGGGCGATCAGGAGTGCACCGGCCGACCGGTCCAGGTCCATGCTCCGCAGGTCCTCGACCGCGTTGATGGCGCCGTTGTCCATGAGCTCCATCATCGAGGCCCGCATCGACGCACCGATGTCGACGACCGACCGGGCTGCGTCGGAGACCGAGGGGAACGACGCGACCAGGGTGGCCGCTGGAGCAGGCGCTGGGACCAGCCGCAGGGTGGCACCGGTGATGATCCCCAGCGTGCCCTCGCTGCCCACGAACAGCTTGAGCAGGGACAACCCCGCGACGTCCTTGACCCGAGGGCCGCCGAGCCGGAGCAGCCGCCCGTCGGCGAGGACCACGTCGAGTCCCAGGACGTAGTCCGTGGTGACGCCGTACTTGACGCAGCACAGCCCACCCGCGTTGGTCGCGAGGTTGCCCCCGATGGAGCAGATCTCGTACGAGCTGGGATCGGGCGGATACCACAGCCCGTGTGCGGCGGCCGCCCGTTTGACGTCGATGTTGAGCGCCCCGGGCTCGACCCGGGCCGTGCGGGTCGCGACGTCGATCTCGACGGTGCGCATCCGGTCAAGGCTCACCGTCAGTGCCCCGTCGACGGCGGAGGACCCACCGGACAGCCCGCTGCCCGCTCCGCGGGGCACGACGGGGGTGCCGGTTCGGGTCGCCCACCGCATCGCCTCGACCACCTGCTCGGGTGACCGGGCCCGCAGGACTGCGCACGGCATACCGACGTTCGGATCCTTGGCCCAGTCGCGCCGGTAGGCGTCCATCCCGACCGGATCGGTCAGCAGGTCGTGCTGCCCGACGGCGGCGGCGAGCTCGGCCAGCGCGAGCTCACCGGGGCCGTCCCCGGCGGTGGTGTCAGCGGCGACCTCGGCCATCCCGCTCACCGTACCCGGGTCTAGAGTCGACGCGCACGAGAAGGACGCAGGACGACGACCAGCGAGCGAGGGATCTCGATGACGGGTGACTTCCGCTTCCGGGACATCGCCCTGCCGGCCTACGGTCCGACGCTGGTCAACTCGCTCGGCCACGGCGCGATGATGCCCGTGCTGGCACTGCGCGCCCGCGAGCTCGGGGCGAGCGTCGCGGTGGCGGCGCTGGTGGTCGCCCTGGTCAGCGTCGGCATGCTCATCGGGTCCCTGCCCGCGGGGGCCGTCATCGCCCGGATCGGTGAGCGCCGGGCGCTCGTCGTCGCGGGCGTGCTGGACGCCCTGGCGATGGCCGCCGCCGCCGTCACGCCGACCGTCGCCCTGCTGGCCCTCGCGGTCGTCGCGAGCGGCACGATGTGGACGGTCTTCCTCATCGCCCGACAGGCCTTCATGATCGACGCGGTGCCGTTCCACCTTCGGGCGCGCGCGCTCTCGCTCCTCGGCGGGTCCCACCGGGTCGGGATGTTCGGCGGCCCGCTCATCGGTGCGGCTCTCATCGCCGCGGACGGCATCCGCGCGGTCTTCCTCCTGGCGGCCGCGCTCTCGCTCGCGGCGGCCCTCCTCGCGCTCACCATGCCCGACCTCGGCGCCGAGCAGCGGGTGGCCGCCAAGCAGGAGGGGTATGCGTCGGTCGGCTCCGTCCTGCGCCGGTACCGGCGGGAGATGCTCACAATCGGCGTGGCCATCGCCGCGATCGGGGCCTCCCGCTCGGTGCGGACCTCGCTGATGCCGCTGTGGGCCGAGCACGTCGGCATCTCGGCGAGCACCACGTCGCTGATCTTCGCGGTCGCCTCGGGGATCGAGCTGCTCATGGTCTATCCGGGCGGGTGGGTCATGGACCGGTTCGGGCGGACGGTGACCGCCGTCCCCGTCGTCGCGAGCGCGGCGTCGGCGTGTCTGCTCGTGCCCCTCGCGGGCACCGTCGCCGCCGTCACGGCGGTCATGGTGCTGCTGGCGGTCGGCAACGGCCTCGGTTCCGGGGTCGTCATGACGATGGGCGCGGACACCGCCCCGGCGGAGTCGCGCGCCCAGTTCCTCGGCGGGATGCGCCTGTGCGGCGACATCGGCATGACCAGCGCCCCGCTGCTGCTCGGCGTCCTCACCGTCGCCCTGCCGATCGCCGCGGCGTCCCTGGTGCTCGGCGGTCTGGGCGTGGTGGGCGCCGGGTGGGTCGGGTACTGGACCAGGCGCCTCGACCGGCGGCTCGGGTTGGGCGTGCGCAGGGCCGCCGCACGCCGCGGCGGCTGAGCCTCGGTGCTCTCCTAGGCGCTCGCCAGGGCCTTCTCGAGGTCGCCGAGGATGTCGCCACGGTCCTCCAGGCCGACCGAGAGGCGCAGGATGCCCGCGCCGGGGCGGGCCTCGGGGGGACAGGGTCGGTGGGTGAGTGCGGCGGGGTGCTGGATGAGCGAGTCCACCCCGCCGAGCGAGACGGCGTGGGTGATGAGCTCGACGTGTTCGGCGACCGCCGCTGCGGACCTGAAGCCGCCGGAGAGCTCGAACGCGAGGATCGCCCCGGGGCCGCTCTGCTGGCGGCCCACTAGTCCCTGGGGGTCGCACTCCGGGAGCGACGGGTGCCAGACCCGCGCGACGGCCGGGTGGGAGCGCAGCGCCGCGGCGATGGTCGTGGCGCTCTCCTGCTGGGCGCGGACCCTGACGGGGAGGGTGGCCAGTCCCCGATGCAGGAGGTAGGCGGCCCACGGGTGCAGGATCCCGCCGGTGATCGCCCGCACCGGGCGGATCCGTTCAGCGGTCGCCTCGTCGGTCGCGATCACCCCGCCGAGTGCGTCACCGTGTCCGCCGATGAACTTCGTCGCCGAGTGCAGGACCAGGCGCGCGCCGTGCGCCAACGGGTTCTGCAGCACGGGGGTGGCGAAGGTGTTGTCCACGAGCAGGGGCACGTCACGGCCGGTGGCCTCGATGGCGCTGACGACGCCGCGGATGTCGACGAGCTCGAGGGTCGGGTTGGCCGGGGTCTCCAGGACGACGAGTCCGGTCGCGTCGGTCAGGGCGGCAGGCACCTCCTCGACGGTCGCATAGGTCACCGTGGTTCCGAGCAGGCCGGTCGTCAGGAGGTGGTCGGTTCCGCCGTACAGGGGCCGCACGGCGACCACATGCCGACGATCGGCGGGGAGCGCGAGCAGGACGGCACTCATCGCCGCCATCCCGGACGCGAAGGCGACGGACGCCTCGGCTCCCTCGAGCGCGGCCAGTCCGCTCTCGAAGCGAGCGACCGTGCCGTTCCACAGCCGCGCATACACCGGCGTCTGCCCGGGCAGGGGCGGCGCCCCGCCCGCGAGCCGCTCGTATGCGTCGCCCCCGGCCTCGACCCCCGGCAGCGGGCTGGTCGTCGAGAGGTCGATCGGGAGAGCGTGCACGCCGAGGTCGGTGAGGTCCTCACGGCCCGCGTGCACGGCACGGGTGTCGACCGGGGCAGGAGGCCGGACCGGGCCGGGGTGCGAGGTGGGTGTGGCGGACATGACGGACCTCCCGATGCGACGATGCACTTTCCACTCTCAGGATCGCGCATCCTGCGGTCCGACGTCATATCGATCGAACAAGTCCTGCAATGATTGAGGCTTGGCCGACGAATATTCGATCACAAGGGAGTCCGACATGGATCTGCCGAACAGCTCGGCCCCGGTGCCTCTCGACGAGGTCGACCGGATCATCCTCGACGCGCTGACCTCGTCCGGCCGCCTGGCCAACAACCGGCTCGCCGCCAGGGCCGGCGTCGCACCGTCGACGGCCCTGACCCGGCTGCGGGCCCTCGTCGAGCGTGCAGTGATCCGTCGGTTCACGATCGACATCGACCTCGGAGCGGTCGGACGCCCGGTGCAGGCCATCATCGCGGTGCGGCTGCGCTCGCACGACCGGGCTCAGATCGCCGCGGTCATGCGTCTGCTGCCCACGCTGCCCGAGGTGGTGCAGAGCTTCCATGTCGCCGGCGACGACGACTGGCTGCTGCACGTGGCCGTTGCCAGCGCGGAGGACCTGCGCGACTTCGTCCTCGACCATCTCACCGTGCACGAGGCGGTCGTGCACACGCGCACGACGCTCGTGTTCGCACACGACCGCGGACACCCGGGGCCGCTCTGAGCGCCCTGTCCCGCGGGTTCAGGGGTCAGGTTCAGCGGCCCGGGCGTTGCAGGCGGTCCAGGAAGGCGACGAGCAGCGCCTCCCGCACCCGTGGGGGCGCGGCGTCGAGCAGCGCGTTGACCGGCGCCATCCGCTCCGGCAACGCAGGGCCGTCCGCGCCGGCGAGCCCCGCGAGCTGGAGCAGACCGTCGAACGCCGCGTCGTCGAGAGACGCCGGGTCGAGCGTCCCCGCTGCTTCCGCGAGCCCCGGGTCGATATGGACCGGTCCGACGGCGACCGCGGCCCGCACCGCGTCGGCGAGGTCGCGGAGGAACTCCTCGACCGACGGCTCGGTGGCGGCGCTCACGGTGAGGTGCAGCGTGGCGGGCATGGAGCGGTAGGCCATCTGCGGTTGGACGAACCAGCCACGGGCCAGCATCTCGTCGGCGATCGTGAAGACGTCGCAGGCGTCGTCACACTCCACCGCGACGAGCGTCGAGTCAGGCTCCGCGACGACCCGCAGGTGCTCGATCCCCCGATCCCATTCGAGACCGACCGCGGAGGCGAGCGCGACGGCACCGGAACGGGCCTGCCGGGCGAGCACCGCATACCCGCCCTCGCCGATGGCCGTCGTCACGGCCCAGGCGGCCGCGAGCGGCCCCCCTGACTTCGTCGACTGCATCGTCGAGTTGAGCATCGTGTAGCCGGGCCAGTCGGCGGAGGCGAAGTACTGCAGCCGACGCAGTTCCGGGGTGCGGTGGAGCAGCAGCGAGACACCCTTCGGGGTGTAGGCGTACTTGTGCAGGTCGACGCTGATGCTGCTCACCCCACGCACGGCGAAGGTCCAGGCCGGCACCGAGGCGCGATCCACGGCGGTGAGGTAGGGCAGCACCCAGCCACCGATGCAGGCGTCGACGTGGCACCGGACCCCGGCCTCGGACGCCAGGGCGGCCAGCTCGCGAACAGGATCGACCACGCCGTGTGCGTAGGACGGCGCGGAGGCGACGACGAGGACGGTCCGCTCGGTCAGCGCAGCCGCCATCGCGGCGGGGTCGGCGCGGAAGGTGCGTGGATCGACGTCGACGAGCACCGCCTCGACGCCGAAGTAGTGGGCCGCCTTGTGGAAGGCCGCGTGCGCGGTCGTCGGCAGGACCATCTGCGGCCGATCGACCTCGGGCCGGGCGTCGCGGGCAGTGAGCACGGCCAGCAGCACCGACTCGGTGCCTCCGGACGTGACGGCCCCCACCGACTCCGGCCCGTCGAGAAGCCTGGCCGCCCACGCAACGAGGTCGTTCTCCATCTGCAGCAGGGAGGGGAACGCGGTCGGGTCGAGACCATTCGTCGACGCGAACATCCCGAGCGCCTCGCGGCCGAGAGCGTCGACATCCGCGAGCCCCGAGTCGTAGACGTAGGCGAGAGTCCGCCCACCGTGCGTGGGCAGGTCGCGCTCGCGGAGCTGCTCGAGACGCCGGCGGATGCCGTCCAAGCGGGCGGCGGGAACATCTGCGGTGGGACGAGACTGCACTGACGGCTCCTTGGGACGGGCTCGCGCCTCAGGCGGGCGGCTGCGGAACGGATCGCTCGGCGGCGACCGCGGCCTCGACCTCGGCCTGGTCGAGCCGGTAGCGGACGAGGGTGACCACGGACAGGGCGACCAGGGCCGCGGGCACCAGGGCGAAGCCCCACGCGATGGCGGTCAGCGCCGACGCGGGCTGCTCGGCGAGGCCGTCGGTGGAGGAGACGTACCCTCCGAGGGCCAGGACCCCCGCATACACGAGCGGACCGAGGGCCAGGCCGAAGGTCTCACCGGCGGTCCACACCCCCGTGTAGACGCCGACCCGGTTCTGGCCGGTGCGCATGCCGTCGACGGCGGCGTTGTCGGGCAGCATGGCCATCGGGAACATCTGGGCCCCGGCATAACCGATGCCGATCACCGCGGTCGTCAGGACGAGGGCGAGCAGGGAGACCCGCATCGTCACCAGCGTCAGCAGTGCCCCGCCGCCGAGCAGGCCCGACGCGACGAGATAGCCGGTCCGCTTGCCGCGCCTCTCCCCGAACCGCTGCCACAGGGGGGTGATGAGGAGGGCGGGCGCGACGAAGGCGACGAAGAGGGCGGTCGACATCCCGGGCGCCTCGAGGTAGACGCGGGCCACGTAGTCGACGCCGGCCAGCATCGCGCCCACGGCCAGAGCCTGGACGACGAACGTGATGAGCAGCAGCCGGAAGCTGCGCGCTCCGGCCACGATGCGCAGCTGCTCGCCGAGGCTGCCGCCGGCTTCGCCGTAGGTCCGCATCGGGATATCGCGCGTTCCCCGCCACGCGCCGAGCGCCCCGCCGAGGATGAGCAGGGCCACGAACACCCCCACCGCGCGGTAGTCCCAGTCGGCCGGAAGGGCGTCGCGGATCGCCGGGGAGACGCCGCCGCTGACCAGGATCGCGAGGGCGAGGATGGCGACCCGCCAGGTCATCAGCCGGGTCCGCTCGTCGTAGTCGTCGGTCATCTCGGCCGGCATCGCGACATAGGGGACCTGGAAGAACGCGTATGCGGTGGCGCAGGCCAGGAACGCGACCACCACCCACGTGGCTCCGAGGCCGGGCGGACTCGTGGGGCCGGCGAACAACAGGGCGAAGCAGATCGCGAGCGCCACGCCGGCCTTGAGGAGGAAGGGGCGACGTCGACCTGCGGGGTTCTGCGAGCGGTCCGAGATCCGGCCGGCGATGGGGTTGAGGATCGTGTCCCAGGCCTTGGGCAGGAAGACGACCAGACCGGCCAGGCCGGCGGCGATCCCGAGCCGGTCGGTGAGGTAGGGCAGCAGGAGCAGTCCCGGCACCGTGCCGAACGACCCCGTCGCGACCGAGCCCAGTGCGTACCCCCTGCGGGCCGAGGCGGGCAGGGAGCTCGAAGCCATGACCCGGACCATACCGCCGCCCCGATCGGCGTGGGTGGGGAATAGGCTGAACTCAGGCGGCACGATCCAGCGTCCGGTCGGGACAGAGCCCGCAGGGCAGGAGCTCTCGGGACAGAAGGAGTGGCACCATGAGCGACAGCGACGACGTCACCACCACCGAGCCTGGCCGGGTCGAGTCCGTGCCGGCCGGGGCCGTGGTCGTCGGCATCGACGGCAGCGACCGCGACGACACGTGCATCCGATGGGCCGCCGGGGCGGCGACCCGCACCGGCAGGCCGGTGCACCTGCTGCACGCCCAGGACATCGCCGTGGAGCTCGCCGCCGCCAACCCCATCGCGGCACGCGGCCTGGCGTTCGTGCCCGACCTCGTTCTCGACAGCACCGTCCTCTCGAGCGCGCTCGAGCGTGCCAGAGCCGAGTGGCCCGACCTCGACGTCACCGGCTCCGAGCCCTGGATGCACCCGGAGGAGGCGCTCATCGAGGCCTCGGACGACGCCTACCTGATCGTCGTCGGGTCCAGCCGGATCAGCGGCCTCGAGAGACTGCTGCTCGGCCGCTCCGCCCTGGCCGTGTCCCTGCACGCCCGGTGCCCGGTCGTCATCCTCCCCGAGGGTGCCCGCACCGACGCGGAGGGTCCGGTCGTGCTCGGCTTCGACGGCAGCGACGGTTCGCGCGCGGCGGCGGAACGGGCGTTCTGGATCGCGGACGTGCGCGGCACGTCGGTGCGCACCGTGACGAGCTGGTATGCGGAGGTCGTCGACGGCGCGGTCGTCACCACCCCCGGCACTGCGGCCTGGGAGCAGGTCGAGGGCGGGTACCGCCGAATGGTCGAGGAGGCCATCGCGGACCTGCGCGAGCGGTACCCGGGCGTCGACGTCGACATCCGTGTCCTGCGCGGTCCGGCCGCAGCCGTCCTGACCAGGGAGGCCGCCGACGCCTCACTGCTCGTCATCGGCAGCCGTGGGCGGGGCGGCTTCCGGGGCATGCTGCTCGGCTCGGTCTCGCACAAGGTGCTCGAGACGGCGACCTCGCCCGTCATGGTCATCCGCGGCCCGAAACGGTGACCGAGGCGGTGACCTCAGCGCAGACCGTCGGGGCCGCGACGGACCGGACGTCGGTCCACGGCGCACGGTGAGCGGCCGCCGAGACCGCTTCGAGGGTCACATCGCCGGAGTCGGCACGACGTCCGGCGTGCGTCTGGTCGTCGGGCGGTGGCTCCGCTCGCCGTTGCCCGTCGGCGCCGGCGGCGCATTCGCCGATGTCATGGTCGAGCGTGCCGACGGCCACCGCATCCTGCTCGCCCCCAGCATCGAGGTCGCTGACTACGTCACGAGCACGTACACCTTCGACGAGGTCCGGGTCGAGCGGGTCGAAGCCGCCGTCGAGAGGGACCTGTGGCGGCTCTGGACACCGTCGCTGGCGCTGTCCTTCACGGTCGGCGGACGGCTGCCCCTCGGGTGGGCGCTGCGAGCCGTCCCGCCGTCGGTGGCGACCGCCCCCCGGTGGAGCCGCATCGTGGCACCGGTCGCGAGCCGACTGGTGCCAGGCGTCCGAACGGTGGGGACAGCGCGTGCCGGCCGGATCGAGTACTACGGCGCGACCGACCTGCGGGCCGTCACGACCGCGTCCGGCATCCTCGACAGGGTGCCGCTCGGCTCCCTGGCACCGATCGACCCGCCCTGCCGCTTCGGGTTCTCCTCGACACCGCCCTGGCCGTCGGTCACGACTGTGACGACGACCGTCGAGCACCTCGACGACTGAGGGCCCCGACGGGTGCGCGCGCTCAGGGCGCAGCCGGGGTCACCCGCAGCACCTTGTCGTTCTCCCCGTTCGAGGTCGTCACGTAGACAGCGCCGTCCGGACCGAGCCGGGCCGCCCGCAACCGGCCGTACTCGTCGTCGAGCTCCTCGGCCACGGCCACCTGCGCGACCTGACCGTCGTCGTCCAGGGTGAGCAGGACGGCCTTCGCCCCACGAAGCGCGGTCACCAGGAGCGCACCGTCGAGCGCTCCCCACTGCTCGCCCTCGAGGAACGCCGCCCCACACAGCGCCTCGGTCATCGCCCCGGTCTGCCAGATCGCGGGCACCGCCTCCGGGAACCGCTCGAGGTCGGTCATCGGCACCGACTCGTCATAGCCACCGACCGTGCCGCCCTGGGACGGGTCCCATCCGTAGTTGCCGCCCGGCACGATCCGGTTGACCTCGTCATTGACCCGCGGTCCGTGCTCGGCGGTGTAGATCTCACCCGTCGCCGGACGCACCGTGACACCCTGGATGTTGCGGTGGCCGTAGCTGAGGACGTATCGCTCCTCCTCCTGCGCGGCGTCGACGAACGGGTTGTCCGGCGCGGGCTCCCCCGTCGTGAGGTCGAGCCGAAGGACCTTGCCACCGAGCCTGGCCAGGTCCTGGGGGATCGATCCGTCCGCGATGTCACCGGTCCCCACGACGAGCAGGCCGTCCGCGTCGACCGTCGGCCGGCATCCGGAGTGCCGACCGCCGCCGGTCGGGATCCCGGTCAGCAGGTCACGCACCCGCTCGGCGGACCGGGCGTCCTGGCTGAGCCGCCACGTGACGAGCCTGATGTCGACCGGGTCGCCGCCCTCCTGGTAGTTCATGCAGACGGTGAATTCGCGACTCGACGCGAAGTCGGGGTGGACGACCATGCCGAGCAGCCCGCCCTCACCGGAGGCGAAGACGCCCGAGAGGTCGGCCTCGACGCGCGTCACCACCGCACCGGGTTCGGTGGACGAGAGGTGGGAGATCCGGCCGGCCCGTTCGGTCACCAGGGCTCCACCGCCGGGGAGGAAGCCGATGTCCCATCCGTGCTCGAGCCCCTCGACGACGACGTCCACCTGCAGCGCGGGAACCTCGCCCATCGGTGGCACGGTGACCGGGTCCGGCGGCGCGGCCGGGCCGGTCCCGGACTCCCTCGCAACAGGGACCTCGCCGGGGCCCGCATCACCCCCGCCGACGCAGGCCGTCAGGGACACGGCGGCGAGCACGGACACGATCGCCCGGGCTGCGGGTCGACGGACCGGGTGAGGCGAGCGGCGCATACTCCATCATGCGGTGTGCACGGCATCCCGCCGGGCACAGGGCGTCGTCGTGAGCATCCGACACCCCCGGTCGCCGGTCTGTGACAAGCCCGTATGGTCGAGTGATGGCCCCTTCCAGCAGCGCCGACGCACCGACCGTGAGCGACCCGACGGCGAGCGATCCGCATCCGGCCGCCGCTGTGCGCACCGTCCTCGACGGCCGCTGGGGCGGCGTGCGCGAGACGGTCCGCGAACGTCTGGGCACCCCCGACTGGGCCACGCCGACCGCGCCGCTGCCGATCTCCGAGTACCGCGAGCGCACGACGGGGCAGCTGCTCCGACTCCTCGCCGAGCCGTGGATGGCCGCCGGGTTCTCCGCCGATCCCGGTGAGCCCGGCGACGTCGGGTCGTCCCTCACGGCCTTCGAGAGCCTCGGCCACGTCGACCTCTCGCTGTTCGTCAAGACCGGCGTGCAGGTGGGCCTGTTCGGGGGTGCGGTCGCCGGTCTCGGCACCGAGCGTCATCACCGCGAGTACCTCACCGCCATCGCGAACGGCACTCTCCTCGGCTGCTTCGCGATGACGGAGGTCGGCGGCGGCTCCGACGTCGCGGGCCTCGCGACGACCGCGACCTACGACCCGGCCACGGACGAGCTCGTGGTGCACTCGCCCGGGCCCGGTGCAACGAAGGACTACATCGGCAACGCCGCCCAGGACGGCACGCTCGCGGCGGTGTTCGCCCAGCTCATCGTGGACGACGGGAGCGGCACCGCGAGGAGCCATGGCGTGCACTGCGTCCTCGTCCCGATCCGCGACGAGTCCGGTGCGGCTCTGCCCGGGATCACGCTGCGGGACTGCGGCTCGAAGATCGGGCTCCCCGGGGTCGACAACGGCGAGATCGCCTTCGACCACGTGCGCGTCCCGCGCGAGAACCTCCTCGACCGCTTCGGCGCCATCTCCGCCGACGGGGTGTACACCTCGCCGATCGAGAGCGACGGCCGGCGCTTCTTCTCGATGCTGGGCACCCTCGTGCGCGGCCGCGTGTCGGTCGGCGGGGCCGCGGGGGCCGCCACCCGCAACGCCCTGACCCTCGCGGTCCGGTACGCAGCGGCTCGCGAGCAGTTCACCCGCCCCGACGACGAGAGCGGCATCCGCCTGCTCGAGTATGCGACGCACCGGCGCCGCCTGCTCCTGCCCCTAGTGCGCAGCTATGCTCTTGCACTGGCCACCAACGAGCTCGTCGAGGACCTGCACGAGCTGACCAT
Organism: Dermatophilaceae bacterium; assembly: GCA_049582485.1. Lineage (GTDB taxonomy): Bacteria > Actinomycetota > Actinomycetes > Actinomycetales > Dermatophilaceae > F2B08. Next base: position 27,538 of record JBAUUB010000048.1, read on the forward strand.
CGGTGAGAAAGGCGGGAGCGAGACAGAGGATGGCGCGCACGAGTCGTCGGTGCGTCGACTCGAGGAGCGCGCCGCCTCGCTCAAGGTGGCCAACACCGCCCATGCGACCCGGACGATCCAGGAGTGCCGGGAGGCGTGCGGAGGCGCGGGGTACATGTGGGAGAACCGGTTCGGGGCGCTGAAGGCCGACTCGGACATCTTCACGACCTTCGAGGGCGACAACACCGTTCTGCTCCAGCTCGTCGCCAAGGGCCTGCTCACGCGGTACAAGGACTCCTTCGACTCCTTCGACAGCCGCGCGATGATGCTGTTCGCGGCTCGGAACGTCGCCGAGTCCTTCGTCGAGCGCGCGTTCGGCGGCTCGATCGTCCAGCGACTCGTCGCCGGTGCTCCCGGTCGCGACGCCGACAACGCGCTCGAGGACCGCGGCGGACAGCTCGCGATCTTCGAGGACCGCGAGGAGCACACCGTCGCGACGCTCGCGGCGCGGATGCGGGCGCTGCAGGGCGACCAGACCGATCCGGTCGATGCGCTCGGCGCCGTGCAGCCGCACATGGTCGCCGCAGCCTGGGCACACGTCGACCGGTTGCTGCTCGAGGCCATGGCCGCGGCGGCGGAGAACAGCGCCGGCCCAGCGCGCGAGCTGCTCGGGAGGGTGTGCGACCTCTTCGTGTACGCCACCGTCGAGGACAACGCGTCCTGGTTCCTCGAGCACGGGCGCATCTCTCCGGCCCAGTCCAAGGCCGTCACGACCCGGGTCGACGAGCTGTGCGCCGAGCTGGCACCGCACGCCCTGACCCTGGTCGACGCCTTCGGCATCGCCGACGCCTGGGTCGCCTGCCCTCTGCTCGAGCGCGCCTGACCTCCAGACCCGGCCCGCGCATACCGAACCGGCGAAGGCCCGCGGGACGCCGGAGGTGTACGGCCGGTATGCGGGAGTCCGCTCAGTCCCGCCGCCGCCGCCTGCGAGGATGTGGACATGCGCCCGATCGTCCAGAGCAAGAAGCTGCAGCACGTGCGGTACGACGTGCGCGGACCGATCCTCGTCGAGGCCCAGCGGCTCGAGAGCGAGGGACACAAGATCCTCAAGCTGAACATCGGGAACACAGCACCGTTCGGCTTCGAGGCCCCCGAGGCGATCGTCGCCGACATCGTGCACAACCTGCCCGACTCACAGGGGTATGCCGACTCCAAGGGGATCTACTCCGCGCGCACGGCGGTCGCTCAGTACTACCAGGCCCGTGGGCTGCGCGAGACCACCGTCGAGGACGTCTTCATCGGCAACGGCGTGTCCGAGCTGATCTCGATGGTGCTCCAGGCCTTCGTCGACGACGGCAACGAGATCCTCGTCCCCGCGCCGGACTACCCGCTCTGGACCGGCGCGGTCACGCTCTCCGGCGGGACGGCGGTGCACTACCGGTGCGACGAGGCCAACGAGTGGAACCCCGACCTCGCGGACCTCGAGGCCAAGATCACCGAGAACACCCACGCGATCGTCATCATCAACCCGAACAACCCGACCGGCGCGGTCTACAGCGAGCAGACCGTGCGTGCGCTCGTCGACATCGCCCGACGGCACCGGCTCGTCGTCATGGCCGACGAGATCTACGAGAAGATCATCTTCGACGACGCCGTGCACCACCACGCCGCCACCTTCGCCGACGACGACGTCCTGTGCCTGACCTTCAGCGGCCTGTCCAAGGCCTACCGGGTCTGCGGCTACCGCGCAGGATGGGTGATGGTGTCAGGTCCCAAGCACCTCGCCGAGGACTTCCTCGAGGGGCTGACGCTGTTGGCCAACATGCGGATGTGCGCCAACGTCCCGGCGCAGCACGCGATCCAGACCGCTCTCGGTGGCTACCAGTCGATCACCGAGCTCATCGTCCCCGGAGGTCGCTTCTACGAGCAGAGCAAGCTGGCCGCACGCCTGCTGAACGAGATCCCCGGGGTCTCGTGCGTCGAGCCGCGGGGCGCGCTGTACTGCTTCCCCCGGCTCGATCCCGAGGTGTACCCGATCGAGGACGACGAGGCCTTCGTCATCGACCTGTTGCGGGCGAAGAAGATCCTCGTGACGCACGGGACCGGGTTCAACTGGTTCGACCCGGACCACTTTCGGCTCGTGACCCTGCCGGACACGGACACCCTGACCGAGGCGATCGGCAGGATCTCCGACCACCTCGCCACGCTGCGGTCGCCGTGAGGCCGGGTCGGGCCACGCAGCGGGCCGGTTCGCGGCGCGGTCGGACGCAAGGTCCGGCAGGGTCCGCCAGGATGCGCAGCCGCAGGTTAGGCTGACCGCGATGCGCAAGCGAATCCCCCTCTCCCAGCGCGAGGACTACGACGTCCTCGCCGAGTTCGAGGGCAACGAGGACCTCACCGACGACACCGACTTCTTCGCCGACCGCGGCCGGGTCGCCCGGTCGGCGGGTGCGACGCTGGCGCTCATGCTGCTCACCGCGATCGCGTTCGCCGGCGGGGTCGCCTGGGGAGCCACCCGCGAGGTCAGCGTCGCCCCCGGCAACGCGGTGTGGGACATCGTCATCCACATCGGCTTCGCGCTGGCCTGCGGCCTGCTGGCCGCCGCCGCCGTGGTCGCGGTCGGGATGCTCGTCGTGGGCATTCCCTATGCCCGAGGCAAGATGGCCGAGACCCGAGCCCGAAACACCCGCAGCACCCCCTGAAGAATCTGAACAGAAGAATCTGTACAAAGATTTTCCAAGGAAGTGCATCCAAACCGGGACCCCCGTCGGAATACATGGGCAGGACGCACCACCGCGTCCCCTTACGAAAGGGAAACGCTCATGCGTATCACCACCGCTCTTGCCCTGACCGGGGGTCTCTCGCTGGCCCTCGCCGCCCCGGCCATGGCCGACAACCACGAGTCCCAGGTCTCCGTCCTCCACGGCATCCCGGACGCCGTCGTCGACGTCTACGTCAACGGTGACCTCACCCTGGACGACTTCGCCCCCGGCACCCTCACCGACCCGCTGACCCTGCCCGCCGGTGACTACGACCTCAAGGTCGTTGCGAGCGACGCCGCGGACGCCAGCGCCGAGGCGATCGTCGAGGCCAACGGCGTCGCCGTGCCCGGTGGCGCCAACATCACCGTCGTGGCTCACCTGACCGAGGCCGGCGCCCCCGCGCTGACGCCGTTCGTCAACGACACGAGCGAGACCGCCGCTGGTGAGGGCCGGATCACCGTCCGTCACACCGCTGCCGCCCCGGCCGTCGACGTGCGCGCCAACGGCGAGGTCGCCTTCGCGAACGTGACCAACCCGAACGAGGGGACCGCGGACCTGCCTGCCGGCACGATCTCCGCCGACGTCGTCCTCGCGGGCACCGACACGGTCGCCATCGGCCCGGCCGACGTCACCATCACCGAGGGCACGAACACCATCGTGTACGCCTGGGGCTCGGCTGAGGCCGAGAACCTCGCGCTCGCGGTCCAGACCATCGACGGCCTGCACAGCTCGCCCGAGGGCGTGCCGTCCGGTGTCGGCGGCCAGGCCGGCACCACGAACGCAGCGCCGTTCGCCGCGCTCGCCGCTCTCGGTGCCGCCGGTCTCGCGCTCGTCGCGACCCGTCGCCGCGTGAGTGTCGACGCCTGATATGACGCTCCGGCACGGATCCGGGAGGGTGGTCGCGGTCCTCGCGGCCGCCCTCCTGGCCGGCCTTCTCGCCTACGCCCTGATCGGCGCGGGCAACCCCAACCGGATCACCGAGGAGACCCAGGCGTCGGAGGCGCTGTCGGAGCCGACACCCACGGCCACGTCACCGGCCCCCACACCCACCGCCACCTCCTCGAGTACCCCGGCCCCGACGGTCGCGGCCAGACCCGCGACCATCCCCCCGGTTCGTCCGGTCGCAGTCCCGACCCAGGTGGCGATCTCGAGCATCGACGCGGAGCTCTCGGTCGTCCCGACCGGGGTCACCCCCGACGGGATGATGGAGATCCCCGAAGACCCGCGGGTCGCCGGATGGTACAGATACGGACCGGACCCCCTGTCCGACTCCGGTGCGATGGTCGTATCGGCTCACATCGACAGCAAGGAGCGGGTCGGCCCGCTCGCCCGTCTCGGGCAGGTCTCGCCCGGCGACGAGGTCGTCGTCACGACTGCAGGTGAGGAGGTGCGCTATGTCATCGAGCGAGTCGACAGTTATCCCAAGACAGTCATCGATCTGGATGCGGTCTTCACCCGTGATGGCTCCCCGCGACTACACATCGTCACCTGCGGTGGCGAATGGGACGCTTCAGCTGGCTCCTACGAGGACAACATCGTCGCAGTCGCAGTACGCGCCGACGCCGTCTCGTAGAGTGAGGCAGGTGACGGACACCGCCTACCAGACCGATGACAGCGAGCTGCTCATCCGGGTCAAGGCCGGCGACGACCAGGCCTTCGCCGAGCTCTACTCGTTGCACGGACGACTCGTGCACAGCGTGGCGCTGCGCCTGCTCGGCAACCACCACGACGCGGAGGACGTCACGCAACAGGTGTTCGTCTCGGCCTGGAACAGCCGCGACTCGCTCCGTGAAGGCGTCGGTTCGCTCGCGGGTTGGCTGGTGACGATCACCCGGCGCCGCTGCGCGGACCTGGCCGCGACGCGGGCCCGCACCTCGCGCACCGAGGAGGCCGCAGCAGCGGTGGCGCTCCCCGCGCCCCCCGCTGACCCAGCCCGAGCCGTCGAGAAGATCATGCTCGCGCACACCCTCGCCACCCTCGGCGAGCCACGCACGACCATCGTGCGAATGGCGGTCATGGACGACCGCCGCCACGAGGACATCGCCGAGACCCTCGGCCTGCCACTCGGAACCGTGAAGAGCCACATTCGCAGGGGACTGCTCCACCTGCGTTCCCGACTTGAGGAGGTGACCCCATGACCCACATGACCGACGACCGCCTGGTCGACATCGCGCTCGGATCCGCCGCTGACGCGACGGAGACCGCACACCTGAGCGGATGCGCTGAGTGCACCGCTGTGCTCGACGGGGTCACCGACACCATCTCGCTGACCCAAAGCACCGACTCCACCGTGCTCGTCGCACCCCCCGCCCGGGTCTGGGAAGCGATCCAGGCAGAGATCCGGACTCAGGCGGCGCCTGACCTGATCTCCGAGCGGCACGGAGGCAGTGGATTTCGGGACGAGTCCTTCGGCGACGTCACCGCCCCGCCCGAGCCGTCGGGCACGGTGACGAGCCTGTCGGGACGTCATCGCCACGGACGCCGTCCCGCGTTCCCCGCGACGTGGCTCCTGGCTGCGGCATGCGTGCTCGGCATCGTGCTCGGCGTCGGCGGAGCCACGGTCGCCGGCCGGATGGGCACCGAGCCCGAGCCGAGCGAGACGACCGTCGCGACCGTCGACCTCACACCGCTGGACTCCCCTGACACCCAGGGTCGTGCCGTGCTCGTCGACCGGACCGACGGCCTCGACCTGAGTGTGTCGGCCGCCGGCCTGGACCCGGGTGAGGGGTATCTCGAGGTCTGGCTGATCAACCGCGACCTGAGCAGGATGATCTCGGTCGGTGTCCTTCCGAGCGATGCGACGGAGATCGTGCTGCCCGTCTCCCAGGACCTGATCGACCAGGGCTACGTGATCGTCGACATCTCCCGCGAGGGCTTCGACGACCAACCCGCCCACTCCGGCGACACGGTGGTCCGCGGCGAGCTGCCCGTCTGAGCTGCCTCCCAGCGGTCCCTCTACACGATCTCCGCGCTGGTCAGTCCGAGCAGTCGACGGGCCACCACGAGTAGTTGGATCTGCTGGGTGCCCTCGAAGATGTCGAGGATCTTGGCATCCCGGGCCCACTTCTCGAGCAGCTCACGTTCGGCGTATCCGGCTGCTCCACACAGCTCGACGCAGGACAGCGCCACGTCGACGCAGGTCCGTCCCGCCTTGGCCTTGGCCATCGACGCCTCCATGGAGTTGGGGCGCCCGTTGTCGGCCATCCACGCCGCCCGCAGCGTGAGCAGATACGCCGCTTCGTACTCGGCCTCCATCTCCATCAGCGTCGCTGCGGCGGCCGACTGGGTGTGCGCGGGGGCGTCCCAGTCCACCTGCACGCCTTCGTCGGCGAGCAGGTCCGTCGTGCGGTCCAGACACGCCCTGGTCAGACCGACCGCCATTGCGGCGACGAGCGGACGGGTGTTGTCGAAGGTCTGCATCGCGCCACCGAACCCAGTCTCCGGCCGGATCTCGGGGTCGCCGAGCAGGTCGGCCGACGGGACGCGGCAGTCCTGCAGCACGAAGGCGGCCGTGTCGGACGCCCTGATGCCGAGCTTGTGCTCGAGCCGGACCAGACGGAGGCCGGGGTTCGACCGCTCCACCACGAAGGACCGGATGGCGGGCTTGCCGAGCGAGCGGTCGAGGGTGGCCCACACGACGACCAGCTCGGCCCGCTCCCCCGCGGTCACGTAGATCTTCTCGCCGTTGAGCACGTAGTCGTCACCGTCCCGCACCGCGGTGGTCCGGATGGCGGCCGAGTCCGACCCGCACTCCGGCTCCGTGATGGCCATGGCGGCCCAGCGTCGTCCGTAGCGCGCCCGCTGCTCCTCGGTCGCCACCGCGGCGATAGCGGCGTTCCCGAGTCCCTGGCGAGGCAGTGAGAGGGTGAGCCCGACATCGCCACGGCAGGTCTCGAGGACCGACAGCACCGACGCCAGGTTGGTGGCGTTGCGGTTGTCTGCGTCACCGCGACGACCGTTGGACTGCGTCTGTCCCATTGCGGCCCCACGGGTCGCCCCTCCGGCTCCGGCACCCTGGCCGGCGCCGGAGTCACCCACGCCGTCGATGACTGCCGCGAGCAGGTCCAGCTCCACCGGGTAGGCGTGCTCGGCGCGGTCGTACTTCCGCGAGATGGGCCGCAACACCTCCTCGGCGACGGCGCGCGCCTGCTCGACGAGCGGGCGGAACCGCCGCGGCACCTCCAGATCGATCATCGTCTCCGCCTAGACCGTCAGGGTTCCCTCGAGAAGGCCTGCGCCGCGCAGGTCGCGGAACCATCGCTCGTTCGCCCACTCCTTGACGAAGCCGTGGCCGCCGAGCAGCTGGACCGCATTGCTCCCGATCCACGTCCCGTGTCGGGCGACGAGACGACGGGCCTCGGCGACATGGCGGGCGGCATCCAGTCCGGCGTCGAGGCGGGCGGCGGCGCGCCAGACGACCAGCCGCAGTGCGTCCAGCTCGATCGCGATGTCGGCGACGGTGAAGGCGACGGCCTGACGGTGGGCGATGGGGGCGCCGAAGGCCCGACGCTCCTTGACGTAGGGCACAAGCTGGTCGAGGGCCGCCTGGGCGGTGCCGACGGCGCACGCCGACCAGCCGAGCCGGGCTCGGCGAATGAGATCCAGGTGGTCGTCGACGGTCCCCAACAGATGGTCGTCGGGAACCACGGCCGAACGCAGGACCAACCGCCCTGTCGCCGCCGCGCGCAGACCCATCGCGGGGTCGTCCTCGAGGAGCACCCCCGGGGTGGCTGCGGGAACGAGGACGAGCCGCGCATCCCCGTCCAGGAGCGCGCTCACGACGAACAGCTCGGCGGTGCGGGCGAGAGGCACCAGCGCCTTGGTCCCGTCGAGGACGAGGCTTCCCCGCCTGCGGGTCGCAGTGATCCGGGGCGCTCGCGGGTCGAAGAGTGGCTGGGGTTCATGGATCGCGAGTGCCGCCTCCAGGCCGGTCGGAACCGGCGTGATCGCGTCGACACGATCGCGAGCGGTCAGGTGCGGGAGGTAGGTCGCCTGCTGGTCCGCGGTGCCGTACCGGGCAACGGTCGTGGCGACCGAGCCGCTCGCCATGAGCGCGACCGCGATGGACAGGTCGCCCCGGGCGAGCTCCTCGAGCACGAGGCACGTGGTCACGGCGGGGTGCTCCTCGGCGACGCCGCCGAGCGCGGCGGGCACGCCGACCAGGCCGAGACCCATCTCGGCGGCGGACGCGCGGACCGCGTCCGGAACCCGCCGCTCGTCGTCGGCGATCCTCCCGGCCGGCCGGATGACCTCGTCCGCGAGCCGGCGGGCGGCCGCGCGGAGCATTTCCTGCTCCTCGCTCGGCCGGAGGTCGAACATTCCGGCGGGGGTCGTGGGCCGAGTCCGGACGGCCTGTCCGGAAGCGGTTCGACGGGCGAAGGTGCGACCGACGGCGGCCTGGGCCGCGAAGCCGCCGGTCGCCCCCCGGTGGAGGACGCGAGCGACCCGTCGTCGCACCACGCCGTTCTCGAGGACCGGGATGGCTCCCGCACGCGTGAGCAGACGCAGCCCCGCGCGCTGACCGCGGTCGAGCAGAGAAGGGGCGGTCATGTCGCTCGCTTTCGTCGGGCACCGTCGCCGTCACGACACCCGAGAACGACCCACGACTGTATGCGGTACTCGCTGTGTCCGATACCGAGCGTACTGCATAACTCGGGACCACCTACGTCGGCTCAGCCGAGGAGCGCTGCGGCACCGGGCATCGCTGGAGCGTTCGCGACCGCCAACATCCGCGCGGTCATGTCCCGGACCCATCGTGCGGAGCCGGGGTCAAGGCGCTGACAGACCCACTGCCAGTGCAGAGCGACCAGGTCGCCTGCCTTCAGCCGATCGACCTCGGACCCGAGCGGCGCGCCCGCACCGTGATGCAGGACGACCTCGACCGACTCCGGCCCCAGGCCGAGGTGGTGGCCGTCGTAGGTCAGGGGTCGGTAGCGCACTTCGGCCTGGTATCCGCTCACCGAGAGCACCGTCCCGCCCCGGATCCGGCAGCGGTCCAGGACGTGCAACGGCTCGTCGACGAGTCGTCCGGCTCGGAGCAGACCGACCCACGGGTACACCGCGAAGACGTGGAAGTCGTGGTGCGGCACGGCGTCGGCCGACATGCTGTCGCGCAACTGGGCCCACGAGGCGCCGGCCCGGCCCGCGAAGCGCTCCTCCATCGAACGGAACAGCAGCGCGGGGCTCACGGCGTCGAGGAGGCGGTTGCCCACCCAGTAGGCGGCGACGACATCGGCGTCGAGCGGGTCGGGACGGCCGTTGGCGGCGGCGATGAGCTGGAGGTATGGCCAGGCGCCCTCGAACCCCTGGGCGAGCTGACGCAGTCCGCGGTCGTCCGCACCCGTTCCCTCGACATCGGACAGCTCTGCGAGCAGCTCCCCGCCGCTGCCCGGTCCGCAGTAGCCGAGCGCGTTCGGGGGGTAGGCGTAGCGGGCGAAGATCGCCGGGCCGGAGGTCACCGTGGCTCGGCCTCGACGACCGGCCGCCGCCCCATGGTCAGGCCCACGAGAAGTGCCCCGACGGTGATCGTCACGAGCCACGGGACCTGCGGCGCCAAGGACGCCCCGTCGAGCACTCCGGCGAGCACGGCCGTGCCGACGGCGCCGAGGACGAGGATCGCCGTGACGTCGATCGCCTGCGCCCGGGCGAGGGCGGCGAACCAGAAGCCGACGTAGCCGGCGAGCAGCAGCCCGGTCAGGAGCAGCCATTGGAGCTGGACCGCGGTCACGGACGCCAGGGCACCGAGCTGGCCCTGCACAGCCACCCAGGCGAGGAGGACGACCGACCCCAGGCCCATCCTGGCGACGGCGAGAACGGAGCTGGGAATGTCCGCGAGGAGCTTCTTGGCGAGAACGACCTCGACCGACCAGAGCAGTGTCGCCGCGAAGATCATCAGTGCGCCCGCGTCGAGGGGGAACAGGCCGGCGCGGGACAGGCCGACCTGTCCGAGCAGCAGCAGCCCGACGGCGGCCAGGTGCGGCCACTGCAGCCGCTCACGGAGGACGACGGCGGCGAGGATGGCGACCCAGACGATCAACGTCTTGTGCAGGAACGCGGCCTGCGGCGACGAGGCCCGGGACAGGCCCTCGAAGAAGAGGACGAACGGCACGCTGCCGCCCACGACGCCGACTGCCGCCAGACCCAACCACTGCCGGGTGCCCCGTGGGCGGAATCCCTGACCCCGGCCACCCTTCCCGCGCTGGGCGACGACGACGGCGACGATCCCGAGCAACAGCGCGGCGACGAGGTTCTTCGCCGTGGTGTAGACGGTCGCGCTCTCGAAGAGCCGGACGGCCAGCCCGTTGACGTACACCGAGAACGCACTGACGGTGGCGGTGACGAGCGCCAGGACGAGTCCTGCCCGCCTGGTCTGGTTCATGACTCCTCCTGATGCTGCGGGGACGGACGGTGGGGCGACTCGACGGGGGGAAGCCGGACGCGGGTCGGCTCAGGGCGTCTGGACGTCGCGTCGTGCATCGAGACAGGCGGCATCGACGGATGCCCCGCCTCGGCGCGCAAGGCCAGGGCCTCGGCGGCCTCCGCGGGCTCGAGACGGTGCAGGGCGAATCCCGAGTGGACGACGACCCAGTCCCCTGCGGCGACGGTCTCGCCGAGGGTGACGAGCGACACCGACAGGACACGGTCCCCAAGCCGGGCCACGGCAGAGGATCCGCTCACGTCCTGGAGACGGACGATCTCACCGAGGCACATCGCCGGCTCCGGCCGGTTCCGGGACGAGCAGGCGGCACACGTGCGCGACGGCTTCGGGGACGGCGTCGGCCACCGCCGCGCTCAGTCCGGTCCCCACGGCGACGTCTGCGGCCTCGACGCCGACGAGGGTCACCCTGGCGGGCAGCCGTCCCAGCGTCCGGGAGAGCTCCACCGCCTCGGCGAGACCGAACGCGTGCGTGCCGCTGAGAGCCAGCCGGCTCCAGTCGGGCGCCCCGGCTGCACCGTCCGCGATCTCCGCAACGGTCACCGTCCCGGGCGCCGCACCGGACACGACCGCATCGACGACGACCGCCCACGGGTGGCTTCCCCAGAGCAGGACGAGATCCATGGGGTCCTCGTGCTCGACCACCTCGACTCCGGGTGGCAGCTGCCGCACAAGCATCCCCGTGACGACAGGGCCGATGGCGTCGTCGCCGCGGTCCGGGTGGCCGAGTCCGATGACGAGAGTCACGACCGGTTCACCCGCAGGTCGAGGAAGTGGGTGGCGCAGGAGATACAGGGGTCGTAGTTGCGGATCGCCTGCTCGCACCGGTGGGTGAGCTCGTGGTCATCGAGGTCGATCCACTGCTGGGCGGCGGTGCGCAGGTCCGCCTCGACGCTCGCCTGGTTCTGCGAGGTCGGCGGAACGATCTGGGCGTCGGTGATCAGACCGGAGCCGTCCAGAACGTAGCGGTGGAAGATCGTGCCACGCGGCGCCTCGCTCGCACCGCAGCCCTCGCCGGCCCGCGGGGGGACGTCGACGAAGGGGACTCGGCCGTCGACCCACTCGCCGATGATGCGCAGGGCCTCCTCCACCGCATACAGCAGCTCGACCCCGCGCACGATGATCGACCGGAACGGGTTGCGGCAGGTGTCCTCCAGGCCCGCGGCGCGGGCGGCGTCCTGGCACGTCGGCGAGAGACGGTCGAAGTTGAGGGTGTAGCGGGCCAGCGGACCGACGACGTAGATCTCGCCGTCGAGAGTGGCCTGGAGCGCGTTCGAGTGGGCCACGTGGTGCTCGGTGATGTGTCGGGGGAAGTCCGAGACGGCGAAGGTCAGCCCTGTCGTCGCGACCGGTGTGCCGGACTCGATCGGGTACCCCTCCTCGGCCCGGAGAGCCAGGTAGGGGTAGGGCTGGGTGAGCTCCGGGAAGTCGAACCCCGCCACGAGCCGGATCGCGGCGAGCGCGTCGTCCCGGGCCCGCTCGAGCCCCGGGACGAGTCGGTTCAGCTCGGCGCGGGTCGGCAGCCTGTAGAAGCCGCCGATGCGCACGTTGACGGGGTGGATCGCCCGGCCTCCGACCACGCTCATGAGCTCGTTCCCCGCCTTCTTCAGACGAAGGCCGAGCTCGACCGCCTCCGGATTGTCGACGGCCATCTCGACGGCCCCGTCGTACCCGAGGAAGTCGGGCGCGTGGAGGAGGAACATGTGCAGGGCGTGGCTCTCGATCCACTCGCCGCAGTAGAGCAGGCGGCGCAGTGCCCGCAGGTGCGGCGGAACCTGCACGCCGCAGGCCGCCTCGATCGCCCAGCACGCTGCGGTCTGGTAGGCGACCGGGCAGATCCCGCAGATGCGCGCGGTGATGTCCGGCGGCTCCGTGTGGGCGCGGCCCCGCAGGAACGCCTCGTAGAACCGCGGGGGCTCGAAGATGTTGAGACGGACCGTCTCGACGACCCCGTCCCGGATCTCGATGTGCATGCCGCCCTCACCCTCGACCCGGGCCAGCATGCCGACCTGGAGGACCTGACCGCCGTCCTTCATCGTGTGCGTCACGTGAGCACCTCCTCGGCGGATCCGCTCGCTGCCCGTTGGCTCTCCACTCTTTCGCTCTCCACCCTCTCGCTCTCTGAGCGGAAGGCCTCCGCCCCCGTGTTGAAGGTCCGGTACAACCGGATCACCTGCGGCTCGCTCACTCCCTGGGCGCGCAGCCGGCGGGTCATCGACGGCAGGTTCGCCGAGTCCTGCGGCCCGAAGCAGCCGTAGCATCCCCGTGCGAACGAGGGACAGAGCGCCCCGCATCCGGCCTGGGTGACCGGTCCGAGACAGGCCGTGCCGTCGGCGACGGCGACGCACACGTTGCCGCGCTCCTTGCACTCGATGCAGACGCTGTAGGTGGGAATCCGCGGTTTGCGACCGGCCAGCAGCGCCGCCAGGAGCTCGAGGAGCTGTCGCTTGTCGATCGGGCACCCGCGCAGCTCGTGGTCGACACTGACGTGTGCGGCGATGGGAGTCGATCGCTCCAAGGTCTCGACGTACTCCGGGTGGGCGTAGACGACGGAGCGGAACTCCCGGACGTCGGCCAGGTTGCGCAGCGCCTGGATGCCCCCGGCCGTCGCGCATGCGCCGATGGTCACGAGAGTGCCCGACATCGCCCGGATCTGCTGGATCCGCTCGGCATCGTGGGCAGTGGTCACCGACCCCTCGACGAGCGAGACGTCGTACGGCCCGTCGACCACGGCCCGGGTCGCCTCGGGGAAGTACGCGATCGTCACGGCGCCGGCGATGGAGAGCAGCTCGTCCTCGCAGTTGAGCAGCGTGAGCTGACACCCGTCGCACGACGCGAACTTCCAGACGGCCAGGGACGGCTTGCCCTCGGTACCCATCACAGCTCCCACCTGGACATCAGCGGCTCGAGCCGGTCGAACCCGAGCACGGGTCCGTCGACGCACAGGAACAGCTCTCGCAGCTGGCAGTGGCCGCACAGCCCGACACCGCACTTCATGTTGCGCTCCATCGACAGGCGGATCCGGTCGGCTCGCACCCCGCGGTCCCGCAGCGCCAGGGCCGTGGACCGCATCATCACCTCCGGCCCGCAGACGTATGCGGTGGTCCGGCTGGGGTCGAACCCGGCCCTCGGCACGAGCCGGGTCACGAGCCCGACGCGCCCACGCCAGTCGTGCGGGCCGTTGTCGACGGTGACCGCGATCTCGACGTCGTGGTCCCGCTCCCACCGCTCCAGGTCCGGCGCGAAGAGGATGTCCTCGGGGGTGCGTGCTCCGTACAGCAGCAGGACGCGACGGTATCGCGCCCGGTTGTGGACCACCTGCAGCAGGGCGGGGCGCAGCGGCGCCAGGCCGATCCCGCCGGCGACGAGGACCACGTCGCCGCCCTCCCCGCGCTCGATCTCCCAGCCCGTGCCGAACGGCCCCCGGACCCCGAGAACTCCCCCGCGCGGCGTCGCGACCAGCGCACGGGTGACGCTCCCGACGTTGCGGATGGTGTGCTCGAGCAGACCGTCGCCCCCCGGGTCACCGCTGATCGAGATGGGCACCTCGCCCACTCCGGTCGCGAGGAGCATCGTGAACTGGCCGGCGGCGAACCGGAGCGGCCCGCCGTCGACCGGCGAGAGCTCGAGCGTGAAGGTGTCGCGCGTGTCCCTCCTGGTCCTCTCCACCCGGAACAGCCGCGGCAGCATGGCGTCGACGGCCGGGGTGCGCTCGGTGGCGAGGACCTCGGTCATCGGGGCCTCGTGCCGTACAGGTCGACCAGGCGGATACGCGCCGCCTCGAGTCGCTCGTGCATGGTTCTCGCGACGCGCGAGAGCAGGACGTACCCCACCGCCGGGTCCGCATCGCACTTCGTGCGCAGACAGCCCGCGTCGAAGCCGACGGCGCGGGTGTCCACGGTGGCCCGGGCGTCGAAGACCCAGCGGTACGGCGGGACGAGCCATGAGAAGCCGAGCACCTCACCCGCGTCGACGGTGTCGATGATGCTGGCTCCGCCGGCGACCTCGTGCAGCTGGACGGCGACCCGACCCTCCTTGATCAGGTAGAAGTGGTCGGCGGGCTGACCCTCCTGGAACACCAGCTCGTCCGGACGGAAGTGGACGTTGCGCGCGCACCCGGCGAGGAGCGCGACGACCTCCTCCCCGACCCCCTCGAAGAAGGGGTGCTCTCGCAGGGTCTCCTCCAGGGTGCGCACGGTCATGGCTGTCTCGCCCTCCGTTCCTCACGGTGTTCGGCGACACGGCGCAGCTCGCCGGCCTCCGCAGTGATGTCGATGGCCGCGGGGCACCACGTGATGCACCGTCCGCAGCCGACACAGCCCGAGGTGCCGAACTGGTCCTTCCAGGCCGCCAGCTTGTGGGTCATCCACTGTCGGTAGCGCGACCTCGTCGACTCGCGGACCGGGCCGCCGTGGATGTAGGAGTACTCGGCGGAGAAGCACGAGTCCCACACCCGATGCCGTTCCGAGATCGCGCCGCTGAGGTCGCTGACGTCGGTGATCGAGGTGCAGAAGCACGTCGGACAGACGAGGGTGCAGTTGCCGCAACTCAGGCACCGGTCCGCGACGTCGTCCCAGACCGCCGACTCGGCGTTGTCGTACAGAATGTTCTTCAGGTTCGTGTCGTCGAGGCGGCGCCCCATCCGCGCGGCCGCCTGCTCGCCCACTGCCGCGGCCTGCGCGAGGTCCTCGTCCGTCGAGGCGTGGGCGGTGAGCCGCTCGAGCAGCTCGGCACCGCGCGGTGACCCGGACTCCGCGACGAAGCGGTGCGGTCCGCTCGCGTACAGCTCGGTGAGCGCGATGTCGAAGCCCTGCCGCGGCACGGGTCCGGTGTCCATGGACACGCAGAAGCAGGTGCCCGCCGGGTCGGTGCACGTGACCGCGATGATCAGGGAGTCCTCGCGACGTGTCGCGTAGTGGGCGTCGGTCACCGCTCGACCGGTGAGGACGCGGTCATGGATCCGGATCGCCGCCAGGTCGCACGAGCGCAGCCCCAGCACGGCGTAGGGAGGACCGGGCCGCTCGTCGTCCGGCCGGTCGATCTGCGGGCCCTCCGGAGCGGACCGGCTGCGCCAGAGCAGCTCGTCCGCGGGGAAGAAGACCGGCTTCGCGGACTGAGCGCCGCAGGCGAACCCGAAGACCGCGTCGTCGCCACGTCGCCGGAGCCGGTAGTGGGCACTGTCCTGCTCGTCGCCCCAGCCATGCGGCAGCTCGGAGACGGACGAGACGGCGCGGATGTCGATCGCACCGTCAACGACTATAGGACCCAGGACGGAGTAGCCGCGGTTCGACAGGATGTCGATGAGTTCCTGCAGGTCGTCGAGGGTCAGCGTGTGAGCACCGGTCATGACGTGACCTCCGGCTCACACGCTACTCCGCCGGGCCCCGCCGGGGACCGGCTCTGAGAGCACGGCCACAGGGCGGGAGACGCTCGTCTCCCGCCCTGTGGCGACATCTCGGAAGCGGGCGGCTATCCGGTGTGGGACGGAGCCAGGGCCTGGTCGCCGACCTCGTCGAGAGCCTTGGCCACGCGGCGGTGGGCTTCCCAGATCTCCTCGGGGAGGTCGTGGAACTGGTTCAGGTGCTCCTCGCGGAACCCCATCTCCGCACGCCAGCGCTCGACGTCGATGTCGAGGATGGTGTCGAGGTCGCGCTGCGGCAGCTCGAGGCCGGTCAGGTCCAGCTCCTCCTGGGTGGGGATGACGCCGACCGGGGTCTGGCGACCGGAGACCTCACCGTCGCGCAGGCGCATCAGCCACAGCAGTGGCCGGAGGTTCTCCCGGTACCCGGGCCAGAGGAAGTGGCCCGTCTCGGGGTCGCGCTGGAACCAGTTGACGTGCGCGAAGATCGGCTGCACGGTGGCGGCGCCGACGATCTTGAGCCACTGCGTCGCGTAGGCGCCCTCGGGGTAGGACATGAAGGGGCGCATCGACATCGGGTCGTAGCGCAGCTTGCCTTCGACGCCCTCGGCGGCGGCGGTGGCCTCCGCGCCGAGAGTCAGGCCGTCGTAGACGCCCTCGGCGAGATCCGTGATCGCTCGCACGAGTGGCTCCCGGTCCCGGGTGCGGCCGCCGAAGATGATCGCGTCGATCTTCACCCCTGCGGGGTCGTCGTAGTCCGAGGCCACGTTCGGCACGTTCGCCAGGCTCGTCGTGAACCGACTGTTCGGGTGCGCCCACGGCTCGTCGCGCTCGTCGGGAAGGCGCTCGGCGATGAGCTCACCCTTCCAGTCCCGCCAGCCGTCCTCGTCGGCCGGGTGGTGCTTGGTCTTGCCCTCCCACCACACCTCATGGGTCTTCTCGTTGTAGGCCACGTTGGTGAACAGGGCCTCGGTGCCCGGCTTGATGGCCTCGAGCGCCGTCGGGTTGGTCACCTCGTTGGTGTCCTTGGCGACACCGAAGACGCCGTTCTCCGGGTTCATGCCGTACAGGACGCCGTCTGCGCCGACCCAGAGCCAGGCGATGTCGTCCCCGTAGAAGGAGACGTGGTAGCGGTCGCCGAGCGCGTCCGGGGCAAGCGTCATGGCGAGGTTCGTCTTGCCCGAGGCGCTGGGGAACCCGCCGCAGATGTTCCAGGTCTTCCCGGTCTCCTTGTCGGTGATCCCGAGCAGCATGAACTGCTCCGAGAGGAACTCACCCGACGCATACCCGTCGAAGGCGGCCTGACGCAGGCCGTGCGCGATCTTGCCGAGCAGGGCGTTGCCGCCGTAGGAGCTGCCGAAGTGCAGGATCGTGCGCTCGTCGGCCACGGTGACGAAGTAGCGCTTGTCGCCCGGCGTCCCCTGGCCCAGGTTCTCCAGGTCGCCGGTGACGTGGACGGCCCGCACGAACATGTCCGGGTCGCCGAGGTTGTTGATGAGGTCGACCCCCACCCGGGCCATCCGGATCATGTGCATGACGACGGTGCGGTTGTCGGTCAGCTCGACACCCGCCGCGAACCGTTCGAGGGGGCTGCCGGGCGGAGCCATCAGGTAGGGGATGACGTACATCGTCTTGCCGGCCAGGGCGCCCTTCATGTTGCCCTCGACGATCGGCCGGATCTCGTCGGTGTGACGCCAGTTGTTGTACACGCCCTTGTCCCGGTGACGGCTGGTCGCCACGATCGTGCGCTCCTCAGAGCGAGCCGTGTCCTTGTAGTAGCTCTGCGAGTAGTACAGACCCTCGCCCGCGGGCTTGATCTCGCCGGCGGCCAGGCCCTCCTGGATCAGGCGCGCGTCATCCGAGGCGTTCACCACCTCGACGCGCTCGGCAGCGGTGTGCTCCGCCCAGTGCCGGACGAACTCTCGCACCGCTGGGTTCTTCAGACCCGCTTCATCGAGGACCTTGTCAACATCGACCACGGTCGGCGTACCTTTCTCCGTGCTGCGCAGCCGTCGTGGGGCGTTGCTCGCCACCTGTCGCGATCGGGCGCCGTGCCCCCATTCCACCAGAGATGGCCCACCGGGGCACATCCGGACAGCCCAGTGTGAGGGATCCCTCGTCTGTGGTTCCCGACACCCGAAACGTGCTGGTGACCTGAACAAACACGCTCGGCGCCCCGGATCCGATGGGACCCGGGGCGCCGCTCGTGAGTCGTGCCTGACTAGTGCCGGTCGTGCCGGTCCTCGCCGTGCAGTTCGGCGTCCGGGAGCTTCCCTTCGGCGTGCGCGACGACGAGCTCCGAGCGTCCCGGGTAGCGGACGTCCTCGATGACCTTCTGCATCAGCGGCGTCGGCTTCGGCGTGAACTGCGAGACGACGAAGATCGTCAGCAGGTTGAGGATCATGCCGATCGTGCCCACGCCCGTCGCCGGGATCCCGAGGATCGGGTCGTTGCCGAAGAAGGTCGGCAACGTCCACAGCTGGTACAGGAGCGTGAAGCTCAACCCCACCGCCATGCCTGTGGCAGCGGCGACGGCGGTTGCCTTCTTCCAGAAGATCCCCAGGAAGAGGATCGGGAAGAAGCTTGCGGCCGCGAGACCGAACGCGAGGGCCACGACCTCCGCGACGAACCCGGGCGGGTTGATGCCGAGGTAGCCGGCGATGAAGATCGCGCCGCCCATGGCGATCCGCCCGACGAGCAGCTGGCGCGCCTCGGAGGCGCCCGGGTTGATCTTCTTGTAGTAGATGTCGTTGGCCACCGAGCTCGAGATGACGAGCAGGAGGCCGGACGCGGTCGAGAGCGCCGCCGCCAGACCACCGGCGGCCACGAGGCCGACGATCGGGGCGGGAAGCCCGGCGATCTCCGGTGCCGCGAGCACGACGATGTCGTTGTTGATGAAGAGCTCGGTGCCCGGACCGTAGCCGCCCTGGAGGTCGATCAGGCCGTTGCCGTTGAGGTCGTCGACGGTGATCAGACCCACGTCGCGCCAGGTGTTGAACCACTGCGGCGTGGCGTCGATGGCGATGCCGTTGATCTGGTCGAGCACGTTGAACTTGCTCATCGCGCCGATGGCCGGGGCCATCGTGTAGAGCAGTGAGATGAAGAACAGCGCCCACAGAGCCGAGTAGCGAGCGGCACGCACGCTCTTGGCCGTGTAGAAGCGGACGATGACGTGCGGGAGGCCTGCCGTTCCGAACATCAGCGCGGCCGTGATGAGCACCATGTTGATCATCGACGTCTGGCTGAAGGCCTCGGTGTACCGCGCGATGCCGAGGTCCTGTTGCAGGCCGTCGACCTGCTGGAGGATCTCGCCGAAGCTGAGGTAGGGCACCGGGTTGCCGGTGAGCTGGACCGAGATCGCGACGACGGGGATGATGTAGGCGACGATCAGCACGGTGTACTGCGCCACCTGGGTCCAGGTGATGCCCTTCATGCCACCGAGCACGGCGTAGAAGAACACGATGACCATGCCGATCACGACACCGACAGTGCGGTCGACGCCGAGGAAGCGCTGGAAGACGACACCGACACCGCCCATCTGTCCGGCGACGTAGACGAACGAGATGACCAGCGCGCAGACGACCGCGATGAGGCGGGCCGTCTCGTTGTAGCGGTCACCGACGAAGTCCGGCACTGTGTACTTGCCGAATTTGCGCAGGTAGGGCGCGAGGAGCAGGGCGAGCAGCACGTACCCACCGGTCCAGCCCATGAGGAAGACCGAGCCGGCGTAGCCGTTCTGGGAGAAGGCGATCAGGCCCGCCATCGAGATGAAGGACGCGGCGCTCATCCAGTCGGCCGCGACCGCCGCGCCGTTGGCGGGGGCGGGGATGCCACCCCCGGCGACATAGAAGCCGGCCGTGTCGGAGACCCGGCTCCGGTAGGCGATCCAGATGTAGAGGGAGAAGGTGATCGCGACGAAGACCGCGGTCCACAGCTGAGTCTGGCTCATGAGTGGTGCACCTCCTGCTCGTACTCCGTGATGCCGTACCTCGCATCGAGGCGGTCCATCATCTTCACGTACACGAAGATGAGCAGGACGAACACGACGATCGACCCCTGCTGGGCGAACCAGAACCCGAGCGGCACTCCGAGGAAGGAGACCGAGTTGAGCGGCTCGACGAAGACGATCCCGGCACCGAAGGACACGAGGGCCCAGATGGTGAGCAGGACCGCCATGATTTTCAGATTTTCTCGCCAGTAGGCCTGGCGTTGCTGAGCATCCATAGTGCGTCCTCGTTGACGTTGTGGTGTCACCAGCCCGATCGCGACTAGCAGGCTGAACGTAGCCGTCCCAGACCGCCCCACTCACTACCCCTCGCCGAGACCTGCGGTCGGTGGAACGGCGCGCGCGCCGAGCGGTCCGAACGTCACGGTGAACGGCAGTCCCGCCCACGGTCCCGACCTGTCCGGACCGTCCGGCGACCGAATCTCCGCGCTGCGAGTCTCCATCGCCCGCGGACCTGTCGCTCCACCGGGCCGCCCGTCTAGGGTGGCTGACATGCCCGCAGTCCCCCGTCGCCGCATGCACCCAGGCCGCAAGCGCATGCTCTGGGCGTCGATCGCCTTGTTCCTCGGTGCCTTCCTGCCCTGGATGTACACCCCGCTCGGGACGGTGTCCGCAATCGGGGTGATGGGTGACCTGATGCTCGACGGCCAACCGGGCGCCTGGATCCTCTATGCCGCGTTCGCGGCACTCGCGGCGGGCGTGGCCCCGTGGCGGATGTTCTCCGTGGTCAACGGCTTCCTCGTCGCAGTCGTCGCCGTGGGCCTGCCGGCGTACCACCTCCTGCGGATGTGGAGCGACGTCGGGTTCTCCGGCTGGATGCCTGGCCCGGGTGCCGTCCTCTCCGTCGCCGGCGGCGTTCTCTGCGCGATCGGAGCGCGCGAGATCCTCACCCTCACCGCCGAGCCCGCCCAGGCGGCGGTTCGCGCCTAGACGTCGCGGTCAGCGCCGGCTGCGTCACCGCGCTCGGCGACGACGGCGAACTTGCGGATCCGTCCCGGACCCAGCCACTCGGCCCAGAGCCGGTGGGAGTCGACCAGAGCCGCCACCTCGTCCCGCTCCCGGCCGGGAGGCATGGTTGCGAGCAGACTGGCATAGGACGCGGCGAGGGCCCGGGCGACATCCTGGTGGGCACGGGTCCAGTCCTCCTGCCAGACGGTCCGTAGCCCGACGTCACCGAGCGTCGATTCGAGGTCGGCGAGGGTGATCGGCCAGACGGTGTCCGACCCCGGCATCCGCTCTCGTTCACTGTCGCTCAGGGAGGCACCCTCCTCGACCGTGAACAGGAACCGTCCACCGGTGTCAAGCGCCGAGGCGACCTCGCGCAGCAGCGGGTGCTTGTCGCGGAAGGCCAGCAGGGTCTCGAGGAGGAGGACGACGTCGAAGCGACCGTCCGGAACGGGCGGGACCCGGGCCACCTCGAAGTCGGCCTCCAGCCCCGCTGACAGCGCGCGACGGCGGGCCACTGCGATGGAGCCGGCGTCGGCGTCCACCCCGGTGTAGCTGCACTGGTGCTCGCGGACCAGCAGCAGCCCTGGTCCGGCGACTCCGCAGCACAGGTCCAGCACGCGACTGTCGCCCCCGATCCCTCCGTGCCGGGCCAGCGTCAGGATCTGGCGGGCCGTCACGAAGCTCTCCTGACCGACGAACTCCCCCGAGGGGAAGGCGACCCGTCGCGCCTCCCGGAGAGCGTCGCCGAGTGGAACGGGCCGACCGGCCGTCACCCCGCATCCTCCGAATTCGAGAAGGCGCTCAGGAACCGGTCCCGGAAGTCCGCCATCGACCACACCGGCGCCTCGTCCGACGGACGGAGTCCGGTGTCCCAGTCCCAGCCGTCGATCCGCTCGAGCACGGTCGGGTCGTCCGCGATGACGGACACAGGGACGTCGCGGTTGCCGCCGAACCCGCTGACGATGGTGCCCGGCTGGTGGTCGCCCACGAGAATGACAACCAGCCCGTCCCCCTCGTAGTCGCGGACGAAGTGGATCACCGTGCTCAGCGAGTAGTGCAGGGCGGTCCGGTATGCGTCAGGCACCTGGTCGCGGTCGCGCCACAGGTCTGCGGCCGTCGTGGCCTGGGCGCGGATCGACTCGAAGACGGAGCCGTCGCCGAGGTCGTCAGGGTCGACCGCTGTGGGCAGCGGCGCCCATGGTCCGTGGCTCGAGGTGAGTGCCACGTGCGCCATCACGCGCGGCCGCGTCTGCTCGGTCAGCTCCCGGCGCGTGAAGGAGGTGAGCGCGAACTGGTCGGGCATCCCGGAGAAGCCGAAGCTCGGTCCGGCGTAGCCGAGGTTCGTGCGGTCGTACACGGTGTCGACGTCGTAGAACCGCTGGCCCTCGGGCCACGCCTCCCGGTTGGAGGGCAGCACGGCCACGGTTCTCCAGCCGGACCTGGCGAACACCGACGTGAGCGTGCTGCGAGAGCTCGAGAGGACCCGCTCATAGCGCTGCTGGTCATCGACCCAGAGACCGGACATCAGCGACGCATGGGCGAGCCAGCTGCTTCCCCCGAACGTGGGCGAGGTCAGGAAGCCGCTCTTCGCCCGGTAGCCGGCCGCGCCCAGATCGTCGGTTCCGGCGTCGAGCAGGGCACGCACCGACGCCATGTCCGGCCCGTCCAGGGCGGCTCTGCCGTAGCTCTCGACGAAGACGACGACGACGTCCTTCCCGCGCAGGGCCGACAGCTCACCGTTCGCCGGCTCCCCGAAGGCATCGGCGACGACCGCCTGCTCGAAGCGGCGCTGGTCGCGTACCGCATCGACTGTGGCCGTGACCTTGTCGACGGCGTATCGGCCCGCGTCGGCCGACGCGACCGACCCGCCGGGATCCCACCTGACTCCGGTCGCCGCGAGGACGACCCATGCCACGGACAGGGCCAGCACCACCCGGGCGCCGGAGCGGGGTCGCCGGGACAGCAGGCGGGCGAGGCGCACAACGGCGATGGGGACACCGAGGAGTGACGCCACGGTCAGGACGACGGCGGCGGTCGCCGCCCCTCGTGCGGCCCAGGGACCTGCGGACTCGCGCACGAAGTCCAGGCCGGACCCGAGCAGCGCATGGTCCGTGACGACGGTGAACGGTCGGTCGAGCACCGCGAACGTCCCGATGTCGAGGACCTTCAGGACGGTGACCACGCCGAGAAGAGCGCCGGCTGCCGCAGCGACCAGGCGCGCGGCGCGCCAGGAGCGTGTCGACAGCGCCAGCACCAGTGCGCCCAGGACGA
>JBAUUB010000049.1:0-7192 GCA_049582485.1 Dermatophilaceae bacterium
GGCGTAGACCGCCGATCGCACGAGGGGGTGGCGGAGCTCCACTCGCGTCCCGTCCCGGTGGAGGAGCCCGGAGCGCTCGACGTCGTCGAGGGAGTCGGGGCCGGCCCCGAGTGCGATCGCCGCGTCCCGGACGAGCGCCAGATCGCCGGAGTCGTCGGCCGCGGCGACGAGCAGGACCGTTCGGGCCTCGGGAGCCAGACGGTGGTACCGGCTCAGGAAGGCTTCTTCGACGGTGCGTGTGAGGGGCAGCGGGGTCGGCACCGGGTCGTTGCCACGGAGGACGTCGGGGGTCAGGCTGAGGGCCAGCTCGGTCAGGGCGAGCGCGTTCCCGGCCGTCGCCGCGTGAAGGCGCGCCGTCACTTCCGGCGCGACCTGGACGCCGGCCACGGCACCGAGCAGCGCGGCGGCCTGCTCCTGGTCGAGTCCTGTCACCCCCATGGTGGGCAGGTCCTGCGGTCCGGGCAGCTCGTCCGCGCGCGCAGACAGCAGCACGGTCAGGGGTTCGCCCTGCGCGCGGCGCGACACGAACAGGATCGCCTCCCGCGAGGCCGGGTCCACCCAGTGCAGGTCGTCGACGACGACGAGCGTCGGTGTCGTGCTCGCCGTCTCCGACAGCAGCGTGAGCACCGCCAGGTAGGCCAAGAAGCGGTCCCCCGTCGGTTGGTCCGGCTCATCGGAGAGGCCGAGCGCATGGCGCAGGGCCGCCGCCTGGCGCGCCGGCAGGGTGTCCAGGTCCCGCAGCAACGGCCGCAGCAGCCGGTGCAGCGCCGCGAACGCCAGCGGTGACTCCGACTCCACGCCGCGCACCCTGAGCACTCGCATCCCCTCTGCCAGGCTCACCGCGTGGTCCAGGAGCACCGTCTTGCCCGCACCCGGCTCGCCGAGCAGCAGGAGCGCGGCGCCCGCACCCCGCCGGCCGGCCTCCAGGGCGGCGACCAGGTCCCCCATCTCGGCGCTCCGACCGACGATCACGCCACGAAGCATAGGTCGCTCGTGGCGTCACCGGGGGTGCGTGAGTGCGCGGATCCCGGCGATTTCACCGGCGCGAACGAGGGGCCGGTGCCAGCAGTCTCGAAGGACCACGAAGCACCAACCCCGAGGAGCAACCAGTGATGCCATCCACCCCGCGGACCTTCGTCGGGACCGCCACCGTGCGCGTGACGGACGCCGTCTGCGGGCACTGCCTGGACGCCGTCCAGGCCTCGGTCCGACAGGTCCCCGGTGTCCGTTCGGTGACGGTCGACCACCTCGCCGGCACCGTCACGGTCGTCGCGGCCCAACCGGTCGACATGACCACGATCCACGCAGCGGTCTCCCGTGCCGGACACGGCACCGCCCTCCTGCGCTGACCACTCCGCCGACCACCACCACCACGCAGAACCACCCACCACCACGAGAGAAGGCAGATGCCATGACCATCACATCCACCGCCACCGCCGCGGCACTCCCGGACAACCCCCCGGACCGTCCCGCCGCAGCGGTCGCGACCGACGTCGTCAAGATCTACGGGCGCGCAGACACCGAGGTCCGCGCCCTCGACGGGGCCTCCCTCGTCATCCCGACCGGACAGCTCACGGCGATCATGGGCCCCTCCGGCTCGGGCAAGTCCACGCTCATGCAGACCATGGCGGGCCTGGACCCGGTCGACGGGGGCTCGATCCGCCTCGGTGAGACCGAGGTGACCACGCTCTCGGAGAAACAGCGGACGCTGCTGCGTCGCGAGCGCATCGGGTTCGTCTTCCAGAGCTTCAACCTCGTCCCCTCGCTCACCGCGCGGGAGAACATCCTCCTGCCGCTTCGGCTCTCCGGCCGGACCGCCGAAGCGCCCTGGCTCGACGAGCTCGTCGGCACCCTGGGCCTCGGCGACCGGCTCGGCCACCGCCCCAGCGAGCTCTCCGGCGGCCAACAGCAGCGCGTGGCCGTCGCCCGGGCGCTCGTCACTCGCCCTGATGTGGTCTTCGCCGACGAACCGACCGGCAACCTCGACTCCCACCACAGCCAGGCCCTGCTGGCCTTCGTCCAACGGGCCGCCCGGGAGCTCGGCCAGACCGTCGTCATGGTGACCCACGACCCCACCGCAGCGTCCTACGCCGACCGCGTGGCCTTCCTCGTCGACGGTCGCGTCATCGACGAGCTCGCCGCTCCCACCGTGCAGACCGTCCTGGCCCGGATGGCCGCATTCGAGCAGCCCGCGCCGCGGGCGGGGCGGTGATCGCCATGTGGCACCTGACCCTGCGCACCCTGCTGGCCCACCGTGGCCGCTTCGCCCTCACCCTGTTCGCGGTCATCCTGTCGGTGACCTTCATCTCCGGCAGCCTCATGCTGACCGACACCTCCGAACGGCTCCTCGAGGACCAGTTCCGCACGGCCAGCGCCGGGGTGGACATCACGATCCGTGACGCCGCCGCCTTCGACTCCGCCATGGGCGTCGAGGTCGACCGTGACCCGCTGCCCGCCGACACGGTCCAGCGCGTCGCCGCGATCGACGGCGTGCGCGAGGTCCAGCCCGTCGTCGACGGTCAGGGTCTCCTCGAGGTCGACGGCCGGGCTGTCGTGCCCACCGGCGCCTCCCTGCTGTCCTCGTACTCTCCCGAGCCGTTCGGCGCCTTCACCGTGCGCGATGGACGGCCCCCGGAGAACGAGGGCGAGGTGGCGATCGATGTCGCAACGGCACGTGTCGCCGGCATCGAGCCGGGCGACACCGTCGCCGTCCTCACGGACAGCCGCACGAGCCTGACGGTCGTCGGTCTGGTCGGATTCGCCGACCAGGACGGGATGACGGGCGCCACCGTCGCCCTCGTGCAGCTGCCCGAGGCGCAGCGCATGCTCGACGTCAACGGCTACTCCGAGATCCTCGCGACCGTCGAGGACGGAACCTCCGCCGAGGGTGTCATCGACGCTCTCCGCACCGCCCTCGGGGAGACGTATGCCATCGCCTCCGCCCAGGACTCGGCAGCAGCCAGCGCCTCGGCGGCGCAGGAGCAGATCGGCTCCCTCAGCATGGTGCTGACGGCCATGTCGGCTGCGGCGCTGCTCGTCGGCGCGATGCTCATCGCCAACACGTTCGCGATCGTCACCAACCAGCGGCGTCGCGAGATCGCGCTGCTGCGGGCCGCCGGGGCGACCACCGGCCAGGTCAGCAGGTCGATCCTCGGTGAGGCGCTCACCGTCGGCGTCGTCGGCTCCGTGCTCGGCATCGCCCTGGGCATGATGGCCGCGAACGGACTCCGTGCCCTCAGTGCATCCTTCGGGATCGCCCTGCCCGACGGGCCCACCGTCCTCTCGCCGTCGACCATCGCCGTGTCCCTGGGGCTGGGTCTGGTCGTCACGCTGGTCTCCGCGGTCGGCGCGGCGCGCCGGGTCTCCCGGGTCGCACCGATCGAGGCGCTGCGCGACTCCGCCGAGGCGTCCCAGGCTGATGGTTCCAGGAGCCGCACCCGCTCGACCCTGCGTCTGCTGCCGCTGCTCGCCGGCCTCGTCGGGATCGGCGCCGTCCTCGCCGGCGCCCCTGGCCTGGTGCTCGTCCCCGCCGCTCTCGCGACCGTGGTCGGGATCGCCCTGCAAGGCCCGGCCGTCACCCCGTGGCTCGCCCGCGCCGTCGGAACACCGCTGGCCCGGATGGGCCTGCCGGGGCGACTCGCCCGCAACAGCGCCGCACGAGCACCGCGCCGCACGACCGCCACGGCCATGGCGCTGGCCCTGAGCCTGGCGCTCATCGCCTTCATGTCCGTCGTGGCGACCTCCCTCAAGGAGGGTCTCTCCGGCAGCTACCGCGAGACCGTCACCGCGGACCTCGTCATCGAGAGCTCGCGCGCGGAGATGCTGGGCGGCCTCTCGCCCACCGTCGTCGCCGAGGTCGACAGGCTGCCCGAGGTCGAGGCGACCTCCCGCATCCGTTACGGGCACTGGCTCGACAACGGCACCACGAGCGCCCTCACCGCCGTCGACCCGACGACGCTCGGCCTCGTGACCGACCTCGACTTCACGGCCGGTTCCCTGGACGCCCTGCGCAGCGGCGGCGTGATCGTCGCGCAGTCCGTCGCCGACGAGCGCGGACTCTCGCTGGGAGACACCGTGGACATGACGTTCTCCTACACCGGCGATCAGCCCCTGCAGGTCGTCGGGGTGCTGGACTCGCTCGATGCCCAGGCGCTCTCGACGAGCTGGATCGTCTCGCTCGAGACCTACGCCGAGCACTTCACCGAGGACGTGGACGCCAGCGTGCTCCTGCGGCTGAGCGACGGCGTCGACACCGACGCAGCGGCGGCCACCGTCCAGGCGGCGCTCGCCGACCACCCGGCAGCCGACGTCCGGGACCAGGCGACCGCCGCCGCCGCACGAGGGGCCACCGTCGAGCAGGTCCTCGGGCTGGTGACCGTGCTGCTCGTCCTCACGGTGACGATCGCCCTGCTGGGCATCACGAACACCCTCGCGCTGTCCGTCGCGGAGCGCACCCGGGAGATCGGGCTGCTGCGAGCCGTCGGGACCTCCCGGCGGCAGGTCGGCTGGATGATCCTCGCCGAAGCGGTCCTCGTCGCCGCCCTCGCGAGCATCCTCGGCCTCGGACTCGGTGTCAGCCTCGGCGCCGCCACCGTCGACGCCCTTGCCCAGCAGGCTCCGCTGGCCATCTCGCTGCCCGCCGGCCGGCTGGCGCTCATCGTGGCGGTCGCCCTCGCCGCCGGACTGCTTGCCGGGCTCCTGCCCGCACGCCGGGCGGCCCGCATCGACGTCCTGCGGGCGATCACCACCCAGTGAAGAAACCGCCCGCCGGTGTCCGGCCGGGCAGGCCCGGCCACCCCGGGTCACCCGCGCCGACACCGGCAGGCGGTTCCCCCCTCCACCACCGGACACCCGCCACCCGACACACACCGCGACCACCGCATACCCGAGGAGACCCACCATGACCACGTCCCCTGCCACCCCTTCGAGCACGACCCGGCCTCCGCTGACCATCCGGCGGGCGACGCCCGGCGACGCGGCCACGGTCCACACCCTCGTCCTCGCGATCGCCGAGC
Organism: Dermatophilaceae bacterium; assembly: GCA_049582485.1. Classification (GTDB taxonomy): domain Bacteria; phylum Actinomycetota; class Actinomycetes; order Actinomycetales; family Dermatophilaceae; genus F2B08. Next base: position 5,016 of record JBAUUB010000049.1, read on the forward strand.
TCGAGGGCGACCTCGGGCACGTCCGCGTCACCGTTGAGGCCTGGACGATCCTCCTGGGCCGTCCCGACGTCACGGTCCTCCTCGCCGAGCGGCACGGCGAGGTCCAGGGATACGTCTCGGCGACCCGCCGGCTGCACCTGTGGAGCGGAACCGAGCTCCTGGCCGTCGACGACGTCTTCGTCTTCGAGCACGCACGCGGTGAGGGCGTCGGCGAGCGGCTCCTGCTCGCGATGGCCGGCACCGTGGCGGACGAGGAACTCACGCTCGTCTGGGGCGTCGAGCCCGACAACATCGGTGCCCAGCGCTTCTACCGCCGCCTCGGCGCAAGCGTGCGATCCAAGGTCATCGCCGGGTGGGCACCGACCACCTACCTCCCGCTGGCCCGCGCCGCCACCACGGAGGTGCAGCCGTGAGCCCCCACCCGAGCGCGACGGCCGCGCGACCGATTCGCAGCGAGCCCACGGCTCCCCCGGCCGCCGGTGACGGCGCCCGATTCCGCCGGCGGGCGGCCGCGGTCCTGCTGGTCTCCGCACAGTTCGTCGTCATGCTCGACACCTCCATCGTCAACGTCGCCCTGCCGTCGATCCAGCGAGACCTGGCGCTCGCACCCGACATGCTCGCCTGGATCGTCAACACCTACGTCCTCGCCTTCGGCGCGCTCCTCCTCCTCGGCGGACGGGTCGCCGACACCGTCGGGCGACGCACGATGTTCATCCTCGGAGCCGGCCTCTTCACCCTCGGCAGTCTCGTGGCAGGCACCGCCACCAGCGAGGCGGCCCTGATCGCCGGACGCCTCGTGCAGGGCACCGGCGCCGCCGCGCTCAGCCCCGCAGCCATGGCCCTGCTGCTCGTGACCTTCCCCGGCACGCACCGGGCCCGCGCGATGAGCGCCTGGGGTGCCGCCTCGACCCTCGGAGGCGCGACCGGCGTCGTCGTCGGCGGTCTGCTCGCCGGTTCCCTCGGGTGGTCCTCGGTCTTCTTCGCGACGGTCCCGCTGACCGCGGCAGCGGCGCTCCTGGCTCGGCGGCTGCTGCCGTCCACCCACGGTTCAGGTGTCGCTCGCCGCTTCGACGTGGCCGGCTCAGCGACGATCACGGCAGCGGTGTTGGCGCTCTCCTACGCGGCCCTGAGCCTGCCCGAGCACGGGTGGGCATCCGCGCACGTCCTCGGCGCAGCGGCCGTCACCGTCGTCCTGGTCCTCCTCTTCGTCCGCGTCGAACGATCCGCTCCCGACCCGCTCGTCCCGCTTGAGCTGTTCCGCTCGCGCGTGCTCTCGGCCGGTGTGGCCGTCGCGGTGCTCGGCGGAGCAGCCCGGGCGTCCACGTTCGTGCTCATCGCGCTCTTCCTGCAGCAGGCTCTCCTGCTCGCACCGGCCGCGGCAGGCTTCGCCATGCTCCCGACGTCGCTCGCCGGCCTCGCCGTCTCCGTCCTCGTCCTCCCGCGCGTCCTGCGCAGGATCGGGGCCGAGCGCAGCATGGTCCTCGGGCTGGTCGTCCTCGCCCTCGGGCACCTCTCCCTCATGCGCATCCCCGCCGCTGACCTCGTCTATGTGCGCGACGTGCTTCCGGCGCTGCTCCTCGTCGCCACCGGCGTCGCCCTGAGCTTCACCCCCACGACGATGGTCATCGCCGCCGCGCTGCCTGCGCACCGCACCGGGCTCGCCTCCGGACTGGCCGGCTCCAGCACCCAGATCGGGGCGTCCGTGGGCCTTGCCGCCTTCACCGCAGTGGCTCTCTCCGCGGCACAGGACGCGCAGGCGCAAGTATCGACGATCTCCTCCGCCGGGTTCTCGGCGGCATTCCTCGCCGCCGCCGCCGTCGCGCTCAGCACGGCGGGAGCGACGCTCGTCCTGCTCGTGCGTCGGTCCTGAGCCCGCCGGCCCGCCCCGGCCCCGACCGCACCGAGGCGGGCGGGGTCAGCCGGAGTCGGTCGCGGGGTCGGCGCGCATGAACCAGACCGGCGGCGCCTCCGGCAGCCGCACCTCAGCCGTCACCTCGAAGCCGTGCCGCCCGTAGAGCGCGACGTTGGACGGCGACGACGTCTCCAGGCAGATCGGCAGGCCCTCCCGGGACGCCGAGCGCAGCACGGACTCCAGAAGCATGCTCCCCGCACCCTGACCCCGGTGGCGCGGGGCCACGCCCATCGTGGCCAGCAGCAGATGGGGGTCGGTCGGCCGG
>JBAUUB010000050.1:0-5513 GCA_049582485.1 Dermatophilaceae bacterium
GTCGAACCTCGGGTCTCTGGCGTCTCGCTCACGAAGCACCTCTCGCGCGGTCGGGGGCCCCTGGCCGAGCCCGGTTCGATCGTAGTGCCGAGCGGGTTGCCCGGGTGTTGTTGCGGGTCTGTCGCCCGAGGGACGGTGCACCCCCTCCTGACGGTGTGCTCCGTCCCTCGTGGCGAGGGCCCGCCGCCGGGGCACGGGGTCGGTCGGGCCGTGCACCAGGGGCGGGTCATGGGTAAGGAGCACGACGGCCCGTTCGTGATACATCCCCGGGGGAGATTTCTTTTTGGGGGTTGGACCGCAGGAGTGCTAACGTCTCTCGTCGCGCGCCATTAGCTCAATTGGCAGAGCAGCTGACTCTTAATCAGCGGGTTCGGGGTTCGAGTCCCTGATGGCGCACTTCGATGGGAGCCCCCGGTCCAGGCCGGGGGCTTCATGCTGTCCCGTCCTCAGCGCTCGTCACTGGGCGCGGGCGGGTCGAGCCGCACCGTGAGCGCCGGCAGCATCGCCTGGGTCAGTGGGCCGATCAGGACCGCGTATGCGATGGTCGCCAGACCGAGGACCCCACCGAGGAGCCAGCCCGCGGTGACGACGGCCACCTCGATCGAGGTGCGGACCAGCCGGATCGACCGGCCGGTGCGTCGGGCGAGCCCGGTCATCAGGCCGTCGCGCGGCCCGGGGCCGAGCTGGGCGCCGATGTACATGGCCGTGGCGACGGCGTTGAGGACGAGCCCGGAGATGACGAGGGCGAGTCGCGGCGCGAGGCCGGCCGGCTCGTCGAGCCAGGCGAGCACGGGGTCGACGACGAGGCCGATCAGGACGGCGTTGAGCAGGGTGCCCAGACCCGGTGGCTGCCGCAGCGGGATCCACATGAGGAGGACGACGAGCGAGGCCAGGATGACGATCTGGCCGAAGCTCAGCGGGATGTGCCGCGCCACTCCCTGGTGCAGGACGTCCCACGGCATGACGCCGAAGGCCCCGCGCACGAGCAGCGCCATCGACACCCCGTAGAGGACGAGACCGAGGACCAGCTGGGGAAGGCGCCGGCCGAGCCGTCCGGCCCGCAGCTGCGCGACCGGACCGATGGCGAGCAGCTGTGGCCGGTGGGGCCGGGGTGGGCACGACACGAAGGTGCGGGGTGCGTCGGACATAGCAGAGAGCGTGCCGGGACAGGTGGCAGACCGTAAAGGTCCACTTCGGCACAAGTGGCCCCAGATTGGACTTCCCGAATCAGTCCACTTCGGCGATGATGGGCGATGTGAGACGGATCCAGCGCTTCAGTGCCCATCGCGTCGCCACGCTCGTCGAGCCGTCGATCGGACGGGGAGACGGGCCGGTCTACGAGCGACTGGCCCATGCCCTGCGCCAGGCCCTGGTCGACGGACGCCTGCCATCCGGGACGCGGCTGCCGTCCGAGCGCGAGCTGACCGACCGACTGGGCCTGAGCCGCACGACGGTGACCCGCGCATACGGCCGGCTCCGAGACCAGGGGTACCTCGTGAGCCGACGCGGCTCGGGCAGCGTCATCGTCCTGCCGCAGGTCCCCGGAGGCCGGGTCGACCACCTCCTCACGCCGTCCGCACTGGACGGGGACTCGCTCGACCTGACCTGCACCGCCCAGCCCGCGCCGAGCGGAACCGGCGAGGCCTTCCGACGGGCGCTCGAGGAGCTGCCGCGCTACCTGCCCGGCACCGGCTACTACCCCAGTGGCCTGACCATCCTGCGCGAGCGGATCGCCGACGGGTACACCGCCCGTGGCCTGCCGACGGATCCGGACCAGATCATCGTCACCCCGGGGGCGTTGGGAGGGCTGAGCGTCTCGCTCGGAGCGGTCGTCACCCGGGGCGACGGCGTCCTGGTCGAGTCGCCGACCTACGCCAACGCCATCGCGGCCATCGAGGGCGCCGGCGGGCGGCTGCTGGCGCATCCGATCGACCACCTCACCTCCGACTGGGACGTCCCGGGACTGGACGGGGCGCTGGCGGGGCACCGGGTGCGTGCCGCCTACCTCATCCCCGACTTCCACAACCCGACGGGCGCGCTGATGTCGCCCGGCCAGCGGGACGAGGTCGCTGCGGTGCTGCGGTCGCGGGGCGTCACGCCCATCGTCGACGAGTCGCTGGTGGACCTTGCCCTGGACGACGCCGTGCTGCCGATGCCGGCGCCCTTCGCCCGCTCTGCGCGCTCGGCCATCACGATCGGCAGCGCCAGCAAGCTGCTCTGGGGCGGCCTGCGGATCGGCTGGGTCAGGGCCCCCCGGGCCCTCGTGGCGCAGGTGGCCAGCAGCCGGCTGCGCCAGGATCTGGGAGCCCCGGTACTCGAGCAGCTCGCCACCGCATACCTGCTCGAGCGTCGCGAGGAGATCGTCGCCGAGCGGCGGGCGCAGCTGCGCAGCTCGCGGGACGCGCTGCTGGCCGGGCTGGCGACCCACCTGCCGACGTGGCGCGTGCGGGTGCCGTCCGGTGGGATGGCGCTCTGGTGCGCACTCCCCGAACAGGGTTCGACGGCGTTGGTCGTCGCCGCCAGGCGCTACGGCATTGCGCTCGCGGCCGGGCCGAACTTCGCGCCCCGCGGGGGACTGGACGGGTGGGTCCGGCTGCCGTACTCCCTGCCGGCCGCTCAGATCGGGCTCGTGGCCGAGCGGCTCGCCCAGGCCTGGGACGACGTGACCTCCGGCCGGGTCCGGGCGGAGGCGGCGACCGACCGGCGGATCATCGCGTAGACGACGGTGCAGGCGCGTCTAGAGGTACAGCCCGGTCGGCTCGTCACTGCGCGGCGCCTGGGAGACGGCGTGCAGGTCGCGCTCGCGGAGCAGGACGAAGGTGCGCGAGTCGAGCTCGACCTCCGCCCGGTCCTCGGGGTCGAAGAGCACGCGGTCGCCGCGCACGACGTGTCGGACGTTGGGGCCGACGGCGACCACGCTCGCCCAACTCAGCCTGCGCCCCATCGAGGCCGTGGCGGGGATGACGATGCCCGCTCCGGACCGGCGCTCCCCGTCCTCACCGTCGGTGGTGAGCAGGACCCGGTCCCCGAGCATCCGAACCGGGGGAGCGGGCAGGGTCGTCACCGGCGGCCGCTGCGCCGAACGCCCCAGGTGATCAGGACGACGGCGGCCAGCACGAGCGGGCCGACGACCTCCATCCGGACGTCGCCGTACTCATTCTGGGTGGCAGCGCTGAAGCGCCGCTGGGCGGCCTGTTTCTTCCGCTCGACGATGACCTTGGGCTGCCTTCTGTAGTTCAGCTCGTTCAGGGTGTCGGCGAGCCGGGCCCGTCGGGCCGCGATGTCCGCCTCGAGCTGTGCGATGGACGTCGGCTCAGTCATGCCTCGGTGCTCCTTCTGGGTGGTCGTCGAGCGGTGGTTCATCGTCTGGGCTGTGCGCCCGGTCCTCACCGGCGTTGCCGTCCCCACCGAACTTAGTGCACGTCGGCGCGGCGGAGGCGCTGATCAGGGCCGTCAGGCGGCATCCAGTCCCAGGTCACGCATGATCTTGGCGACGTGGCCGGTGGCCCGCACGTTGTACCAGGCGTGGGTGACGACACCCTCCTCGTCGAGGACGATCGTGCTGCGGATGACTCCCTCGACGACCTTGCCGTACAGCTTCTTCTCGCCGAACGCGCCCCAGGCCCGCAGCATGTCCTTGTCGGGGTCGGAGAGCAGCGTGATCGACAGGTTCTCCTTCTCGCGGAACCTGGCGAGCTTCTCCGGTGAGTCGGGGGAGACGCCGACCACCGCATACCCCTGTCCGGTCAGTGTCTCGAGGTTGTCGCTGAAGTCGCAGGCCTGGGTCGTGCACCCGGGGGTCATCGCCGCCGGGTAGACGTAGACGATGGCCTTGCGGCCGCGCAGGTCGGCGAGCGCGACCCGCTCGCCGCGGTCGTCGGTGAGCGTGAAGTCGGGCGCCCGGTCGCCGGCGTTGAGGCGAGTGGTCATCTCTCGGCGTCTCCTGATTCTGTTATCGCAACTCACTTGCAATAAGGTGGTGTCAGTCAGCATCCACCCTACGGTGTGCGCCGCCGACGAGCCGCCCGACCAAGGAGAGCCATGCACGTGCCCGACGGGTTCCTCGACGGACCCACCTCCATCGCCACGGCCGCCGTCGCGACCGGCGCGGTCGTGGTCGCCCTGCGCGGGGCGCGCCGTGAGCTCGACGACCGCAGCGCCCCGCTCGCCGGCCTGGTCGCCGTGTTCGTGTTCGCGGCCCAGATGATCAACTTCCCGGTTGGAGCAGGCACCTCCGGTCACCTCATGGGCGGGGTGCTGGCCGCGGTTCTCGTGGGCCCATGGACGGCGACGCTGGCGCTGACCGTCGTGCTCGTCGTCCAGGCGCTCGCCTTCGCCGACGGTGGGTTGACCGCGATCGGCACCAACGTCACTCTCATCGCCGTCGTCGCCGTCTGGGTGGGCTACGGGGTGTTCCGCCTCGTGCAGGCGGCCCGACCGCAGTCGCGCAGGCTGATCCCGTTCGCCGCCGCGATCGGCGCGCTCGTCAGCGTCCCGGCCGCTGCGCTGGTCTTCACCGGGCTGTGGGCCGTGGGCGGGGCCGCCCCGATCGATCTCGGCCTGCTCGCGACCACGATGCTCGGCTGGCACACCGTCATCGGCATCGGCGAGGCCGTCATCACCTTCCTCGCCGTCTCGGCGATCCTCGCCGCCCGCCCGGACATCGTCTACGCCGCCCGTCACCTCACCTCGCAGCCCGAGCTGCAGGTTCGCACCACCGTGGAGACCTCCTCATGAGCACTCACACGGAGCAGCCTTCGACCGCTCCTGCCCGCCGCGTGCCGACCCGCACCATCGTCATCGTCGGCCTGGTCGTCAGCCTCGTCCTCGCGGCGGTCGTCTCGCTCTTCGCCTCGGCCTCGCCCGACGGACTCGAGCACGTCGCCGAGACCCTCGGCTTCGCCGACACGGCCGCCGACTCCGCCGTCGCGGGCTCGCCGCTCGCCGACTACGGGACGGCCGGGGTGGGCAACGAGTGGCTCTCGACCGCGATCGCGGGCGTCGTCGGGCTGCTCGTCACCGGCCTCGTGGCGTTCGGGCTGATGCGGCTGCTCGCGCGGCCCTCGGCCCGGGACTGAGCCGGGCGCCCGCGTCGTGGGCGCCGCACACGGCCACTCGCTGCACTACCACGGGCACTCGGCCCTGCACCGGATCCCCGTGCACGCCAAGATCCTCGGACTCTTGGCGTTCGTCTCGGTCGTCGTCCTCACCCCCGGCACCTACCTGCTGGCCTTCGCCGCATACGGGGCCATCGTCGCGGTGCTCGTCGCGCTCAGCCAGGTGCCCGTGCGCTATGTCCTCGGGCGGCTCTGGCCCGTGGTTCCGTTCATCGGCGTGGCCCTGTTGCTGCCGTTCGTCGCCACGGGGGAGCGGGTCGATGTCGGGCCGGTGAGCCTGGCCGTGGAGGGCCTGCGCGGTGGGCTGACGCTCCTGCTCAAGGTCCTGCTCGCGGCGACGAGCGCGGTGCTGTTCGCGGCGACGACCGAGCCCCGTGAGCTGGTCCGTGGCCTGGA
>JBAUUB010000051.1:0-3958 GCA_049582485.1 Dermatophilaceae bacterium
GGTCCCGCGGCTTCGGCTGGGCCGCGCGCGGGATGGCGCCGCCCGGGTACGGTGCACCGGACGTCGTCGGACGCCGCCGCTCACCGTGTGAGGAGCTCGGCTCGGCCTTGGACTGCGGCACCCTCAGCGACTCCTTGGTGCCCGTCGCTGCGGTCGCGTCCTTGGATGGGTCGGTGTCCTTCGGTGCGGGCGGCGGCTTCTGGGCAGCCTTCGGCGGTGCAGCCGCGGCCTGCTCCGGCTTGGTCTGCTCCGACTTGGTCTGCTCCGGCTTGGTCTGCTCAGGTGCGGACCTCTGCACGGCACGCTCGGAGGAGCCGGCGCCGCTGCCGCCGCTCGAGCCCGACGAGCCCCCCGACCCGTCCCCGACCGCCCCGTTCGTCGTGCTGCCCGAGGCGCCCTCGGGTGTGTAGTCCTCGAAGAAGCTCCACCACGCCTCGTCCACGAGGTTCTTGTCTTGTCGGTACTGCTCGTACAGCTCGTCGACGAGCCACTCGTTCGGGCCGAATGCTGCCAGTGGGTCGTCGTTCGAGTGCTCGTCGGGCACGGCGTCTTCGCCTCTTTCGCTGTGACTTCTCGTGTGCGCATGCAGGTCGCGTCGGCGGGGCATGCGGTCATGCGGTGTCCACCCCGCGACTCGGACCAGCCTATCCCCAGACGGCCGGCGGTGGCAGTGCGGCCCGCCTCGTCGGCGACGGGCGGAAGGGGTCGGGCGACCAGTGGTCACCCGACCCCTTCCGCGAGGACGCCGACCTGCTAGCTCACGTCCTCCCGGGAGGCCCGGAAGGCTCCGAGTCCCGCCAGGACCAGCGCATACGCAGCGAGGACGAGGACGGCCTGCCACCACTGGAGGTACTCGAAGTCGAACGGCATGCCCTCCACCTGGAGGGGCTCCTGGACGAGGGCCACGGTCGCCATGCCCGGTAGGTAGGCGCCGACGGCGCCCCACCCGATCGCGACCAGACCCAGCAGGATCAGTTGCTCCCCGATCCATGCGACGCCGACCCCGATGAGGAGCGCAGCGATCTGGTTCTTGATCAGGGCCCCCAGTCCGAAGCCGATGAGCGCCCACAGCGCGAGGGCGAGGACCGACATGGCGAGCGACCGGATGACCGTGTCGTCGGCCGGGAAGGGCTCGAAGCCGCGCAGGATGATGATGGGGATACCCGTCGCCAGCGCAGCGACCACGTAGACGACCCCGTACACGGCCCCCATGACGGCAGTCGCCACGAGCTTGGCGGCGAACAGCCGAGCTCGATGCGGAACGGTCAGGTAGGCCGAGCTGATCGTCTGATGGCGGTACTCGCTGCCGATCGAGATGATGCCGAGGGCGAGAACGATCAGGTATGCGAAGGTCAGGCCGGACGTGTACGCCTGACTGACCGCGTTGGGCGAGTCGAGCGGTGGCAGGCCCTGGTTGCCGGCGAGTCCGGTGAAGAGCGCGGTCAGGAGGACGGCGGCCAGGGCGACGCCGATGGCGAGGCCCCACCACAGCCGGGTCGTGAAGAACTTGCGCAGCTCGGCGCGGATCGCGGCGATCACCGGTCGCCTCCTTCCGTCGCGGTGGTGGGTCTGTCGGACGCCGCCGGGTCCAGTCCGTCGCTCGGATCCGCGGAGCCGAGGTTGCGGCTGGTTCCCTCGGTCGCCTCGAAGAACAGGCTCTCCAGCGAGTCCTCGAGAACGCGGAGCTCCCACACCGGCAGGCCGGCTCGCATCGCGACGTCACCGATGAGGCGCAGGTCGCGGGTCAGCGCGTGGACGCCACCGTCGTCGGCGGGCTCGGCCTCGACGTCGGCGATGCGCAGTGCTCCGATGAGCCGATCGGTGTCGCTGGTGCGAACCAGGCTCTTCTGCACGCCGCGCAGCTGGTCGATGGGGCCATGCCGCACGAGGCGGCCGTTGGTGATGATCACGACGTCGTCGACGGTCGCCTCGACCTCGGCAAGGAGGTGGGAGGAGATGAGGATCGACCGACCCTCACCCGCCAGGTGCCGGAGGAAGCTGCGCAGCCAACGGATGCCCTCGGGGTCCAGACCGTTGGTCGGCTCATCGAGGATGAGGACCTCGGGGTCCCCGAGCAGTGCGGCGGCCAGACCGAGGCGCTGACGCATGCCCATCGAGTACCCGCCCGCACGCTGGTTGGCGGCCGCCGGGATGCCGGTCAGCTCGAGCATCTCGTCGACGCGACGGTCCGGGAGGCCGGCACCGGCGGCCAGGACCCGGAGGTGGTCGCGGCCCGTGCGGCCGGGGTGGAAGCCGGTCGCCTCCAGGGCCGCACCGACGGTCCCGACGGGGTCGTCGAGGTCGACATAGCGTCGTCCGCCGATCGTGGCGGTGCCTGCCGTCGGTCGCACGAGGCCGAGCAGCATACGCAGGGTCGTGGTCTTGCCCGCGCCGTTGGGGCCGAGGAACCCGGTGATCCGTCCCGGCTCGACGGTGAAGGTGAGGTCGTCGACCGCTCGGACCGCGCCGAAGTGCTTGGACAGGTTGCTGATCTCGATCCGCAGTCCCCGTGGCGTGCCGGCTGCGGGAGGTTCGGTGAGTGGACGCGGTGGTGTCATGCTCGCCATCCTGTCAGGGCCTCGGCGTTCGGCGGATCCTCCCTCCGGGCGACCGCGGCCTCCGTCTCGTGGATGAGTTTGGCGGCGAGTGGGTGGACGGGAGGCGGAGGCTCCGCATGGCCGCCATCGCCCGGCAGGATCCGCCGTCGCCCGTCCCCGCGCGGCCGCCGTTCGTCGACCAAGCCGCCGTGACCCACGCCTACCTGACCGCGGACCGAAAGAGGCTCGCCGCCGCGCTTGACGATCACGTCAGGAGCGCCGCGGCCGGCAACGCATGGAGGGAAGCGCGGACAAAGGCCGCGCAGACCGTCCTGTCGACGATCACGGGCAACGCCGACACGATCACCCGCGCGCCGGCCGACCTGGCCGCCCCGCTTATTGCGACTGTCACCGAAACGGCGAGGATCGACACGCACGACACGGGCGCACTCATCCGGGCCCGACGCATCGACGAGGCACACGCCGCGGCACGATACGACCTCGACGCCGGGGAGCTGTCGGCCCTGTATGCCCTCCGAGGGAAGGTCACCCGAGGCGCGGTCTATGGCCGTGACGGGGTGGTGTGCGCAACCTGGCGCGACCCTCGCCCGGTCGAGGACGCCAACCGAGGCAAGCTGCTGCCGGAGATACCCGCGGAAACCTTCCGGAGCGGTGTCCTGGCCGGCGGGGTGCTCTGGTTCCCACACCAGGAGAAGCCGAGCACGCCGCTGGGACGATCGCCGCGCAGGTCAAGGCCGACGCCTAGCGCGAGGCCGCGGAGCACTGGCGCGCGGCGACCGGGGCGAAGCAGCGCACCGCCTGATCACCTGACCATCGGCGCGGTGTCAACGCCACGCGCGAGACGGGACCGGGTGCCCGTCCTTCCGCGGAGCGCGAGCGAGGGCCGACGAGGGCCAACCTTCCAGCTCGCCTAGACCTGTCAGCACCGCGCCGGAATCCCGCCCGACATCAAGGGGGTGGGGAGCCACCCCGCCGCTCTCCTGCCTATACCGCTGGGATGGTGGCTGCCTGTCTGTCTGAAACCGGAAGGTTGGCCGATGTGGGCGTTGTGTTGCGCCTCGTAACAGCGCGTTGATCGCGTGCGGGTCGTGGTCTACCTCAGGGGCGGCCCCCCGACGCCGCACCCCGGGACCGACGGTGCCAAAAGAGCACGCGGACGGGCTCTTAGGCGGGCCGCTCACGGACGATACTTGGCGTCGTCCTTGGTCACCCAGACCTGGTCGTGGTGCTCGTCCTGGACGCCCGCACCCTTGACGATCTTCCGACAGAGCACCCCGTTGCCGTTGTGGTCCTTGTCGGCGTAGTGGTTGATCGTGTACTCGAACCAGCCGAGGTGGTCTGGCACCCACCAGAGCTCCCAGCCGGTCGGGCAGCTACCCATCTCGGCCGGTGGCGGATCG